>JANYIG010000358.1 GCA_025358765.1 Candidatus Kapaibacterium sp.
ACTTCTAAATTTACCCAAGTATCATTAATTCGACAGTGGTACAAGAAATGAATTATGGATTGTTTACGAGGTTTTTAGAAGTACGCGGCGACCGCCGCCAAAAAAGCACGACTTAGGTGTTCGTGTGAATGAGGAAATAGATGCTCGCCAAATTCGCGTTGTGGATGAAGAAGGGCAAATGTTAGGCATTATGAGTTCTGAAGAAGCTCGTCGTATTGCTACAGAACGCGGGGTGGATTTGGTCGAAATCGCTCCGAAAGCCGATCCTCCGGTTTGTAAGATTATTGACCTTGGTAAATTTCGCTACGAGCATCAGAAGCGCGAGAAGCTCCAGAAGAAGAATCAGCATCAGCAGCAATTGAAGGAAATTCGCTTCAAAGCAGCAACTGATACGCATGATTTCGACTTCAAAACGCGCCACGCCCGCGAGTTCTTGCTCGAAGGCGATAAAGTGAAGGCAACGGTGTTCTTTCGCGGACGGGAAATTGTCCACTCGGCTCTGGGGATTGAGTTGCTCAGGCGCTTTGTTGCTCAGTTGGACGATATTTCCAAAGTTGACCAAGAGATCAAAATGGAAGGCAACAACTGTGCGGTGATTCTTTCGCCGGAAAAGAAGGAAAAAGAGAAAGCTCCCGTTGCGGCTGCAAAACCTGTGGCTGCGAAAAAGCCAGAGTAGCTTCAAAAACGTAAAACCTGAAATTTGTAATTTTATTTTTCATTTCTAATTGACGATACTCCGATGCCAAAAATGAAAGTTAGTGGTTCCGCAAAAAAGCGGTTCCGCATCACAGGAAGCGGCAAAATTAGCCGCAAAAAGGCGTTTCATCGCCACATCCTTGTTGGAAAAAGCCCAAAACGGAAACGCAATATGCGCCAATCTGCACTTGTTCATACTTCAGATGAACATCGTATTAAACAATTGCTCGCTCTTGCATAAAGTGCATAACGCTTCGTAAGCGCTCAAGCAAATATGTACAAGCATATTGATTGTTTCTGTTTGCTGTTTTAATTCATCTCACACAATTCATTTATTTAGGAAGAAGTAAGCTATATGCCTCGTTCTAAGAACAAAGTAGCTTCACGTGCACGCCGTAAAAACATGCTCATGCATGCAAAAGGATACTGGGGTGCGCGTAGTAAAGTGTGGACCATTGCCAAGCACCACATCGAAAAAGGCTGGCAGTATGCGTATCGTGACCGTAAAGCGAAAAAACGCACGTTTCGTAGTCTCTGGATCACCCGTATCAACGCGGCTGCACGGATGCACGACACAACGTATTCACGCTTGATGCACGCTATGGCGCAAAAAAATATTACCATTGACCGCAAGATGCTCGCTGACATCGCCATGCACGAGCCAGCAGCGTTTGCAAAACTTGTGGAAACCGTAAAATCATAGTAATTGATTTTGATTGAGAAGCGGTTTTAATATTAAACGCGGGAATATGAACACATTTGTTCTGCCCGCGTTTTTTTGTGATTATTTTTTTGTGATATTGCCTCTATGTGCGGAGTATCCATAGAGGGATTGCCCAAAAAAAATAAGATGTCAACTTGGAAAGACCAGGCACGGAATCACGGAGGCACGGAAGGGAGCTTGTTCCTTGTTCGCTTCAGTGCAAGCGCAGCCGGATACGGTTATTCATTAGGAAATTTTCTGCTTATTGCATAGGTTCTCACTTTTTTAATGACATATCACGGAATTTCAATCAACATACAGCGAATATAAACGTGCAGTCGAGAAATCGCTTGAAACCGTAATTCTCGAACAACATCCTGCCACGCTTTATGAACCAATACGCTACGTGCTGGCAAGTGGCGGAAAACGTGTGCGTCCTGTACTCGCAATGATGAGTTGTGATGCTGTCGGCGGCAACGGCGATGACGCAATACTTGGTGGTATTGCCGTTGAGATTTTGCATAATTTCACCCTTGTGCATGATGACATTATGGACAAAGCTGAAGTGCGGCGAGGGCGACCAACTGTTCATAAAAAATGGAACGAAAGTGCTGCGATTCTCTCCGGCGACTGCATGATGGCGCTTGCGTACCGAACGATGCTTCGTTCCAGCAAACTTGACCGTCTGGCAGAAATCGTCGAAGCGCTGACAACAGGGGTTGTCGAGGTGTGCGAAGGACAGGCGTTTGATTTGGAATTTCAAGATGCTGCCTCTGTGACGTTAGAAGAATATCTTCGCATGATTGAACTCAAAACCGCGAAGATGCTGGAACTTGCCGTCAAAGTTGGTGCGCTCATCGGCAATGGTACGGACGCAGAAATCAACGCGCTCAAACATTACGCAGTGGCGCTTGGGCAAGCATTCCAGATTTTAGATGACCTGCTTGATGCAACGGCTGTGGTGCCGGAATTTGGGAAAACGTTTGGTGGCGACATTATCGAAGGCAAAAAAACATATCTGATTATCCGTGCTGTGGAAAAACGTTCGTTGTTGAATTCATTTGACCAAGCCTTGCTTGAGCGATTTGAGTGTGAACGCGGGTTGCCGAAGGAAGATGTTCGTGGGATGTGCGATTTGCTCAAGCGGAATGGCATCCTCGATGACGCACGGCAAGCAGTGGAGCGCCTTACACGTGAAGCGCATGGTGAATTGGCGGTTTTATCGAACGAGCGTGGTCGCCGGATGCTGGAGCAGTTTTCGATAATGCTGCTTGAGCGAAATTATTAATGCGAATACTTCAGTACCGAACGCTTTTCGATGAAATGACCGCAGAGGTGCAGAGGGCGCTGAGTTTGGAAATAACATCTTTTTACCTGTTCTTGATTCTCTGCTCTCTCTTGACGGTTTTCGTCAGCCTCTGCGCTCAAATCCGTTGGGTACTAAAAATGCGAATAAACATCTATGATTGAATACATTGTCAAAATCAAGAATCGCGAGGGCTTGCATACACGTCCTGCTGCCATGCTCGTCAAAATCACGTCAAAATTCAAGTCTGATATTTTCCTGTCACGCGGTGGTTTTTCGGTCAATGCAAAAAGTATCATCGGCGTGATGACGCTTGCCGCCGAGCATAATTCCGAGCTTACTGTCCGCCTTGAAGGTGATGATGAAGCGATAGCGCTCATCGAAGTATTAGAATTTTTCGAGAGTGGTTTTGCTGCATAGAACCGCATAGATTAGTCATTCTGTCTGAAGTTCATTACTATTTTTCATTCCTCATCCTTTAGTATTCATGCGCCCTTCGTCCGAATCTTCTGTATCATCCGCTTCGCAATTATCTTCCAAACCTTCAACATCGCTCATTCCCACGTTAGGTCTGTTTACAACGGTTGCGATTATCACCGGCTCTGTGATTGGTTCCGGCATCTTCCGCAAACCGGCGCTTATGGCTTCACAACTGCCTTCGCCGGAATTACTGTTGCTCGTG
>JANYIG010000034.1 GCA_025358765.1 Candidatus Kapaibacterium sp.
CTTCCCCAAATGCACGGCTTTTTGGAGCTGTTTGCTTCAACGCCTATTCGCAACCGCGCCACACTTGGCGGCAATATCACCAACGCCTCGCCGATTGGTGACATGACGGTAATTTTGCTTGCACTCAACGCCGAAATCATACTCCGTTCGCCATCCGACGAACACCGTCACGTCTTGCTCCGAAACTTTTACAAAGCGTATAAAACGCTTGACAAACACGCGGACGAAATCGTGGAAACGTTGCGTTTCCGGCTGCCGAGCCAGCTTCCGGATGAACATACATTTTTTACGTACGAAAAAGTCTCACGACGAACGTATTTGGACATTGCCAGCGTGAACTCTGCTCTGCAACTGCGTGTGAAGGACGGCGTGATTCAGGATGCACACGCTTCGGCGGGTGGTGTTGCGCCTGTGCCGCTGTATCTCGCTCGTACAGCCGAGTATCTTGTCGGCAAAACGATTCTGCCAGAAACCGCGCAGGAAGCGGCAAAAGTGGCGTGTTCAGAAATTACACCCATCAGTGACGCACGCGGCAGCGTTGAATACAAGCGGCTGTTGCTCCGGCAGCTGATGTATGCTCATTTTATGACGTTGTTTCCAGAACTTCTTGATGTGGAGGCGATTGTATGAAATTGCAAACACAAAAAACAGACAAAAACTTCGATGCAGCCCGCCACGTATGTGGGCGCTCTCAATTTTTAGATGACCTCACACCGCCCGAAGGAACACTTTATGCGGTGGTGTTTTACGCACGAGCCGCATATGGACACATAAAACGGCTGAACACTTCTCCGGCGCTTGCTTGCAAAGGTGTTGTTGCAGTGCTAACGGCTGAAGACATTCTCCAACGAGGCGGCGAAAACCAGATTGGCGGTATTATTCCCGACGAGCCGCTTTTGGCAGAACACGACGTGCATTTTTGGGGACAGCCCGTTGCCGTTGTTGTCGCAACAAGTGCCGTCCTCGCCCGCGAAGCCACACAGTACATTGAGTGTGAAGTTGAACCATTACCTGTGATAACCGACCCGCGCGAGGCTGCCGCCCAAGGCGAGTTGATTATGCCGCCCCGCACAATGGAATGCGGAAATGTTGATGCTGTCTGGGCTGCGTGTGACGTAGTTGTGGAAGGTACGGCTGAAAATGGCGGACAGGAGCATTTATATCTCGAAACGCAAGGAGCGCTTGCTATACCCACAGAAGGCGGTGGCGTAAAAATTATTTCCTCCACGCAAGGACCAACTGCCGTGCAACGTGCGGCCGCAAAGGTGCTTGGGCTTCCAATGCACTTGATTGAAGTGGATGTGTTGCGTTTGGGCGGGGGGTTTGGCGGCAAAGAAGACCAAGCAACGCCGTGGGCGGTGATGGCAGCGCTTGCGGCGCTGAAGCTGAATCGTCCTGTCAAGCTCGTGCTGCCGCGTCAAGAGGATATGCGAATGACAGGAAAGCGTCATCCGTACTCGTCCGATTTTAAAATTGGTCTGACGAAAGATGGCAAAATTTTGGCGCTCGAAGTGTCGTTCTACCAAGATGCAGGTGCGGCGGCAGACCTTTCGCCGGCGGTGCTTGACCGAACGCTTTTTCATTGTGTGAACAGTTATTATATTCCAAACGTTCGTGCAACAGGCTATTCCTGCCGCACGAATGTTCCGCCGAATACAGCATTTCGCGGTTTTGGTGGTCCACAAGGGATGTTTTTGGTGGAAGCCGCTATTTACCGTGCTGCCGAGGCGCTCGGTGTGGATGCAAGCGCGATTCAGGCAAAAAATCTGCTTCAAGAAGGCGACACATTTCCCTACGGTCAGGTAACGGAACGCTGCAACGCTCGCCGCACCTGGAACGATGCGGAGAAGGCGTTTGATGTTGCGGGCATCTATCAAAAGGCTCATGAATTTAACGCTTCAAACAAATGGCATAAAAAAGGCGTTGCTGTGATGCCAATTTGTTTCGGGATTTCTTTCACGAACACCATGATGAATCAGGCTTCGGCGCTGGTGCATGTGTATTCCGATGGAAGTGTGAGTGTCAGCACTGGTGCGGTCGAAATGGGGCAAGGAGTGAATACAAAAATCGCGCAAACGGCGATGACGATTTTTTCGCTGCCGCCGCATCGTGTGAAGGTGCAAACCACGAATACAAGCCGTGCAGCGAACACGTCGCCCACCGCTGCAAGTGCTGGAGCGGATCTAAACGGCAAAGCGACAGAACTTGCCTGTGAGGAAATCCTAAAGCGCCTGCTGCTGACGGCACGTGAGGAATTGAACGCTCAGGAACATGATTCCATTGAGCTTCGGGAGGAATTTGTTCACCACAATGGCGCGAAAACAGCGCTTTCGTGGAACAATCTTATACAAGCTGCATTCTTTAAGCGCGTAAAGCTCTCCGAGCAGGCGCAGTACGCCACGCCACGCATTCACTTTGACAAAACAACGATGAAAGGGCATCCGTTTGCGTATCACGTCTATGGTACAGCTATTATTGAGGCGACCATTGATTGTCTGCGTGGTACGTACACGATAGACAACGTTCAAGCGGTGCATGATTTCGGTCAGAGTTTTAACCGCGTGGTGGATTTGGGGCAGGCGGAGGGCGCAATTGCTCAGGGCATCGGCTGGATGACGATGGAAGAGGTTATATATTCAAAGGAGGGGCGTTTGCTCACCGATGCGCTTTCCACCTACAAAGTGCCGGATATGCATTCCACACCCCGGATGGATGTTCGCTTTTTGGAGCATTCCATGAACCCAATGGGCATTATGAATTCCAAAGCTGTCGGTGAACCGCCGTTTATGTACGGGATTGGGGCGTATTTTGCACTGATGAATGCTATCAAGGCATTTCGCATGGGTACCGGGCAGATTGCCATCAAAGCTCCAATGTCGCCAGAACGTGTGTTGATGGCACTTTACGCGCCTTTGCACGAACCGCAGTTGACGGAAATCTCACACGAAGCGTGAGAATAAATCGTACCGATGACATAATCAAAACCAGAAACCCCAAATCTACATGAATGCTGCATCGTATCGAGAAGTATTGAACAAGATGGATATTACGCCTGAATTTCTTGAGGCACAACGCGCCTTGGCGGACAGTGAGGCAGATGCGCTTGTGGGGATAATTATCGGCGCGGGTAAACAGCACGAATTTAATGAGCTTTTGGAGAATTTGCTCTATAATGGTTCAATGGAATCTATCAAGCAGCATTTACCAGACAACCTTCGCCAATATTATACTGCGCCCACGCTCCTGCCGCCATGGTTCGACCCCGAACGAGCACAGCGTGGACAAAAGGTATTCACCGAATACGGCATCGAAATCTGTATTATCCTGCTGTGTAAGTCCCTGCCAGAGTGCTACGCCTGCTGGCGCGGCGCACACGTGCTGTACGAGACCAAGCGGCTTGACATGCCGGGTGCAATAAAAACACAAAAGAACGTTCCACCACGCCTGACAAAGCGTGTGATGGAGACATTGCAGTTTGTGCTGAACGTGATGGCGGAAGATGGCTTTGCATCGGAGGGTAAGGGCATTGTCACGGCAGGGAAGATTCGACTGATTCACGCCGCGATTCGTTGTTATGCCAAGCAAAAAAGGTGGGACACCGCGCTGTATGGCGAACCTATCAATCAAGAAGACATGGCAATAACGCTTACCACCTTCTCGTCATCTATCGTGAGCGGTTTGCGAATGCTGGGCATTACATTGGACGCGGAGCAAATTGATGGTTATATGCACTGTTGGGAGGTTATCGGACACATTATGGGGTTGCATGATGGTTTGATTCCCGCCACCTACGATGATAGTGTGGCGCTACACTTTGCAATTTTAGAACACCAAGCGGGTTCCACGAAAGAAAATGCGGAGCTAACACAGACGTGCATTGATTTTATTGAATATATCATGCCCAAGCCCTTTCAATGGTTTTTTACGGGGATTGCACCGCTTTTCGTACAGATGTTTGTGGATGAACGCGCTGTGCAGGGGAAAAATCTTTCCAACATTTTAAACGTCCGTACACCATCGGGCTTTTTTTCAAAACTGAAGTTTTACCTCGTTAAGGGCATTTTTGTGCTATTCGGGTGGTTTCAGCAAAAAGGTGTGTTGCTCAAATGGCTCGTCGGAGCGCTTGGTACGACCTTTATTCAAGGAATGGTATATGCCAACAATGATTACAAACAAGTCCAGTTTGACATTCCGCTTTCGCTCACGGATAGTTGGGACAGCAAACGGCGGTTTCGCAAAATCGGGCATCGGAAAAACAAAAACAGCAATGGTCACAAACACTCCAAACGATAGGAATCATCTATGCCTTGGCTCAATACGGACATCTACACACCGCTTCAAATCGCATTAGTGCTAATTTCCACCATCGGCTGGGTGGGGACATACATTGGTGTTATCGTACACGCCCGGAAATACAAATTTGTGGAGATGCCGTTTTTTATAGCGTGTGGCAATCTCATTTGGGAAGGCTTATACAGCACTATCTATGCCCAACACATCAATCTTGGGCTATTATTTGTGTGGGGAACGCGGGCGTGGTTTGTTTTGGATATTTACATTTTTTGGCTCTTGCTGAAGGATGGCGATAAACAGATACAAACACCAATTATTCGTCAGTATTACAAACCCATTCTGGCTATCTTGCTCGTGATATGGTTTTTTATCATCTACGCGATTGCCGAAACGGGATTGGATAATATTCCGTTTATGGTCATGGTGCAACCTATAGGGCGGCTTGGGGGTTTTTCGGCCTACATGTTAAATTTCGGCATTTCGATGTTGTACATCATCCAGTATTTGCAACGGTATCAGGAGTTAGAATTTTCCAAAGCAACCGCATGGCTGAAATGGTTCGGCACGGCGTGTGTGACGGTCTTCTTCTTTTTGGCGGACTCTAAAAATTACGTATTGCTCACGCTTGCAACGCTTGTGTTCGTACTCGACATATCCTATATTGTCTTGCTGTACAGGCTACGGAGGAAAGCCCAACAATAGTTTTTGTTTCAGTCATTGACTTACTTCAGGCGGGAGAAGCTGTAGAGCGCTTCCGCCAAACAATACGACCATGCTACAACGCTTCTTTGCTGCGAGGCGCTCGAAGAAGAGCCATATAGAAAGCCTTCACAAGCTATACCCCGCCACGTATCATTTCCCACACAATCCACGCTTCGAGGAGGAATGGGCAAAAAATCCGCAGTATTACGATACGGTCGGACTTCGGTTGCGGAAAGTAGAACTGTCGCACTGGCGGCTTGAAACGTCGGAGTTTACCGATGTTGTGTTTGTGTTGGAAGGAAATATTATGGTGGAAACGGCAATTGGCGTACCGGATGGTGCAGGAACGCGCCATGCGGTAGAACTCGTCTGGCAAGTGGCGCGTGATATGGGCATCATGGATGGTGAGGGTAATCGAGCAATTCTGTTTTCGGATGCCTACAATGTCCGCAAAGCCACAATGGAGTCACGGAAGGTTGCGGCTGAGTTTTATCAGCAAGCGGTGGGTAAATGGGAATGTTATCTGTTCATCAACCCCGTTGTGCGCGTGATGCTTCAATTGTCAAAACCCTTTGCTCCAGCAGCGTTTCGGGCTATTACCGTTGTGAATAGTTTTGGCGAAGGTATTGCCGATATTCTTCAACGGTTTGCGGAACCGACAGAATATAACATAACACAGCCGCCACAGGTGTCGCATCAGTCGTTGCCCACAGGCGAAAGTACGAATACAACACTTCGTTTTCCGAGCAATCCATTTTTTGAGGAACAGTGGAAATTTTCACTCGAGTATGTCGAGTATAAAGGATTAAAGCTGCGGAAAATCCAGCCCCCGCACTGGCAATACGTCCATCTGACCCAGCGTCAGACGACGTTTTTGGTGGAGGGCGTAATTTTGGTGGATATTGTTGTTGGCGAACAGGCAAGCGGAACTACGGTGCAAGCCACAACAAGCCTTGTGGAGCGTATTGTCCGCGAAATGGGCGGCGAAACAATGCCATTTTATCTGCTGATAGATGGTCGTGGTGTAAAAAAAAGCACGGTCGAGGCACGGAAACTATCGGCAAAGCATTTTCAATGGCTTGCCACCGCTACGGCGATTGTGCATCAATACCTTGTTGTCTCGCCAATTATCCGTACGTCTGCCAAATTAGCACGTCCGTTTTTGCCGGAGGCATTCGCGCCGGAACGCCTGACGTTTTGCACCTCGTTTGAAGAAGCCTTCGATGCAATTCTTGCCACATTTGCCGCTGCCGCGACGGATTTATCCAAAGATTCGCCGCAAAAACAGCACGAGCCATTGACGACGCAAGCTTATCATCAACAGCGCATTGAGCAGATTTACTCTATGCTTGCAAAAATTTCTGACAACGAATTTGACACGTTAGACTCGCCGAGTGTGCCGGAGAGCGACATCTACGCCGATGTGTTCAAAGCGATGGACATGGTGTATGAGGATAAACGCCGTCAAGTGCAAGAGATTCTCCACCAAAAAGACTTATTAGAGTACCAGTCAGCAAAGATTCAGCGGGTGAATGTGGAGCTTTCGGAGCGCAATACGCAGCTGGATGAGAAAAATCGTCTATTGGAAGAATTGAACCACGAAAAGGACGAGTTGATGGGTATTGTTGCCCACGACTTGAAAAACCCGATTAGTACAGTACGCCTGATTGCGGAGATGTTTGTGCAGCCTAATTTCCAGAGTAAATTGAGTAATGCACAGCTCGCCGAACAGATGATGCACACTGCTGACCGAATGCTGGGCTTGGTGACGAATCTCCTCGATGTAAACGCACTTGAATCCGGCAAAATGCCGCTTGATTGTATAAGGTTCGACATTGTGCCAGTCGTATGGGGAGCCGCAGACAGCTATCGCAACCCAGCAGCTGCCAAGCAGATTGTCGTACATTTTGAGCCGATGCAATCGGAAGCGTTCGTCTTCGCCGATGAGCGTGCTATTATGCAGATTATGGACAATTTGGTCTCGAACGCCGTAAAGTATTCTCCGCATCACTCCAACGTCCGTGTTTCCGTCATAGCAGAGCCGTCTATAATTCATGCGTATCAACAACGGGCTGGATTATCTTTGGCAGATAATTGTTCCTTGATAACCGTGAAGGACGAAGGTCCGGGCATCTCGCCGGATGATATGCGGAAACTATTTGGCAAATTTGCGCGGCTGTCAGCGCAACCAACCGGCGATGAGCATTCGACAGGGTTGGGGCTTTCGATTGTGAAAAAACTTGTGGAAGTCATGCACGGGCGCGTGTGGTGCGAATCAGAGTTAGGCAAAGGCGCGACGTTTATTGTGGAACTGCCGGCTTCCCCGCCTTCTGTATAAATTCCGTGCTGACTATCCGCCAAAATGTAAATATTGATGCCATTTCTGGAAAAGCTCCCATGTCGCTTGCACGTCGCGCATGCAATATTCGCCAATTTCGTTGATGCGCCCTTCAGCATAGAACTCCGCCACATTCCCGCCGTGAACGCCCTGCGCCTTGGGCGATTCGATGCCAAACACGCGTGCGTAAAAGTCGAAGTTATACTTGCGGTTGGCTCCCGTGTTGCCGCTGCTGAAGGCGTGGAGAGTGAGTTCTTTGAGTAAATCAACGTGCTTTTCTTTGATTTCCCAGGGTTTGCCAGCAGCAATCGGGCGTGACGGGCGAACGCCGCACGCTGCCGAACGCAGCATCAAAAACGGTGCGTCGAATTCCATGCCGTTGAACGTGACGAGGTGCGACGTGTCGAAGTATTTATCGAGCATTTTCCAAAAACTGGTCAAAAGTCGTGCTTCGTTCGAGACAACGGCGTGAATCCCGCCTGCAAGATTTTCGCGGCGTTCTTTGCCGTCGGGAAGAGATTCATCCAGCAACAAAGCGCCTTGTTTGACAAGGGTCGCCTCGCCTTTACCCGTCCATTCCATGACGGTGATGCCGATACACACCACGCGCGAGGTGAAAGGCGAAAGTGCCAATTCGCGGATTTTTTTATCGCGTTCTTCGTCTGTTTTGGCAGCACGTATCAGATATTCTTGTTGTGCTTCATCAAAGGATTCCCATGGCTCGGCGGCTGTTTCGATGTCGAAGACGAAAAATTGAGGATAGCGCATAGTGTAGTTGGTATTACGTTGGCAGGTTATCCTACAAACAAGGAATAATCGCATTTATAGGAAAAACCCTCTGTATGAAAAACATTCATCAGTTGTGCGCCTATCTTCAAGCCTTTACCGTGACCTACAAAACCTTGTTTCGATGCATCCGATATAACTGTTCAAGCAAAATATTTCAGTGCCTATGCTGGCTGTTGCAAACCAAAGTGTTTTATCCCATATTCCTGCATCACATATTCAATAGCCACGCAAAGATAAGCGGTGCAACGATAGTTGCGTCCGACTCGACGATAAATTTTGGTGTATCAATGTCTAATTTTCCCCACGTAATTTTTTCGTTCGGAACTGCGCCGGAGTAAGAACCATAGCTTGTGGTCGAGTCGGAAATCTGACAAAAATAGCTCCAAAACGGGATGTCGGTCATCTCCATATCCTGGTACAGCATTGGCACAACGCAAATCGGGAAATCCCCTGCAATACCACCACCGATTTGAAAAAAACCAACGCCCTTGCCCGGCGAATTGTCAATATACCACTTCGAGAGCCACATCATGTACTCAATGCCCGACTTCATCACCGATGGCTGCAACTCACCTTTGATGCAATACGACGCAAAGATATTGCCCATCGTGGAGTCTTCCCAACCCGGCACGATTATGGGGAGATTCTTCTCCGCTGCGGCAATCATCCATGAGTTTTTCGGGTCAATCTCGTAGTATTGCTCCATCTCGCCGGAGAGTAACATTTTATACATAAACTCATGCGGAAAGAAGCGCTCGCCTGCGTCTTGAGCGCCTTTCCACTGCTTGTGGATGTGCTTTTGAATGCGGCGGAATGCTTCTTCTTCGGGGATGCACGTGTCCGTTACGCGGTTGAAGCCGCCTTCGAGCAATTCCCACTCGTCTTTCGGGCTGAGGTCGCGGTAATGTGGCACACGCTTGTAATGTGAGTGCGCCACGAGGTTCATAATGTCTTCTTCAAGGTTTGCTCCCGTGCAAGAAATGATTTGTACTTTGTCTTGGCGAATCATCTCTGCCAGCGTTTTGCCAAGTTCGGCGGTACTCATGGCACCAGCAAGCGTAATCATCATTTTGCCGCCTTCAGCAAGATGCTTTTCGTAGCCTTTGGCTGCATCCACAAGGGCTGCCCCGTTAAAGTGGAGGAAATGCTCCTCCATGAATTTCGAGATGGTATTGCGTTGCATAGTATAGAATTGTTGCTAAAATGGAATGCAAAGTAAATCAAAGTCCGCAAAATTATGAAAAATTCTTAGCACGCCGCCACCGAAGAACGTTTGTATGTGTAAAATCTGCGTAATAGTTCTTCGATCGTCCATCATTTTTCGCCATATAACTTCTTGAATGCCGACTCGTATTTATCGCCTACTTTCCAGCGTGGGCGATCGGCTGCGTCGCCAATAAGCCGTGCCGTACCCACAAACGCATTCACATAGCGCGTGAGATACCGAAAATTGAAGTCTTCGCCTGCTTCATCTGCTGGCTGATGATAATACTTGCCAATTTCTGCGTCAAACGCCCGAAAGCCCGGTGAAAACGTTGGTGCGGGGATGCCTTTTTCTGCAAGGCTCACATTGTCCGAACGGTCAAAAAGATTTTGTTCTGGTGCTGGGTCGAGAATTGCCGTCAAACCTTGTGCTTTCGCGGCTTGTCGGATAAGCGGCTCGGCACTCGTGCGGTCAAGCCCAATAACCGTTACAAGTGTTGTGTCGCTAAATCCTGCACCGTCGGCATTAAGGTTGTAGATAATTTTATCATGCGACATAACAGGATGCAATCCATAGTGGCGACTGCCAAGCAAACCCATCTCCTCGCCCGTCCATGCTGCGACAATAACCGACCGTGCCAACGGTTTGTTGGAAATTGCCTTTGCTGCCCCAAGTAGAGCCGTCGTACCCATGCCATTATCTCGCGCCCCGTTGTAAATCGTATCTTTCAAACCCGGACGATTTGTCGTGCCAACATGGTCGAAGTGTGCCGATAGCATAACATGCTCATTGCGGAGTTTTGGGTCTGTGCCTTTGATAATACCAATCACATTGTACGATATTGGACGTTCAAGCGTCGAACCATCAGTGATTGCGATGATACTCGTCTGTGGATTTTTTTCCAACGCAGTCACAATTTTTTTGCTATTATCATTGATCATAAAAGAACCGATCTTTGATGCGGGGTTTTCGTCGAACGCTTCGGCAAGTTGGGGGCGCGGGTTGCCCATAAATTGTTGAATCATGCCCCACCCAAACGAACCGCCGCTTGTGATAAGTTCTATAACGCCTAATGCACCTCGTTCAGCGGCAATTCGGCGTTTGCCCGCAACAAAACCAGCACCTTGCTGAAGAGAAGAACTATCGTTGGAGCCGTATTTCACAACAACAAATTTGCCGCGCACATTTACGCCTTTGTAATCATCACGGTTTTTTGACGAATCCACAACGCCAAAGCCTACATACACCGCTTGAGAAGTTATCCGCATGGAATATGTAAAAAGAGGTATTAATGTGCTTCCAATTGTGGCGGTGTCGCCGCCAAGTATAATCTTCCCCGTTTTGGGCGGCGTTATCCGTACAAGTGGAACAATCTGAAGAAAATTTTGTAGCCCAAAGGGTACTTCCAAGCCGCAGGCTTTAAAATGACGGGTGATATACATCGCAGCACTATCGTTGCCGGCTGTTCCAGTCATTCGTCCCAAAAGTTTATCGGAAGCTAAATATTGCAAGTGTGCTTTGCATTCTGCTTCAGAACAACCTTGTTCAGCTGAAGGCGTTTGGCAAAAGCCGTGAACAGCACTTAAAACAAAAAACAAGGCACTCCACATAACAATAGATATGCGACGGACACGGTGGGATGGCGTTGTAAGCATAAAAGCGTAGAAAATGGGATGAAATAAAAAGAGTTTGTCCTTACGATTGGCATTTTGTAAAAAAAACAAAACAAAAGCCCGCAGTGGAAGTTCCATTGCGGGCTTAATAAAGACTTACGAACAAAGCGTGAAGGCTTATTGCACGTCGTATTCAACGAAACTTACTAAAGCAAGGTGACGCGCATACTTGATAGCCTGAGCAATCAAGCGCTGTTGGTACGCTGTTGCGCCCGTGATGCGACGCGGAAGAATCTTGCCTTGGTCGTTGATATAGCGATCCAAAAACTTTACGTCCATGTAATCTACATACCGTGAGTCACGGAGGGGGTTACGGCGTTTTTTTGCTCGCTGTTGTGTTTCTTGACGCTTATTGCGAGCGCCGATATACACACCAGAGGCATTCGCACCCATACCGCCGGGCGGTTGTTGCTGATTGCGTTGTGTTCTTTTCATGTTAAGTACAAATGAAATACTACGAAGAATGAATTCAATCTGGAACTTTTTTCGTATCGCGGATTTGCTGCGTCTTCTCGAAACGCTTATTAAAGCGATCCACGCGACCAGCAGTGTCAATCAACATCTGCTTGCCCGTAAAAAACGGATGCGATTTGGAGTCAATTTCCAACACCATACGGTCGTTTTTAAAGCACGAGCGCGTTTCAAATGTTGAACCATCTGTCTGTACGACGGTGATGGTGTGATAATTTGGATGAATGCCTTTTTTCATGGTCGTGTACGTAAAGATATACCTGATAATTGCAATTACTTGGAAATGTCAATTTTATCAACTTCCGCGATGTCTTTCACTTTCACAAAGCGCGAAACGAACTTCACGGAGCCTGTTTCTGAGCGAAAACCCTTAATGACTTTTACGTTCATTGACGTATCTTTTACTTTTCCTTTGGCTTTATCGCCGAATGCTTGCTGTTTTGCCATGACCGTCGTCCTGAAAAGATGAAATACACATTTTTTTGAGAAGACTACAAAGATACAACTTTTTGTAATTTCACACCAAATATTTTTGTGGAAAACCGTAAAATCAACAAATGTTACTGCGAAATGTTATAGTGAACAAGTACGGCATCAATGCTATTGACATTGTAAGCCGCATCCAACGCTCATTGACAATAAAAAAGTAGTTTGCCACACGAAGCAGATGAATCCGGCATTGTAGCCAGATGTAGCTGTGACCAAATCTGCCATCTGTGCTACTATCGCATAATTTGGAGCATAACAGTTTTTACGTCTGCTCTATTTTTTATGGATAAGAAATACGTGCCGTTAGGTATTTCTGAAACATCTAATGGATAAAACTTCCTTCCGCCAACCGTAGTATTATCAACGTTTACAGCTACTGTCTGACCAAGAAGTGAACATAATTCTATCTGTACTGCTTGTTGCTCGTTTTTGCTATAGGAAATTGTCACAACATTAGTACAGGGATTAGGGAATAGTGTTATTTCTGCGTTTGAAACGTCTCGGACGGACGTGATAACTGCAGGGAGTTTCCGCCGAAAAATACCCAGTTCGTTATTGAGAGTGCCACTGCCATATATCCATCCATCATCACTAATTCCCAATGAACCAATATATGTATAAGAGGAATCTTTATCGCTCTTGTTAAATGACTGCCATGTCGTGCCTTGATCCTTACTGTATAAAAGCCCGTTCTGCTGCGTACTCACAACCAAATGAGCATCGTTTGTGGTTATTGCTTTGACTTCATTATTTTCACCCACAATCATGCTCCATTCTGTGCCTTGGTTATTGCTTCGCCACAGTGCCTTTTTAGTAATATTACCTCCCGACGAATATGGCTGATATGCAGCAAAAAAATGTTTTGTATTGGAGGCAAGCGGATTATATCTACCTTGCGTAGGTATTCCATCTACAATTTTCCAATCTTTGTCATTATTGGATAGCTGAACCATAGCTTGATCAGCTTTTATTGCAAGAACTGTTGAAGGGTTTGCAGCAAGACGCTGTTGGTAAAGATCAACGTCTAAGACATTTTTTACGGAGTACGTTGTGTCCCAAATGACACCATCATTCTCCGACCGCAAAATAATTCCGCCATAAAAACCAACACCATCAGCAGGTAATATCCATGCCTTGCTCAAAGCAAGAAAAATACTTGTGTCTTTAATCGTAACATCGTCAGGACTGTAATTGCCGCCTAATGAATCATTAAAACGCTGATAATATTTTTGAGGTAAAGCTACGGAGTCCCATGTTGCGCCATTGGTATAGGAACGTAAGAGTGTAGGCGGCTCGTAAAGAATTTTTTCGCCAAAATAGTCAGGTAAAGCAAGCAAATACTTCGGATGACGTACTATTTTTGTAATGTCAGGTGCAAGTTTTGTCGAATGTGTTACGAGCCGCCATGAAATACCTCTATCGTCTGAAAACATAATGTTACGAGGAGCGAAACAGTTGGGATAATAATACTGTGCAAAGAGTCGAGTACCTACAACCGCTATCGTTGCACAGCTTGTATCAATGCGCTTCCATATACTATCTTGTGCATACAGCGTGGTGAGGCTACACCACGCAAAAATGAGGGCTATTAAAATGTTACGCATTGTGGGGAATGGTTGGTGAAAAGAATCGGGTGGATATGATTTTCTGGCTATCTGTTCTGCATAAACACGACAGGCTGCCGAAAAAGAAGAGCATCAAGGGGGTAAAAATCCGCTTGAACGCTGCTGTTCAGCGGATTTTTGCGTGGAAGAACCTCTCGGATAGTGAGTATCACTGCGGAAAATTGTAATACGGCGAAATCATCAAATACACTACCACGCCCGTCACCGCCACGTAGAGCCAAATCGGGAACGTCCAGCGAGCAATTTTTTTGTGTTTGGCGAACTCGCCGCGCCATGAACGGCTGATGGTGAAAAGCGCAAGCGGCAGAATAAGCGCCGCAAGCACGATGTGGGTGACCAGAATCACGAAATACGTCAAACGGATGATCCCTTCGCCGCCAAATTTCGTCGAGGGTGCTTGCGAGTGGTAGATTACGTAGGAGACCAAAAAAATACTCGACAATAGAAATGCCGTCACCATCAAGGTTTTGTGCATCTTGTAGCGTTTCTGGCGAACGGCAATGTACCCAAACACCAGCAGCACTGCACATGAACCGTTCAAAAAGGCGTGAAACTTTGGCAAATACGACACATTGATGCCGCCACCTACCGCCAATACTTGTGGGAAGTACATCAAAAACGCTACAGCAAGACAAATCACGATGGACACCGCATACACAATAAGCGATAGCGATTTGTCGTTGAGCGATTTCAGGAAGTTACTGTCAGAGAGTTCTAAGGTTTTTAAGCTGCTCATAGATTGAATGAAAAATGTGAGGCGATGGATGGCTTTGGGGTAATTTTCTGCTGAATTTACCGCACTGTTTTGCGACGGTTGCGAACGTAATCTTCAAATACATAATTCCCAAGCCCTTGTAGGCTACTGTAGAACGCCTTGCCGTTGTTTGCTTTTGTGAATTCGCGGACAAACTGTTGCAAATACGGGTCGGTCGCCACCATAAATGTTGTGACGGGAATATTCAAGCGCCGACATTGGGACGCAAGATTCAGCGTTTTGTTGATGATTTTGCGGTCAAGCCCGAAGCTGTTTTTGTAATACTTCGCGCCTTCTTTCAGGCACGTCGGCTTGCCGTCGGTAATCATAAAAATTTGCTTGTTTTGTGTTTTGCGGCGGCGGAGAATATCCATCGCGAGTTCCATGCCCGCAACGGTGTTGGTGTGATACGGACCCACTTGTAAGTACGGCAAATCTTTGAGTTCCACTTGCCAAGCGTCGTTGCCAAACACGAGGATATCTAACGTGTCTTTCGGGTATTTCGTGGTAATCAGTTCGCCAAGCGCCATAGCGACCTTCTTTGCAGGCGTGATGCGGTCTTCGCCGTAAAGAATCATCGAATGGGAAATGTCAATCATCAGCACGGTTGAGGTCTGCGTTTTATATTCATTTTCAACAACTTCGAGGTCGTCTTCGGTCAACTTAAATTCACCTAACCCATGATTTATTTGGGCATTGCGGAGCGAGTCGGTCATTGCAATTTGGTCGAGCGAGTCGCCAAATTGGAAGTCACGGCGGTCGGTGGTTTGTTCGTCACCCGCACCGGAAAAGAGTGTTTGATGGTTGCCTGTTTTCGACTTCTTTAGCTTGCCGAATATTTCCTCTAACGAACGGCGACGAATGCTTTGTTCCGATTTTGCCGTCAGTTGGAAGATGCCGGTATTGGGCTGCTCCTCTTCGATATAACCTTTTTCGCGGAGTTCGCGTTGGAAGTCGCCCATGCCGTATTCGTCATCCGTTAACCCATATTGTTGGTCGAGTTGGTTCAACCACTGCAATGCCTCAGCCACATCGCCAGAGGTGTACACCAGCAACTGCATAAACATGTTCAAAAGTTGTTCAAACTTCGATTTCCCGTCATTATTCGGGACAAATTCGCCAAAACGATAACCAAGCATTGTGGTGTCCTTTCTCGTGAAAATGAGAATGTTCTTCAGTGTTCAGTGACGCAGAAACGTCGTATTTAGTGAGGTTTTGTACCGAACTTCATTCTGCTGAACCTCATTGTGAACTTACCAAAACTCATTGCCAAAAACAAGTGATGTTCCCAGCAGAGTTCCCAGCATCATGAACGGCGCGGTTTCCGCCGAACAAGCATCAGCAACAACGATCCCACTAATCCCGACACTGCCGATGCCGTAAAAATGCCAATCTTCGCATCGGTCGAAAGCACAGCATCGTTGAATGCCAAACTTTGCACAAACAACGACATCGTGAAACCAATCCCTCCCAAACAGCCAATCGCAAACAGCGTACTCCACGTCACGCCGTTCGGAATGGTAGCAATCTTCAGTCGTGCGCCCAACCAGCAAAACAGCGTAATTCCAATTGGTTTACCAACCACCAAACCCAGAATAATTCCCAACGTCACACGATTGGAGAACGCCTCGCTAAGATTGCCGCTGAGTGCTACGCCTGCATTGGCAAAGGCAAAAAGCGGCATTACGATAAGTGCTACTGGCAAATGGAGTGCGCCCTCAAAGCGCGAAAGTGGTGTTTGTACGTGTTCGCAGGATTGTTCCAACGCACGAACGGCAGATTGAGCGTTTTGATTGGCAAGAATGTGTGTACCTTCATGGGTTTGCTCGGCAAATTCCGCCACGAGCGCCCGTGCGTCGTCCGTAAATTCCTCAGCATTGATACGCTGTCGTGCGGGAATCGTCATTGCCAACACCACGCCTGCAATCGTGGCGTGAATGCCGGATTGCATCACACACCACCAAAGTGCAACGCCCGCAAACGCATAAAAAAACAAATTCCGAACGCCGATGCGGTTTGCAATCACGAGTAATATTGTGATTCCTACTGCCCAAAACAACATTGCGAGGTTCAGTTGCGAAGTGTAAAAAAGCGCTATTACAACCACCGCGCCGATGTCGTCCGCGATTGCCAGCGCTGTCAGAAACACCTTTAGCGCAAACGGTACGCGGTTCCCCAGCAGCGACACTACTCCGAGCGCAAACGCAATATCCGTCGCCATCGGAATTCCCCATCCCGCAGAACCTGCACTATTGCTGTTCAACAGCGAGTATAGCAACGCCGGAACTACCATCCCACCAAAGGCGGCAATCACGGACAGCGATGCTTTTTTGACGGACGAAAGTTCGCCAACAAGCATTTCGCGTTTAATTTCTAAGCCCACAACGACAAAAAACATTGCCATCAAGCCGTCGTTAATCCAGTGCAGAAGCGACTTGGATAGCGCTGTATTGCCTACACTCACGGCAATGGAAGTCTCCCACAAGTCAACGTACAAATGGCTGTACGGCGAATTTGCCCACGCTAAAGCGATACACGCGGAGAGCATCAACACACCGCCGCCGGATGCCGCCGAACGAATAAAGCGTTCAATTGGGTTTGCCAGACGATCTATCAAATGGATAGATGATGGTTGTTGGGTTGGTTGTTGTGGTGACTGGTTCATATGGTAATACCTTCAACGGTTTCCAATAGGCGTTTTGGGGTAATCGCAACGATGCCCGGCTCTTCGCAAACTGCACCGGCAGCAGAATTTGCTAACGATGCCGCTTCCACAAAGCTCGCTCCCGCAGCTACTGCTGCCGCAAGCGTGGCTATTGCCGTATCGCCCGCACCGGACACATCCGCTACGTGCCGCGCCCGTGTTGGCACGGAAGAAACGGTTCCGTTGCTCTCGAAAAGCATCATTCCCCGTGCGCCGAGCGTCACCAGAACATTCTCGCATTGAAGCCGCGTAAGAAGTTCCCGACCAGCACGGAGAACCTCATCATCACTCGAAAGCGAGAACCCAAGCGCATCTTGAGTTTCTTTTTTGTTAGGCTTAAAGAGTGTAACACGTTGGTACGCAAAAAAATTCGCAAACTTCGGGTCAACAAACACCGGAATAGAGCGCTTTTGTGCCAGCGCGATAACTTCACGAATCAGGAAAGGCGTAATAACGCCTTTGTTGTAATCTTCAAGGATAATGCCGGAAAGCTGATTCTGCGAGGCTTCCAACACGCCAAGAAGTTTGCGGCTTAGATCGTCGGCAATCGGCGATTTTACTTCGCGGTCGAGTCGTGCGATTTGCTGATTGTTACCGATAATGCGGGTTTTGACGGTTGTAGGACGTTCTGAGTCACTAATGATACCACTTGCATCCATATTTGCTTCGTGGAGAATATCGCGGACGGTCTTGCCAGAATTATCATCGCCACAAACGCCAACCATCAGCCCTTGTGCGCCGAGTGATTGTAAATTCATTGCCACATTTGATGCACCACCTAAGTGAAATGATTCAGATTCAATATCCACCACCGGCACGGGTGCTTCCGGCGAGATGCGGTTTACCGTACCCCAAAAATAGCGGTCAAGCATGATGTCGCCTACAACAGCGATGTGTTTGCCCGCGCAATGTGCTAATAGCTCATGAACTCGTTGGGTTGAAAGGATGTGCATAAAGGTTAAAAACGTTGAAATTACTTGTACGTAGCGTTCTCAATGGCATTTTCGAGAATGTTCTCAGCAACAATGTCATTAAGTTAAGCCCCTCACCCAAACCCTCTCCCAGAGGTAGAGGGCTTCAAACCTCCCTCCTTCTCCCTTTGGGAGAAGGTCGGGATGAGGGAGATTCCTTAACTTAATGCCATTGGTTCTCAGCAACCCGTCAAACTGTGAATTTTCTCCACCCGTCGCTCATGGCGACCGCCTTCAAACGGCGTTGCGAGGAACGTTTGAACGATACTTTTCGCCGCATCCACGCTCACTAAGCGCTCGCCGACCGTGACGACATTTGCGTTGTTGTGCTGGCGGGCGAGTTGCGCCATTTCGTCCGTCAGGCAGTTCGCCGCACGAATGCCACGCACTTTGTTTGCCGTAATAGAAACACCAATACCGCTTCCGCAGACAAGAACGCCAAATTCTGCTTTCCCGTCCGCAACAGCATGAGCAGCGGCGGCGGCAAAATCAGGGTAATCCACCGAATCAGTCGAAAATGTGCCGAAATCTTGCACGGAATGTCCTTCTGTTGTCAAAAATTCTGCAAGGGCGTTTTTGTACGCAAATCCCGCATGGTCGGAGCCGATGGCGATTTTCATATTGTGTGTTCTCCCGTAAAATTGGAATCTTCCCAGTTGTCAAAAATGGTCATTATTTGTGAAACGCCGTCCGTGAGTGCTGCCGGACCGGGCTGTAAGATGACGGCGGAATGAAGTTCAAATAGTTGATTTTGCTGCACGGCAAGAATCTCGCCCCAGCCTTCACGCGCTCGCAAGCGGTCAGGTTTGAACATCTTGCCGCACCACGAAGCCAAGATAATATCGGGTTTGCGACGAACAACCTCCTGCGGGTCGGCAATGATGCGGCGTTTGGCATCAGGATATTGTCGGTTTTCTGCAAAAACGTCCTCACCACCGCACAGTTCAATCAATTCGCTCACCCAGCAAATGCCGGAAATAAGAGGGTCGTACCACTCCTCGAAATACACGCGTGGTTTGCGTTTGCGCTCCAAACCCTGTTGAGCAATGCGTTCAAGATTCATCCGAATCTGTTCCACAAACTGCTCCGCTTCTGGCGCTTTGCCCACGAGCGCTCCAAGCCGCACCATCATAGATAAAATGCCCTCTACCGAACGATGATTAAAACAGATAACTTCTACGCCCGCACGAATCAAATCCGCACAGATGGGCGCTTGTAAGTCCGACCACGCCAGCACAACATCGGGCTTGAGCGCCAAAATCTGCTCAATATTTGCATCTAAATACGTACTGACTTTCGGCTTCGTTTTCCGTGCTTCTTTTGGACGTACGGTGAAGCCAGAAATACCTACAATCAATTCGTCCGCACCAAGTGCGTAGAGCGTTTCAGTGGTTTCCTCCGTCAGACAGACGATACGACGCGGCAATGAGGGTTTTAGCGAAGGCTTGAGCAAGAGATTTAGATTCATAGTTTCAAATCTAAGGCAAAAAAATCAAACACCGATGAAACTTTTTGATGAAACTTTTTTGCCGTAGATTTCGTAGTAGCAAAGAACGCT
Source organism: Candidatus Kapaibacterium sp. (assembly GCA_025358765.1). GTDB lineage: Bacteria > Bacteroidota > Ignavibacteria > Kapaibacteriales > UBA4661 > JANYIG01. The sequence goes on from JANYIG010000034.1 coordinate 19,572, forward strand.
TACTTCTCAAGCTCCAGAAAAGAAACTCTACATACAACGCCATGAACTTCCTTCCGCTTTCATTTTTATCATTGGGGATTCGCTCTCTTGCTGCTATTATTGTGATTATCGTATCTGCCGCATCAATGCTCCGTAGTCAGCCGTTGGCTCCGCAGACGGATCGCTCTGATTATGACCGCTATGTGCTTCATATCACGAAAGCAACTGGCATCATTACTATTGACGGCAATACCAACGAAGCCGCATGGCAACAAGCACAGCCGATTAGCAATTTTTTTCAACATTACCCTGTTGATTCCATTCGAGCAACGTCACAAGTAGAAGTCCGCGCCTTATACGACGAACGTTTTATGTATTTCAGCTTTTTCTGCTCCGATTCTACCGCCAGCGAATACTTTATCCAATCACTTCGGCGCGATTTTGATCCGGGCGCAAACGACGGTGTGGCCGTGTTTATTGACCCGCTTGGCGCAAAAACAAATGGATTTGCCTTTGGGGTGACACCCGCAGGAGTGCAGCGCGAGGGTTTTATCTCGTTTGGTGGATTGATGGGTATTGACCAATCGTGGGATAATATCTGGGTTTCAGAGGTTTCGCGGTCGGCACACGGATGGTCTGCGGAAGTTGCAATTCCGTTCAAATCCATACGGTTTGAGAGTAATAAAAAACAATGGCGCATTAACTTCGCACGCTGGAACTGGCGTAACAACGAACTCGCCACGTGGACACCGTTTCCGCAGAATTTCCGTGCGGCTTCGTTGGCACACACGGGCATCCTTGAATGGGACGTACCGCCGTCAAATTCTGGCGTGAATCTTTCGATTATTCCATCGGTTGTGGGAATAGCTTCAAAAAATTATGCCGAGAATACCGCCGCCAAACTTGATTATAACATTGGCGCAGATGTGAAGTATGGCATTACCTCGTCGCTCAATCTTGACTTGACGATAAATCCAGATTTTTCTACCGTCAACGCTGACCGTCAAGTCACAAATCTTCAGCGATTTAGCCTTTTTTTTCCGGAACAACGGCAGTTTTTCATTGAAAATAGCGACATCTTCAGCAGTTTTGGGTTTAGCCGCATTCGCCCGTTTTTCTCGCGCAGAATCGGACTTGCCGATGGAAGAACACTTTCCATCCCCTTTGGTGTGCGCTTGAGTGGGAATATCAGCACCGATATGCGCGTTGGCGTGATGAACATTCAAACCGCCAGCCGTGACTCAAGTGGCGAAGGCAGTGGCAGAACAGCGCAAAATTATACCGTTGCAGCTGCACAATATCAGGTGTTCGGGCGCTCTACTCTTGGTGCGATATTTGTTAATCGTCAAGGCAAAGATTTCGAGGCAACGGAGGGGAATGACTATAATCGTTTGGTAGGATTGGATTTTAATTACAGTAGTCGTAATGGCTTTTTGAACGGAAAGATATTTTACCATCGCACCATCACACCCGAAAACAAGCCCGGACAGTTTGCAACCGCTGCATGGCTTGGGTACAGCGTACCAGGCTTTTCATTTAACTGGAATCACGAATACGTCGGCGAAAACCATAACCCCGAAGTTGGCTTTGTCCCACGAACGGGGGTATTTCGTTTGCAACCCGATATTCGATACACGATATTTCCCCAGGATCGCACCGTTGTGAACCAGTATGGGATTGGGGCTGAGATGGATATGTATCTTTCCAGTAAGAGCATTGACCGCTTGTTTACATCGGAAGGTGCCTTCGGACGTGGTACAAACCTATTATTAGATCGAACATCTGCCGCGTGGTTTTATATTGATTTTGCAAACACCAGTGGCTTCAATGTGTGGATGGGCGAAACGTTCACGAAACTTACGGACGCATGGGACGTGACGGGGTTGGACAAAACACCGTTGCCCGTAGGAGAATATCATCAATGGCGTTTCGGCGGCGAATACTACTCTGACAAGCGTAGTGCGCTGAATTTTAACGGGGGATTCAGTGCAGGCGGGTATTTTGTTGGGAGCGGACTTACTATGTATGCCTCAGTGAACTACCGTATTCAGCCCTACGGCTCCATTAGCATTAACATTCGGCAAGATAACATCTCTCTGCCAGAGCAATACAATGGTGTTCCGCTCAACTCTGCAAACTTTACGCTCGTTGGCACACAGCTTGATTTTACGCCAACGCGTGACATTTTCTTGAATGCGTTTATCCAATACAACACACAAGCAAGCGCCATGAACATCAATACCCGCCTACAATGGCGGTTTGCCCCAATGTCGGATTTGTTCTTTGTCTATACAGACAATTACGGCATCACATCGCTTGAAAGCCGCTTTTTGCCTGATTTACAAATCAGAAACCGCGGCGTGGCACTCAAACTTACCTATTGGTTTAACACCTGACGCATTATCACATCACAATGATAGCGATGCTTAAAAGCCTTGTTCCATGCGGGACAAGGCTTTGTTTATTTGCTACGAATCGGACAAAAAGCTGCAAAAAAATGTTTGCCTAAACAATACAAATTCTGTTATTTCGCATCTTCACTGAATAAATTTTTAACAGCGAAGTTTCACATCCTTCCACCCACACCTAAACCGATTCGCCTGATGGGAAACAACGACTATCCGCCCGTTGCCGCACCAGAGCTTATAGAACGACAAGCCGCTGACTTCGTCCGTGCCGAGCAGAACGTCGAAACACACAGCGCAAACTTCAAAAAAGAACTTGGTCTTACCGACCTCGTACTGGCGCAAATACTCATTGTTGTAACGTATAACTTTATTGGCACGGCGGGTAAACTTGGCTCCGATCATCTTTTTTACTGGATTATCGCCATCGGTGTGTTCTACATCCCGCTTGCCGCCGTCGTTTCTTACCTAAATCGT
>JANYIG010000037.1 GCA_025358765.1 Candidatus Kapaibacterium sp.
CTCTTGAGAAACTTGCGGCAATGTATCAGTGCGGGCAATCACGTCGCCACGGCTGATGTCAACGTCGTCGGCAAGATGGAGAATTACGTTTTGCGGTGCAAATGCTTCTTCTACGTGCTGCCCAGCGATTTCAATTACTTCAATACGGCTTTCCATACCAGATGGCAAAATGGTGACGGAATCACCCTTGCGATAGACACCGCTTGAAACCTTACCTGCATACCCTCGATAATCATGCAAATCCTCCGTTTGCGGGCGAATCACGTATTGTACTTGAAATCGTGGAACCGAGAGGTTTGTATCGTTCGCTACTTCGACGTTTTCGAGAAATTCAAGCAGTGGCAGACCTTTGTACCACGCCAGATTTGGAGAGCGCTCCACGATATTGTCCCCGCCAAGCGCAGAAATGGGGATATACGTTACGTCCTTGAGTCCGAGCGAATCAGCAACCGTGCGGTATTCCGACACAATGCGCTCAAAGACTTCTTCCGAAAAACCGACCAAATCCATTTTGTTGACAGCAACCACAACGTGCGGAAGTCTTAACAGGGAAGTAATAATTGAATGCCGCCGCGTTTGCTCCACAACGCCGTGCCGCGCATCCACAAGGATAATCGCAAGGTCAGAGTTCGAGGCTCCCGTGACCATATTCCGCGTGTATTGAATGTGACCGGGTGCATCGGCGATGATAAATTTGCGGCGCGGAGTGGAAAAATATTTGTACGCAACATCAATCGTGATGCCCTGTTCGCGTTCGGCTCGCAGCCCGTCGGTGAGCAACGCAAGGTCGAGTTCGCCACTCAGACCACGTGCTTTGGTGCGGCTCTGCGTTTCGATTGCCTCCAATTGGTCAATAAGGATAGATTTGCTATCGTAGAGCAATCGTCCGATGAGCGTACTTTTGCCGTCGTCAACGCTGCCGGCAGTGATAAATCGAAGAATATCCATGATGCAAATAAGGAGAGTAAAAAAATTGAGATTGTAATTTCTAAAACGTGAACCTAAAAATACCCGCCTTTTTTTCGGTCTTCCATTGCGGCTTCGGAGGTGCGGTCATCCATGCGCGTTTCACCGCGTTCGCTGGTTTTGGAGGCGGTAATTTCGCAGATGATGTCCTCTAACGTTGATGCGGTAGATTCCACAGCCGCTGTGCATGTCATATCACCAACAGTGCGGTAGCGAACGGTTTTTGTGGAAATCACATCATTTGGTTCCTGTGTCACAAATTCCGACATTGCCACAAGTTGCCCTTGATGCTCCAAACAGCTTCGTTCGTGGGCGAAGTAGATGCTCGGCAGCTCAATGTTCTCACGGCGAATGTAATTCCATACGTCTAATTCCGTCCAGTTGCTAATTGGGAACACGCGCACGTTCTCGCCTGCATGGATTTTACCATTAAAAATATTCCACAATTCAGGGCGCTGGCGCTTGGGTTCCCATTGCCCAAATTCGTCGCGCACGGAAAAAATACGCTCTTTGGCACGAGCTTTTTCCTCGTCACGCCGCGCTCCGCCGATGCACGCATCAAAACGAAACTCCTCAATGGTATCCAACAGCGTATAGGTTTGAAGCGCATTGCGGCTGGCAAACTTGCCTTTTGGCTCCGTGAGTTTTTTTGTGCGTATTGTGTCTTCCACATGGCGCACAATCAGCTTTTCGCCAATACTTTCCGCCAGTTGGTCGCGGAACGCTAATGCTTCGGGGAAATTATGTCCCGTGTCAATATGCACAAGCGGGAAGGGAAATTTGCCCGGGCGAAACGCCTTCAACGCCAGATGTACGAGCGTGATGGAGTCTTTGCCGCCGGAAAATAGCAGCGCCGGGCGCTCGAATTGCCCCGCAACCTCGCGGAAAATATAGACAGCTTCGGCTTCGAGCAAATCGAGATAGTCTAAGGAATGGAGGCTCATAATGGTAAAAATGTTGAATGGAGGTCGTAAAAATAGTAATTGTCAGCCATTCACAAACGGTATCCAATGCCGAACGTTGGGATATAAGCACGGCTAGTACCCACAGCGTCAAAGTAAACGGGCAGCACTAACAGCCAGTGTTTGTAGCCAATAATGGGACCAAACCCCAAGACGGGGCGAACAAGGTCGTTTTGTTGCAGCCGCAGCGATGGCAAACATCCCAACGTGAATGACCAATCGCCGGATTTAAGCGTTATCGCCGGACCGCCAAAATTCACAAACAACGCACTTTTGTCGGCAACAGAATTATAGCCGTAACTCACCGCAATTTGCCCCGTGAACGAAAAAGGTGTGACGGATATTACCGTACTATCCGGCTTGTTTTGAGCAACCGCCGAAATTCCCGAACAAAGCAATAGTGCCGTACACAGCACGATGATTGATTGTTTTTTACTGCTCATCTGATTTCCCCTTAATATGGATTTGTGATTTTCAGCGCCGAACGCTTTTCGGCGGAATGACCGCAGAGGCGCTGAGGGCGCTGAGTTTGGATATGAAATGAAATAAAATGAAATGTAATCTTTTTTATATGTTCTTGTCACGTCCTTGATTCTCCCCGCTCTCTGCGCCTCTGCGCTCAAAATCCGTTCAGTACTAAAAATGACCGCAGAGGGCGCTGAGTTTGGAAATAAAATGTAATCTTTTTTTATATGTTCTTGTTACGTCCTTGATTCTCTACGCTCTCTGTGCCTCTGCGCTCAAAATCCGTTCGGTACTAAAATTTGTGATTAAAAATTGAGTATATCATCAAACGTAAATGCGAGGTAATACATGCCGCCGACGGTCGGACCGCCCACATACTGGAAATACCGTGTGTTCAGCAGGTTCGATGCGCCAAATTTTGCCGTCACGTGCAGCGCCGGAATCTTATAGCTCACTTGCGCGTCCACCGTGCTGTACGCCGGAACCGTGCCGTTGCCAAGTTGCGAGAACCACAAAAATTCGCTTTGCCAGCGATACGAAATGCTGAAGCCCACGTTCCGCACGACCTCGCGGTTACCCAAGTTCACGTTCACAATCCATTTTGGCGTGTTGAACGATGTTTCCAAGCCAACATCGCGGCGGTCAACTTTGCTTAATTCCGCATAACTCACGTTCGCCGTCAGGTTGTAGCGGTCAACCACGTTGTAGTTGATGCCAAGTGATGCGCCGTAGTTGTAGTATTTGCTTTTTGAGTTTGTCCATATACGGTAACGGGTCTGGCGTTTCAGGTCGGCAATCTCGTAGATGGTTGCATCTACGTCGCCCGTCACGCTCTGCCCGATTTTGCCTTCTTTCGGCACGGAAATCTCGATTTGGTCAATAAAATTGCTGTAAACGTTGTAGTAAACATCGGCATCTACGAACACGCGGTTATCCAAAAAACTTCCTTTGTAGCCGAAATCCACCGCATTGACCTCCTCCGGCTGAAGGTACGTGTATTCGTTGCGAACAAGCAAATCTTTGTTGTCCACAATGGCTTGATTGAGCGCTTTGCCTTTGTTCACATCTGCCGTGATTGCGGCTTGGAACTTGTCCACCGTCGAGCGGACGTAGGAATTTTCAAAGAGCTGCAAGCGTTTTGTCATAATATCCAAACCGCCATAGCGAATAATGCCGCCGTTGTTCACTGTCGAAAAACCCTCAAAGACTGTCGGGAAGCGGTATCCGTTCTGGAACGAGAATCGGAAATTGTGTTTGTCCTCGAATGTGTAAACGGCTGCAACACGAGGGTTGAACTTCGGTTCAAAATACTCGTTTTTTTCAATCCGCGCCGAGGCAATAAGTTTGAGGTTGTCGTTCAAAAGGCGCTTGGTAACTTGCGCGAAAGCTCCAACTTTGTAATTGTGAATGGTTTTGAACGGGTCGTTCACATCAGGGTTTGTAAAACTATTACCTTCGGGTTTGATGACAAAATCACGGTAATCGCCGCCCACCAGCACATCCACAACGTTTGCGAGGAAACTCGAAAGGTCGTATTGCCCTTCAATTTGGTAAAACTGGTTTTGCATGATAAGCTGTCCGCCGATGTCCCAGTTGTTGATAAGCGCAAGCTCGCGGAGCTTTTGGTCGAACCCCTCTGTTCCGGGTTGCAAACGTCCCGCATCAGCCACAGAGCGGGCTTGACGGAGGCGATCGGCAAGTGGCAGCGTCGTGGCTTGGTTGAATGCCGTCGTGTAGTCTGCGTACCACTTGTCATCGGTCTTAAAGGCTTTATCCATATTCTCACCGATTGGACGGATGTTGTAGGATTTATCGGTGCTTTCAATCGTCCAATACGCCTTGAGGTTGAAGTTGTTGCCTTTCAGATTGAAGTTGTGCTGCTGTATTTGGTAATCCGTGAGGCGAATGCGGTTGCCGCGCTGGTAGATAGCATCCGTGCTGCCGCTACGGTATGCGTAGGATGCTTCAATGTCCTCCGTGAATCGGTAATACAAGCCCACGTCAAATTTAAAATTACGAACGCGGTAATCGTCCGTCACAAGGTCTTTTTCCCAATAGCCCGTCCGGCGCACTTCATACCGTTTGCCATCAAGCGTGAGCGTGCGGCGGTTGGAGCTTTCGTTGCCGTAGGAGTTAATCGGATCTTTGCCTGGATTGTCGTTGCCAAGCAGGTTTGTGGAGGCGTTCGCAGTGGGGTTCAACTCCAAATCGCTGCTTGCCACCCAGTCTGTGCCGCCAAAATACCCCATGTTTAGCTTGAAAGCGAATTTGTCGCTCAATGCTGTCGCGTAGCGTATTGCCGACTCCGTAAACAGGCTTGGTTTGTGGTCTTTGCCATCCACGTGATTTACGCCCGTTTTTTGATAAACACTCAAACCCCGATACAAAAACGGATTTTTCGTTGTGATGTTCGCCACGCCGTTCAGCGCATTCATGCCATACAGCGCGGACGAGGCTCCGGGAACGATTTCCACACTTTCCACGTCCAATTCGGTCGGTCCGACGGTGTTAGCAATCGAAACTCCTAAACCGGGTGCTTGAGTGTCCGCGCCATCTACTAACTGCAAAAACCGTGCATTCGTGGTGTTTGCAAAACCGCGCGTGTTCGGCACTTTGAAGCCTAAACTGAGCGTGGTCATTTGTACGCCCTTGATTGCCTCCAAAGCGTCGAAAAAGTTCGCGGCGGGCGTATCCTTTATGGCAAGCAAATCCAGCTTTTCAATCGCAACCGGCGATTTGGCAATGGATTCCTCGACCTTCGAGGCGGAAACGACGACTTTGTCTGCTATTGTTATTTTTGGGCTGAGGCGTAGTGCCAAGGTATTATCAGCGTTTTCGACGATTATTTCATAATTCACATAGCCTAATTTTGAAACCTGAAGTGTGATGGGGAACTCTTGTTCGACGGAGAGGGAAAATTTACCGTTCGAGGTCGTAATCACGCCTTTTGCAATGTTTTTCACCCTCACATTCACGCCTGCAAGCGGTGTGCCGAGTTCATTGTCGGTGACAATGCCCGCAATGCGGCGTGGTTGTTGAGATTGTTGCGATTGCTGGGGTTGTTGCGGTTGCTCCGACTGCGTGTAAGGATAATCATGCACCTGAGCCGCAATCTGTGGTGGAAAAAGGGAATACCCAAGCGCGACAAAAAATGTTACTGAAAACAGGGAAGTAGAAAAGAGAGCGTAAAATTTCGTGCGTTTCATAAACGTAAAAAGTTGGTTCAAAAGTAATGTTGTTGTTATTGAGAATGTGCTTCTATCAGGTGCAAGCCGCATTCTTTTTTGCTTGTATCCTCCCACCACCAGCGCCCTGCGCGGAACGATTCGCCTTCGCGTACGGCGCGTGTGCAAGGCGCACAGCCGATGCTGACAAACCCTTGGTCGTGAAGCGGGTTGTAGGGAACATTGTACTCACGAATGAAGGATTGTACGTCGCTTAGCGTCCAGTCGTGGAGCGGATGCACTTTTACCAGATTTCGTGCGCCATCCAGCTCCACTAACGGCATAGAAGAACGATTATCCGATTGTTCTGCGCGAATACCTGTCACCCAACATCGCATTCGCTCTAAGGCACGATCGAGCGGTTCAACCTTTCGCACAAAACAACATTCTTTGCGGTTCTCCACCGATTCGTAAAAGCTAAACGGACCTTTATCCGTCAGAAGGCGCTCTGTTGCTTGCGCTTGCGGGAAAAATGTCTCGATAGGTTTTTTGTAGCGTTCGAGCGTCGCATTCCACACGGAATACGTTTCGCGGAATAAGCGCCCCGTATCCAGCGTAAACACACGGATGGGGAGGTTGTTAGAAAAAATGAGGTGTGTGAGAACTTGGTCTTCCCAGCCGAAACTCGTGGAAAACGCTATGCTTCCAGCAAACCGCTCTGCCAGCGAATGAAGAATCTTTTCAGCGGATTGACTGACGATTTTTTGGGCGAGTTCATCGGCAACATCGCTTGTGAGTGTTGTTGTAAGGCTCATACAAGTAAAAAATGATGGGAAACGAAAATTTCAAATACCAACACCAAATGACCGCAGAAGCGTTCGGATGCTCAACAGAATAACCATAACACCAACAATCGTCAGCCCCGTGCGTTTTGGGATTTTGTTGCCCAGCGTGACCGAAATTGGCGCGGCGAGCATACTTCCTACAATCACGCCCGCGACAATCAGCCAGTGATGGAAGCCAATCAGCACTACAAACGTTATCGTGCTTGCTGTGGCAACGAAAAATTTTGCCAAATGTGCTGAACCAATGCTGTAGCGCAAATCCCGTCCGAACGCCACAAGCGAACTTGTAACAATCGCACCCCAGCCGCCGCCGCCGATGGAATCGAATAAACTACCAACAAACCCAATCGCCGGAATAAAGCGCGGATTCTGCTTTTTGTAGCGCTGTTGTCTCGACAAAGCGCGGCGAATAATGATGCCACCCAAAATCAATGTGTATAAAGCCACGAGCGGTTTAACAATGCCTAATTGCTCCTTGCTCACAAACGATAAAAGGCTTGAACCCACAACTGCTCCAATGATTCCCGAAACGACCAAGAGCTTAAAGAGCTTAAAATTGATGTTTTTATGCCGTTTGTAGGCGATAGATGCCACTCCTGCGGCGAACACTTCCGACGTGTGCAACGTAGCGCTTGCCACCGCCGGAGGGATGCCCATTGCCATCAAAAACGAGGTGGTGGTTGGTCCGTACGCCATGCCAAATGCTCCGTCAATCGTTTGCGCCAGAAAACCGATGCCGATGTAATACAGCACATTCACATCTACTTGCACCGCCAGACCGCTTGCGTACTCGTTCAGCGCGGCTGTAGGGACAAGTTGAAACAGCAAATGCCCAAGCACCATCAACGTTAGCACAAAAACGGCTGCAAGCGCTATCGTTGCTGGGTTCCATGTCAGGTGAACGATATTCCGTTCAATCACGAGTGCCGAAACGTCGCGTGGTTGCTTCTGTTCATCTCGCTTTTGTTCCACCAGCACCGCCGTAATCTCATTGAGGTGTTTCACTTTGTCGGCAAACGAACCGTCCAAACGGCTGCGGATGGTTGATAAGTTGTGAAGTGTTGTCTGGATGTCGCTTGGAATCACGTCCGTGAGAATTTCCTTCAGACGTTTGCCGAGCGTAGGCGATTTGCCGTTGGTGGAAATGGCAATTTTCAAATCGCCCTTTTGTACGATGGATGAAAGATAAAAATCACACAAATCCGGCGTATCGGCAACGTTCACGAGAACCCCACGCGCCCGCGCTGCCACACAAATTTGAGCATTCACAGTTTTGTCGTCGGTAGCGGCAATCACGAATTGTTGATGATGTAAGTCCGATTCCTCGAACGTTTTTTCGACAAGCCGCACCTGCGAAAATGTATTTGCAAACTCACGAACGTCCTGCGAAATTTCCCGCGCAACAAGCGTGATGCTGGTTTGTGGGCTGTTCCCCAACACGGCATGAAGTTTTTCCAATCCAACCGCACCGCCGCCAACAATCAACACGGCGAATTGTTCCATCTTGACGAAGATGGGGAAAAGTGTGTTTGTTTGATTGACTGATATTTTATGGTCTGTAGGGTCGGCAAATACGACTTCGCCGGACGGGTTCACAAATGTTCGTGCTATAGTTGACATACAACGTTTGAAAATTAGTGGTGAAAATTTGTTCCGTGCGTTGTTGCCGTCACGTAACCAGCGCGAATTACAAAATCCCCAAACCGCTCACCGTTCGTCCGTTCTTGGGCATAGCGATGAATAATCGGTGTGAGTTCTGCAACAATTTCCTCTTCGTTCAGCATTTCTTTGTAGAGTTTGTTCAGGCGTTCACCCGCAAATCCAGCTCCGAGATAAAGGTTGTAGCGTCCAAGCGCCCGCCCGACAAAAGCAATTTCGCCCAAATACGGACGCGCACAGCCATTCGGACAGCCTGTCATGCGGATAACAATGGCATCGCGCTCCAAACCGCTCTCCCGAATCACCACGTCGAGTTTGTCAATAAGCGACGGCAAATACCGTTCAGCCTCCGCAAATGCCAGCGTACAGGTGTTGAGCGCCACGCAAGCGAGGGAATTCAGTCGCAAACCCGTTTTATTGATTTCCGCAAGAATGCCGTAGTGTTCCAAAATGGCTTGAACACGGGCTTTGTTTTTGGGTGCGACGTTGCAAATCATCACGTTCTGATTGCCCGTCAATCGGAAATCTCCGTCGCCATTGTTGTCGCGTAGAAATGCTGCCACGTCGCGCAAGCCGCTTCGGAGCTTGTATTGTTCGGTGTCAACCACACGCCCGCCCTCGATGAAGAGCGTCAGATTCCATTTGCCATCCTTGCCTTTTTGCCAGCCGTACGCGTCGCCGTTGCTCGTAAACGTGTACGGCTCTGCGTCGGCGAGCGTATAGCCAAGACGGTTATGGAGTTCTGTTTTGAAAGCATCAAGCCCCATCTGGTCAATCGTATATTTCAAGCGGGAAAATTTGCGATTTTCACGGTTGCCGAGGTCGCGTTGAATCAGAACGATGTTTTCTATAACATCCAACACTTGTTCGGTCGTGCAAAAGCCCGACACATCCGCCAGACGCGGGTATGTGTCGGGCATTCCGAAGGTCATTCCCAAGCCGCCACCCGCCGCCACGTTGAATCCGAGCAGCTTGCCATCGCGTTCAATCGCAATCAAGCCGATGTCGTTCGCAAAAATATCCGTGTCGTTGTGTGGGGGGATGGCAAGCGCAATCTTGAATTTGCGCGGCAGATACGTTTTGCCATAGATTGGCTCGTCTTCTGGATTTGGCTCTGATTCTGGCTCGCCACCGCCCACGAGTTCATCGTTCAGCCAAAGCTCGTAGTACGCACGGGTGCGGGGCGTGAAATGTTCGCTGATGCGCTTGGAAATTTCATACACCTCGCCGTGAACCGCTGATTGATGCGGGTTTGGGTTCGACATCACGTTTCGCACAACGTCGCCGCAACCCGCTATGCTGTCCAACAGCGCCGTGTTGAAGCCTTTAATGGTTTGTTTGAGATTACGCTTCATCACGCCGTGAAGCTGGAATGCTTGACGGGTGGTGAGTTTGAGCGTACCAGAGCCGTATTGGTCTGCAAGGTTGTCCATCACGAGCCACTGTTTCGGCGTGGCAATGCCGCCCGGCACACGCACACGAATCATAAACGAGTAGAGTGGTTCGAGTTTTTGGCGTTTGCGCTCGCTGTCGAGGTCGCGGTCAGCTTGCTGGTACGAGCCGTGAAACTTAATCAGGTGCGTGTCGTCGGCATACAGAGCGCCTGTAATCTCGTTTGTAAGGCTTCCTTCAATCGTGCCGCGCAGGTAATTGCTCTTGTCTTTGACAATTTCAACTTCAGAAAGATTTGTGTTGTTGGACATGAGTATAGCTAAAGGTTAAATTTTAATTTTTCGGTTACTGTTGGAACAAGGAACCATGCTCTCTTGCTCGGCTAATGCCGCTTCAATACACGTCTTCAAGGTAGCGGCGCTGTTTTTTGAGCGATTTAACATACTCGGCTGCTCGTTCAGCGCTCACACCGCTTTCGCGCTCGACGATGGTTCGCAGTGCGGCTTCCACGTCAACCGCCATGCGATTTTTGTCGCCGCAAACGTAAAACTGAGTACCATTTTCGAGCCACGCAAACACGTCTTTGCTGCGGGCAAGGAGTTTGTGTTGGACGTAGAGTTTATCGGCTTGGTCACGCGAAAAAGCAAGATCAAGCCGCGCCAGAGCGCCTTTTTTGAGCCATTGTTGCAATTCCGTTTGATAGAGAAAATCCGTCGTAAAATGCGGATTGCCAAAAAAGAGCCAGTTTTTGCCTGCTGCCGTGCTTGTGCCGTTGTTTGCACGTACTTCCACAAACGCCCGGAACGGCGCTATGCCTGTGCCCGGACCAATCATGATGATGTCTGTGGCAGAGTTTTGTGGAAGTTTGAACATTTCATTGCGCTCCACAAATACCTTCAAGCGCCCTTCAAGTGCCACGCGGTCTGCGAGAAAGCACGACGCAACGCCTTTTTTATGGCGACCGCCCGCTTCGTAGCGCACGGCACTGACGGTCAAATGCGCTTCGTCAGGGTGTTCATGAAGGCTGGAAGCAATGGAATACAGGCGTGGCGGGAGTTTACGCAGAATGCTGATGAGCGTTTCCGGCGTGTGCTGCACAGGAAACTTTGTGAGAACATCCACTACATCGCTGCCGTAGAGGTAGGATTGCAAGCGGCTTGTATCGAGTAAGGTTTCCTGCAATACCCCGCTCTGAGCGAAAGCATTGTGTTTCGTAAGTGTATCGCGGGTGAGGATGGTTAGCTCGTATTGCCGTGTAAGCGCCTCTGCAAGCGGCATGGTGGAATCACCCACCTGCACAGGCGCATCGGCACTCAGGTTGGTGGCATTCAATACCTCGTGAACAAGCTCTTCGCTGTTCTCCGCATAGATGCCAAGGGCATCGCCCGGTTCGTACGCCAAGCCGGAACCTTCCAACGCAAGCTCAAGATGATAGGTTTCTTTTACGGAACCGCGTCCGTTCAACTTGACTTTTTCAAGCACCGTTGCCTCAAAAGGGTGCTGTTTGGTGTAGGTTGATGGTTGTGGTGTTGCGTGACCGTTTGCATATCCGTTTGTGCGACCATTAGTGTGCAGAATGCCAGAAGACGGCTTTACGCCTGCTTTGTCGAGTAATGCCTTGAATGTACCGTCAATCCACGCTTGTACATCCTGTTCAAAATCCACATCGCAATCCACACGAGGATGGATGCGGGTTGCGCCGAGTTTTTCTAATTGTCCATCGAAGTCTGCGCCTGTTTTGCAGTAATGAATATAACTTTTGTCGCCAAGGGCAAGCACGGAAAACGAGGTTTCGCCGAGCTTTGGAGCGCGGGGGCTATGCACGTGGTTGTATAAGTCTTCGGCGGCAATGGGTGGAATGCCCTCGCCGTGTGTGCTGACAACCACAAGAAGGTTTTTTTCTTGTTTGAGGTTTTTGAGCGGATACTCGTTCATGTCGTGCATTTTTACCACAAACCCCCGATTTTTCGCCTGTTCTGCGGCGTTTGCAGCAACTTTTTTGCCATTACCGGAATGACTTCCGTACAATATGGTGAGCGGAATCTGTGTTTGCGCGGCGGTTTGGGCAGAAAATTCTGCCGGAAGCGTTGCCGTGGGAGCAGCAATAGAAGGGGAATGTGAGCCATTTTTTGCCTCAAATTTTGCGTTATGGTTGCCATCATTTTTCGCTATATAGAGACCATAACTGTAGCCGCTCAACCATAACAATTGTTGCGGCGTGAGTGTTTCGTTGACCTGTCGCAGCCAATCGAGCTGTGTGTTAGGAGATTGAAGAAGTTGTTCCATGCTGACTATGTGAAATGAAAAAATTGATTGGTAAACGTCAAAATGTTGAAATCAAGAAATAGCAACGCCTCTGAGTCCGACAACTTCGCCAAGCACGATGATTGCTGGTGGCGTAATGCCTGTGTGATACACATCCGCAACAATACTCGATACCGTACCGCTTACAGCTCGTGCGTAGGGCAGAGAGCCATTTTGGATGACCGCTACGGGCAAAGTTTCTTTCCCATGCTCGACGAACACTTCCGCTATTTCCGCCAAATTGCTCAAGCCCATTAGCACAACTACTGTTGCATTCGTTTGTGCAGCAGCGTGAAGGTCTCGTGAAAACTCGCGTTCAGACGTGCTGCCCGTAATCACCCAAAAACTTTCGCTCACGCCCCTGTGCGTAAGCGGAATGCCTTCTAAGCCCGCAACACCGACGGCACTTGAGATTCCGGGTATGTATTCCGTTGCTATGCCGTGTTGTTCGGCAAAAAGAATTTCCTCGAACCCGCGCCCAAACACGAACGGGTCGCCGCCTTTCAACCGCACGACGTGACCGCGTTCGCAGGCGTAGCGCAGAATAAGGTCGTTGATGTCGTCTTGGGAAATGGAAGGCTGTCCTTTGCGTTTGCCCACGAACATAGTTGTCGTTTCCGAGTTGCAATACGTGAGGATTTCGGGGTTTGCGAGCGCGTCGTACAACACAACATTGGCTTGTTTTAACGTGTTTAGCGCCTTGAGCGTGAGCAACTCAGGGTCGCCCGGACCAGCACCAACGACGCTCAGTTTGGGGGAGCGGGATCGGATGAACGATGGTAATCCTGTTGTTGAAAGAATGTCGTGTGTGCTTGTCATCATGTTCGAGCATTTAGAATCTGAGCGTTTGGGAAAAAATAAAACAACAAAATCACAGGAGAACTTGGTTGTTCCTCTGTGTAACTAAAAAGTGAAAGACTGAAGTTAGGGAGAATCGAGAGAGCGTGCCTTTTTTAGTTACACATGGTGCACATCATTGTACACATCATGGTAAAGCACATACAGCAGCAGCAGCACATCATATCCATCATACTATCTATCGAGCAGCACGAAGCCGTGCCGCTTGTTTTGCGGGGCGCAAGGATAGAAAATATGGAGGTTGCTATTGCCATTTCGGAGCGGATGCCGAGAGGTTGCCGTTAGAGGCAAAATTGAACTGCAAAAACGAATTACTTTTACCAATGTAATAAAAGCGTTTCGTAAACGCAAATTTTTTTCTTTGTTGAATGAAGATGAGGGCGAGTTTTTTCGAGTAAAAAAATCCTTTCTACACTGCATGAATCCACGCTTTGGCGTGACGAGCAGCATATGAAATAATTATGGAAGCGCCCGCGCGTTTGAACGATGTCCAAAGTTCAAGGTGTGCTGCATCACGTTCGATAATGTCATTTTCTGCCATAAGTTCCACCGCAGCATATTCGCCGCTCACGTGATAGACCGCAATCGGCGTGAGAATCTGGTCGCCAAGCCGCGTTACGATGTCAAGGTACGGCAGAGCAGGTTTGACCATCACGATATCCGCACCTTCCTCAATATCACGCAGTGTTGACGCAAGAGCATCGTTCAGATTATCTGGCGATATTTGGTATGTGGAACGCCCACTAAGCTGTATTTGTGCCGATGGCGAGGATTTGCACACATCGCGGAAGGGTCCATAAAACTTTGAGCTAAATTTGCTGGAATAACTCATAACCGCCACGTGGTCGAGATTGTGGGTGTCGAGTTTTTGCCGAATGGCGTGGATTCTGCCGTCCGTCATATCGCTTGGTGCGATGCAATCTGCACCCGCCTGCGCCAGATGCAGAGCGTAATCCGCCAAAAGCTGCACGGTGTCGTCGTTCAAAAGACGCGTACCTTCTGCATTCAGCAACCCGCAATGCCCGTGTGCCGTATAACTACACAAACAAAGATCGTTTGCAAGCCAGATGTCAGCACCGAAGCGCTCTTTGAGTGATTGAACCACATCGGAAGCAAAATCGAAGCGAAAATTTTGCTCGAATTTTTCGGCGGGAACAGGGAAGAGCAAAAATTTTGTCACCCCCGCTGCAATATCTGCCTCAACTTGAGCAAAAATACTGTCCGTGGTGTCGGAAAAAACTTCGTTCAGATGGCGCACCGGCTCGCGTTCGCGCAAGGTTTCATCCACGAAGAGCGGTTGGATAAACTCTTTGTGATGTACCGTGACGGTTGCCGCAAGTTCGCGGATGTGCTGATTTGATCGCAAACGGCGAAAATTCATTTTGTATGCTTGGTGTCCGTTTTGGTGCGCCATAACAAAAATGCTTTAATGGTAGGAAAAAGAATGGGTTCGATGCCCTCTTGACGAAATAATTCTGCTGTTTTGCCGGAGGGACAAAGATGCAGTGCGCCTTCGGGAATCCAAGTCCGACACGCTTGGTACTGATGGAAGCTCGTCCAAAAACACGCCTCTGCACCTTGCAACGCACCGATAATGCCGTCACTCACATTTTCGTGCAACGCATACAAACCTGTTGCTTTGAAGCCGTCATCGTTCCATTCTTTTGCGGAACGGGTATTGGTGAGAATGCGGACATTGTCTGTGTTGAGCTTAACAAGCGGCGAATGGAACACATCGTCTAAAAAACGAAGCCCAAATCCGTCAGAACAGCCTTCCACCCACACGCCGCGTTTTGCAAGCTCGAACCATGACCGTGTACCTGCCGTCCAGACACGTTTGTGACGGAGTTGCTCCAACACTATCTCGTTCTGCACGGCACGGTGATGGCTGACGAACGCTGCGTCTTCGGCTATTGTAAAATCCGTTGAAAGCGCTTCGTAACTTGTACTGAAAAAATCTGCCATAAAATCGGATGCCGCGAATATACGCAGAGACGTATTTTTTGAAAGGATTTCCGGCACATCAAACCGCATATCGCCCACATCGTCGCCGTTTTTGGCGATGCCCTGCGTGATAAGCACATTCCCGCCGGCAAGCGGCAGATTCACCCCACCAAAGCGTTGATGGCAGCCGCCGCCAAAGCGTCGCAACAGCGCTCGTTCCTCGTGCAATTGCGCCTCAAGGTGTGGATTGCGAAGTTGTTCTAATACCTCACACGCCGCATGATTGTTTACCAATGCTTCTATCACAAGCGCACCTTGTCCGGGAGCGGGTGGGCAATCCACAAGTGGTAGCAGCATGAACCTGAGCGGGTGTAATAGGTTGCTGATTTCCTCGTGATGTTCCGGCGCAGCAAGCAAGCGGTTTAGCCCCGCAGCCGCAAGAATAATGCCGTCAAACCTGCCGTCACGAAGCTGGCGGAGGCGTGAATCTACATTGCCACGGATAGGTTCGCAGCGAATTTCAGGCAATGCGGTATGAGCGTTTGTGTGAGTTGCCGTGGCGCGAGGCAATGCCTTGTTCAAGAAGCGCGGAACAAGCTCCATCCGCCGTAGCGACGACGTTCCGAGGATAAGCGTTTTGCCGGATGCGAGTTTGTCAAATACGTCTGCTCTGAAGAGTGCTACATCTCGAGGGTCGTCACGTTCAAGAATGGCGGACGCAAACGTTGGGTCTTCCGCGCGTTCAATACTTACGTCTTTGAGTGAATGTACAGCAAAATCTGCCTCGCCTGCAAGCAAGTATTCATCAATATCTTTGGTGAAAAAATCACGTCCTTCTAATTCGTAAAGCGGAGTAGAGCGGTCTTTGTCGCCCGTGCTTTTTTTTGTGACGATGCGAATGTTCGCTTCTGGCAAGTGGCGCAGAATCCGAGCTTTCGCACGTTCGCTTTGAACGACGGCGAGTTTTGAGGTACGGCAAACAATTGTTAGTGGTTTCATATTCCTATGCAAAGGCAAACACCATTGCGGATGGCATGGAGATCAGTGGGCAAGATAATTCCTAACTTTTTGACAAAACGTGCGGTGTCAAAGGATTTAACTTGTGAACAATCGGCAGAACTTGTTTTTATCAGACCGTTGGCTTTTGTGGGGGAAATAACAACGTAATATAAAATCGTTCCGTGATGTGGTTTTGTATCACGAAAAGGGACAACAATACGGGTTGTGAGTCCGCTCAATGCGATATCGGAAACTATCACGGCAGGGCGGGTTTTGGTAATTTCGGTGTTCACCTGCGGCTGGAAATTCACGAGCCAGACCTCACCTTGCTGCATTAGTCATCCTCCCATACAGCAGTGCTATCCTCAATCACCTCATAATCCTTGTCGTTGGCAACCATTGCGCGGAGTAGGCGCGAACGTTCTTCGTAAGGCAAAGAGCGTAGTTGTTCTGCTGTTATGTTCGTAGGTTCTTTGGTTGTTTGTGTTTTGGGGGTGTGCTTTTTGCTTTCAAGAAGCGCTTCTACATCACGTTCATCCACGCGCCAAAGATTGCCTAATTTTAATCCGTGCAATTTTTGCTGTTTGAGCCATACATAGACGGTTGTTTTTTCAATCGCCAATCGCTCTGCTACTTGTTCAGGGGTAAGATAGTGCATACAAATTATCGCTGTGAGTAAAAAGAGTGAAGGAATTTAAACAAACATAGCCAAAAGTCAACCAGAATTTAAAGCAATTATCCATTTTTTACGTTGGCGTATTTGCCGTAAGAACCGAATCCAAAACCGTCGCCAGCGAATCCGCCAAATGGCGCATCTGGTCTTCGTTGTGGCGCATGGTGACGGTGATGCGCAAACATTCTTCGCCCGCACGAACAGTGGGTTGGTTAATCGGCTGAACATAGATGCCGTGTGTGTGCAACAGCGTGTCTGCAACAGCTTTGCAGCGCCGCGCATCACCAATGGGAATGCGCGTGATGTGCGATTCGTTCACATCAAACGAAATGCCTCGTGCCGCTAATATTCGTCGCAGCAGCGCCACTTGTGCGCGATACTCAGCGCGAAGTTGTTTGTTGGCGCGAATGTACTCAATGCTGTCTATTGTCGCGGCACACAGAGCGGGCGGCAACGATGTTGTAAAAATGAAGCCGGGCGCAAAACTACGAATGTATTCCGTCACGGAGCGGTCGCCAGCAATATAGCCGCCAAGCGTTCCGAATGCCTTCGCAAATGTGCCGTTGATAATGTCAATGTGAATGTGATTATTTGCATCGCTTTCCAAACCTTGCGCTTGGATAAGCCCCGCACCATCAGCTCCGTAGATGCCAACTGCATGAACTTCATCAACGTAGGTAAGTGCATTATAGCGTTCTGCGAGTTCGGCATATGCTTGAATCGGCGCAATACTGCCCGTGATGGAATATACCGACTCGAACACGATGATTTTTGGGCGTTCGAGCGGAAGAGATTTCAAAAGTACCTCAAGGTGGCGTGGATTATTGTGTTCCACGATGTATTTATCGCGTTTACTGGCTTTAATACCCTCAATAATCGAAGAATGATTCCGCTCGTCCGATAAAAAAACGCAATCCTCAAACGCCGCACCAAGTGTGGCAAGCGACGTTACATTGGCGAGGAAAGCACTGTTGAACACAACGGCAGATTCTTTTCCGTGCAGCGCCGCAACCGCCTGTTCCAGCTCACGGTGATAGACGCTTGTGCCGGAAATATTGCGTGTGCCGCCGCTTCCCAAGCCACTTTGCGCCACAACTTCACGCACCCGTGCGGTCACAATGTTGTGAATGCTCATGCCCATATAATCGTTGGAACACCAATTCACCGCTGTGTGGGTCGTTCCAGCATTGTCTTGAAACGTAAACAGCGGAAATGTTTCGACGGATTTTTGGAGAGCGAGGAAATAGCGGTAGTTGCCTTGTTGTTTTAAGGTTTCTACGTTGGCATTCAAAACATCTGTATAATACGCATCCATAAATGCTTGGGGTGAGTAGGAAAAATCACACGCTTCAGAGCGCTTCACAAACCTCCAAAATACGATTCTTTGGTTCGTTATACTACGGTTGCGGAGAATTTCTATACGAACGGTGTGTACACGATATGTACAATTTGAGTCACACTGTGAGATAAATCTGACAGTATTCTGAAAATATATTCATAAACCAATTGCTGCATCATTGTTCTGTAATTCCTTGGAAGCCTTTTTGTTCCTTGTTTATAGGTGATTCACCCGCGCAAATTTATTCGTTGGCACGATTGTTGAAAAACTGTAGCATAACAAAGCAAGTGAATCAGCGAACTTGCCCATCACCGCAGAATCCAGAAAGGAGGTTACCACGTGGCAACCACGACGACACTATTTTCCTCCGTTATAGGCGTGTTTCAATCAAATACATCCAACTCGTTCACCAGAACAACAACCCTTAATAGCACTGGTACTCCCGTCAATGCAGTTCGTGAACCTACGACACTCGATCAATGTTCGCCTACTTATATACTGGCGCACTATGCCGCTACTGGTTGCCTGAATGGTACGTATTACGCCGATGCTGAGTGCCAACGTGAACAGATAATTCAACTTTGCGATGAGGTTGCGCCCGAGTTTATTGCTAAAACAGCGTTGTTCGCACATTCTACAGACCAAAGCGAGCGTTCAAAGAATCTCGCGGTATTGTTATGTGCGATGCTGTCTGTGCGAGATACTGAACTTTTGAAAACCGTGTTCCCCCATGTCATTAATGACGTACCGATGCTTCGCCGATTTGTTCACATTATGCGTTCGGGTGTCGTTGGGCGAAAATCGCTTGGCACCGTACCCAAACGCTTGATTCAACAATGGTTTGACGAACGCAGTGACGATGAGCTTTTTGCGGCTTCTGCGGAAGGTAATCCGTCTTTGGCGGACATTTTTAAATTGGTGCATCCAAAACCCACGAGCACAAGTCGCAAAGCGTTGTATGGTTATCTGCTCGACCGAGAATATGCGATGAATGATTTGCATGGGCTTGCACAGGAATATGAAGTATTCAAGCGCTCTACGGGGAACCCCTATTTGGAGCGAACCATTCCCAACGTGTCATTTCAGCTTCTAACAACGCTTGATTTGACCGTGAAGGAATGGACAACGATTGCTCTCAACGCCTCGTGGCAAACGCTTCAAGCAAATCTGCATATTTTTGCACGGCGCGGCGTGTTTGGCGATCGTGCCGTTGCACAACAACTTGCAAAGCGGCTTTTGGATGAATCCGCAATCCGAAAATCGGGAATCCTGCCATATCAGTTGCTCGTGGCATTTCAAGCGGCGAGCGTTCTTGAAAGGGAGCATTCAAATGGTATTCAAAACGGCATTCAAAACGGCATTCCGAGTGTTATCCAGAACGCATTGCACGACGCGATGGAGATTGCAACCGAAAATGTGCCTGCGGTCGAAGGTCAAATCTACGTTTGTGTCGATGTTTCAGGTTCGATGCAATCGCCAATTTCAGCCAACCATAAAAGCACGGCGGGCGGTGTGCGTTGTATTGACGCGGCTGCACTGTTGGCAACGGCGCTACTGCGGAAAAATTCAAACGCAGAACTTGTGGCGTTCGAGCAAGATGTTGTGCGGGTGAAATTTAATCCTCAGGATAGCGTGATGACAAACGCACAAAAACTTGCGTCGTTGAATGGCGGCGGAACGAATTGCAGCGCGGCGCTTAAACACCTGAATGCCCGCAATGCAAGCGGCGATCTTGTGGTGTTCGTCTCGGATACCGATTCTTGGATTGATGGCAATCTTTCGCGCCAACCGAACCGTGCAGCAGTATTTTTGAAAGAATGGAAAATGTTTTGCGAACGGAATATCAAAGCTCAACTTGTATGTTTAGACATCCAACCGAATCGAATGATAAAAACTGCTGAAGCTACTGAGCATGGCGATATCCTAAACGTCGGCGGTTTCTCCGATGATGTTTTTTCTGTGGTGAGTGAATTTGCCGCAGGGCGGATGAAAGTCAATCAATCAGTAACTGTCATTGAACAAACGTTATTGTAGAATGTTGAAAATTATGGGCGAATGCTCAATGGAATATATGATGGCTTTGATTCATCACTATTTCGTTGATACCTTTGTCGCCTTTCTTGTGTAACCGCCTGAAGCTCGTTGTTGAACCTCCCGTGCGGCGAATGCCGATGAAACGACATTTGGTTTGCCTGTTTCTTCACTGTTTTGTCGCTGCACGGATGGTTAACGACCCACGAAAATGCTTGCCCGCCCATCATTCATATTTCCCCAAACAAATGTTTGCGTATTGCTTCGTGCTTTGGTACATTGGTGTTGGCGAGGCAAATGCTACCACCCTCCTTGTTTTGTTGGCGAACGTCTTCTCCAAACTCTGGGTATAAAGAACAGTGTTGGTTTGCAACGTTGTTCTCGCCTTGTAATTGCCGATAATTCTCGACAGAATTATTATTTCTGACCAATGCTTTTTAACTGGTAATGCGGAGGCTATTTTCTTCCATACCGCCCGCACATTTACTGCTCGTGATCTTCTGTACGACGCAGTGTTTAAGCATTGTGTACCCCGCATCAATTTTTGCTCTCGACCCCAAAAAACTTCTCACCCAGTACAAACGCGAATCGTGGAACACGCAAGAAGGGTTGCCCAGCAATAGCGTCATGTCTATTGTACAGGGCAAAAACGG
Organism: Candidatus Kapaibacterium sp.; assembly: GCA_025358765.1. Taxonomy (GTDB): domain Bacteria; phylum Bacteroidota; class Ignavibacteria; order Kapaibacteriales; family UBA4661; genus JANYIG01. The sequence continues at coordinate 20,255 of JANYIG010000037.1, forward strand.
CTATCTCTGGCTTGGGAGTTTTAGTGGTTTGGCACGGTTTGACGGGACGCGTTTTACAGCATTCAATTCAGCAAATACGCCTGCCATCACGAATAATACATTTTGGGTGGTTTTGGAAGACCGTGCAGGAACACTTTGGGCAGGTACAAACGGTGGTGGGTTAGTGCGATATGCAAACGGCATTTTTACGACGTACACTACGGAAAATGGGCTTTCCAGCAATAATATTCGTTCGTTGTGCGAAGATGTCATGGGAAATTTATGGGTGGGTACGGTAAAAGGTTTGTGTGTGCTGCCACACGGCGACAAAGTGTTTCAGGTTTGTTTTTTAAACCTTCCCACGAATGTTAAAAATACGAGCGCCAAAGAAGTAAATGGAGAGCCAAATGTGGTAGCTCTTTGTGCTGACGTGCAAGGACGTATCTGGGTTGGGACAGAAGGAAGTGGTCTGTTTTGTGTAATGAAAAGTGCTATCGGTACGTTTCAAAATGCGATTCAGTATGTTGGGGCAGAACAAGGCTTACCAAGCACCATCGTGAATGAAGTGTATGAAGACTCTCGGCATACGCTCTGGATAGGTACGGCTACAGGGCTGTATATTCTTTCGGAGTCAGCAAATAACCAGCGGCAATGTTTGCCGGTGGGCAAAAGCCTGAAAAATAAGATTATTCGTCGCGTGCGGCAGGACAAAGACGGTAACTATTGGGTGGGAACTTCGACCGGGCTTTATCGGTTACGGCTTACCTCTGGCGCTATTGGTCAGGCACAAGTGGATGACGGTACGGGAACCAATGACGCGCTTGCCCATGAATTTTGGGCTGCCAATTTTAACACGATATGCGAAGATAGGGAGGGGAATCTCTGGCTCGGGCTTTATAGCAATCTTGGCTTGAATTGCCTGATAGATACAAAATTGGCTGCACTCGCAACAACAGAAGGTTTGGCAGGGAATTTTACCTACGCTATTGTCGATACCCACGATAGCACAGTTTGGATGGGGTTTCGCGGAGGCATTACGCAATATGACCGAACTTCGCGGCGAGCAATAAATTATAATCTCGATAAAAATGGCAACCCCGAAGCCACAGCTAATCTTGTGCGGACATTGCTCAAAGACCACACAGGGACTATTTGGGCTGGAACGTACGGTGCGGGAGTGTTCAAACTGAACGATGGTAAATTTGTGAGTGCGTACACAACGGCAAACGGGCTTGCGGGTGATCTTGTGCGATTTATGTACGAGGATAGTCGCGGTGCGCTTTGGGTGGCTACACGCAACGGCTTAACGTGCATTCAAAACGGCGTTTGTACCACATACACCACTGCCCAAGGCTTGGCGTATAATTCGTTGATGCGTATGTACGAAGACCGTCAGCATAGGCTTTGGATTGGCACGGATGGTGGTGGTTTAAGTTGTTGGTCGAACGGCACGTTTACGAACTTTTCCGTTCGTAATGGTTTGGCAGCAGACGTGATTTTTTGTTTTTACGAAGAGCCAGACGGCACACTTTGGGTAGGGACAAATAGCGGATTGACGCGCTTTAAAAATGGTCGCTGGACGAGCATGAAAGCCATAGATGGACTGCCAAATGAGAATATTTTTCAAATAATGGCGGACACCCAAGGAAATGTCTGGATTGGCTCTAATGCCGGTATTTTTAAGATTGCTATCCGTTTGCTCCATGAATGTATGGATGCAAAAGAGCGCGGAACCAACATACCTTTGCAGTATCTACAGTACGGCAGGGCTGATGGAATGCCTGTTATGGATTGTACGGTTCCTGCGCTTGGCTGCATGACAAGTGACGGGGTGTTATGGTTTCCTACTATCAAAGGGGTAGTGATGATTAACCCTGAAGCTATAAAAACGAATACGCTGCCACCACCCGTGATGATCGAGAGTATCAGTTTGGATGGTCACATGATGAGTGCTCGACCCGATTTTGTGATTCCGCCAGGCGTGGAGCAATACACGATTGATTATGCAGGCTTGAGCTACAGCGCTCCAGAAAAAGTGAATTTCCGATATCAACTAAAAGGGTTAGATAACGCATGGACAGAGGCAGGAACACGCCGCACAGCCTATTATACACATTTGCCGCCCGGACGTTATACTTTTCAAGTGGTGGCATGCAACAACGATGGTGTCTGGAACTTGACAGGGGCAACAATGGTGTTTACTATCGAACCACATTTTTATCAGACGATGTGGTTTTACGGGCTGTGTGTTGTCGTGTTGGTGGGGAGTAGTTTTGGTGCTTATCGAGTACAAGTTAGGCGCATTCAATGGCGCAATGAATTGCTGAAAAAACTCGTGGATGAACAAACGATGGAACTTCAGAGCGCTAATACCGAGTTAGAGCGTGCGAACGACGATGTTCAGCAGAAAAATATCATTCTTTCGCAACAAGGCGCAGAAATTCAAATAACAAATACCGTATTGCAAGAAAAAAACCTTGAATTAGAGCGGCTAAATCTGGAAAAAAATGAATTTTTGGGCATTGCCGTTCATGATATGAGAAACCCTCTTGCTAAAATTACCATGTCCACATCGTTGATTCGTCACTATCTCCAAGAAATGACGCAAGAGCAGCTATTGGAACGGTTGCAAGCCATTGAGGATACAGCACGACAGATGGCAGGTAGTATCACAAATCTTTTAGACATCAACCGTTTTGAATCAGGAAAATTCTCGCTCAATATTGAGGAATGTTCCGTGAATAATGTTGTGCAAGAGATGGTTGAAAATTATGCAGAGCGTGCCGCTACGAAAAACATCGCGCTGTCTTTCCAGCCCAGCGAACATCAGCTATTGATACAAACGGATAAAATTGTGCTGCGGGAGATTTTGGATAATCTCATCTCTAATGCCGTTAAATATTCACCACAAGGGCTTTCGGTTTTTATTGCAGTGCATAGCGAACAATTGGTCAGTTCTTCAATACTAACCCGTATTTCCGTGCGTGACGAGGGGCAAGGATTGACCGATGAAGATAAATCAAAACTTTTTGATCGGTTTGCGCGTCTGAGTGCAAAACCCACGGGCGGTGAGCATTCGACAGGTTTAGGGCTTTCGATTGTTAAAAAATTAGTCGAGGCATTAGACGGGCGTGTGTGGTGTGAAAGTGAATCCGGTAAAGGAGCAACATTCATCGTCGAACTTCCTCTTCAACCATCATCACAACCACTATGAGTACCAATGGGGTGAACATCCTTACGACAAAAACTATTCCGGCGGACGTTCAACGTCTTTGGGCGCAAACACAACTCCACGTTTGGGCTGAAGATTATTGGCTTTTGAGTTTGCCGCACGCCAATGTGTCGTATGCTGCTTCGCTTGCGGCTGCCTCAGTGTCAGGCTTGGAAACACCAGCATTTGCGGCACTCGTGATAGAGCGCGATGAAGTTTCATTGACGGTTGCCGATGCGGTTTGGCAAACCTTAAGAAACAGGTTTCCTAATGCCCCCAATGCCGGTCCATACAGCGTTATCACGTTCGCGCTCAATTTGGATTTGAGTGTGTGTGGTTATCTGGCTCCGGCAGCAGTGCGGTTGGCAGATGCCGATATTTCTATCGTGCCGCAGTGTGGCTACCTCAAAGATCATCTCCTTGTCAAAAAAGAAGATACGGAGCGGGCTGTTTTGATCTTGGAAACGTGGATTCGTGAATGCCGCGAAGCAGGAGAGTAGGGAAGATTGCCCAAAAAACAAGGGTTTCAAATGGAATGCGAACGGAAGTTTGTCAATGATTAAGGGTTAAGCCGCCTTGCGAATGTGTCCGTTCGCATTCCAAGAAGTTATTATTTCTTCAATCCTAACAATGGATATGGTACTATCACCACAAAATGCCCGTCGGCGCTTTCTGCAACGTTTTTTACGGCTTGTAGGAGGCGTTTCTTTTTTCCCCACACTTGTTGCATCATTGCCCACATCGTCGTCTATCATGGCGAATACACACGACACAATCCTCGACACTATGAACAATATGGTTGGTGTTGATGCCGGAGCCGAGATTCTGGCTTCGGACGGGCTTGGTGTGCTTGCCGCCGCGAAAAATATGTTCTACGGCGCAGCAACTGCCGCAGAGCGCTTGAGGGTTGATGCTGCTTACAATAGTGCGATTACCAGAGAATGTAACATCATCGTTCCTGAATACGAGATGAAATGGGATAAACTGCGTCCGTCGCCAACGGTGTTTAACTTTACCGATGCGGATTATTTGGTGAATTTTGCCCGTCAAAACAAAATATTGTTTCGTGGTCATACGCTTTGCTGGCACAGAGCATTGCCGACATGGTTTGCCTCAACAGTAAATGCCTCGAACGCGGCGCAATATCTGACCAACCACATCCAAACTGTTGTTGGACGCTACAAAGGGCAGATACACTCGTGGGATGTCGTGAATGAGGCGATTGAGCCGACGGACAAAAAGCCAAACAACCTTCGGAATAGTTCATGGTATAAGTTTCTGGGGGAGAATTATCTTGAACTTGCCTTCAACACCGCCGCCCAAGCTGACCCGAAGGCAATGCTTGTTTACAATGATTATGGCGTGGAGTACAACGACCCAGCGCGACGCGACGGGATTTTGACATTACTTCAACGTTTGAAAGCAAAGAACGTTCCTATTCATGCGCTTGGTATTCAAGGACATCTTACCTACAAAGATTTTGCAACTGTTGATACGAGCGGTTTTCGGACGTTTTTACGAGATGTTGCCTCGCTCGGCCTAAAGATATTTATTACGGAATTTGACTGCGACGACACTACACTGCCAACTGATAATCAGCAACGCGACACGGGCGTAGCAAAAGTATATGGTGATTATGCTGCAATAGTGTTCAACGAATTGGCTGTGCAGGGCTTTATTACGTGGGGTTTGACTGATAAATATTCCTCAATCAATTCCACCGCACCTCGTAGCGATGGGCAACAACAACGACCACTTCCGCTTGACGCGGCATTGGAACGGAAAATGGCGTGGTATTCGTTAGAATTTTGGTTTAAACAGACCGCCAAACGTCCCGCCACAACATTGGTGGAGCAAGCGCAGGAGACTATTGCCTTCCTCGAATGTTTTCCCAATCCCGCCACCGACCGCGTGAATATTCGTTTCCGATGCGAGCAGGCAATGGAACTTCGGATTGGCATAGTTGACTTGCAAGGACGAGAGATTGTACATATTGCGAGCGGTGCGTTTGAACGTGGGGAACACACTCTCGCATGGGAGCTTGCGGACGGTGATGCTGCAAGCGGCATGTATGTTTGTACACTTGTTGGTACGCTCAACGGTGCTTCGGTACAACGTTCGCAGCACATTCTTGTCACTCGCTAACGCAAAACTCGATAATTTTTTTACAATCAATGTTTGTTTATATGAATCTCGAAGTCCTCTCACGCACAGCGCAGCAATCAAGCCGTTTACAAAATCATCCACCGTTGTTATTTGTTCATGGCGCTTGTGCGGGTGCGTGGTGTTGGGATGAACATTTTTTGCCATATTTTGCCGAACAAGGGTATGATGCACACGCAGTGAGTTTACGCGGGCATGGGCGCAGCGAGGGAAACGAGCGATTAAATGCCGCTTCGATACAAGATTATGTGGCAGATGTGGCGCAGGTGGCGCAATCGTTACCGCAGCCACCGGTTGTGATAGGGCATTCAATGGGCGGCTTGGTCGTGCAAAAATATCTTGAGCGCTTCCGTGCACCGGCGGGGATTTTGATGGCATCATGTCCGGCAACGGGATTAGCTGGTTCGGGGCTGTATTGGGCGGCGCAATCGCCGTTTTTGGCGCTCAAGACGGTAGCCATGATGGAAGCCTACAAACATTCCCCACACCCCTCGCCAGTGCTTGCACACACGTACATGTTCTCTGCACAAATGCCGCGTTGGAAAGTTGAACGGTATGCAAAATATTTGGTACTGGAATCGTTGCAAGCCGTGTTAGATATGGCAACGGTGCTGCCCAATCCCCGCGCCGTCAAAACGCCGATGCTCGTGTTGGGTGCGGCAAACGATGCGGTTTTTCCGCGTTACGAGGTAGAAAATACCGCTCGTGCGTACAACGCACCCGTGAAAATTTTCCCAAACATGGCACACGCGATGATGCTCGAAGATGGATGGCAGAGCGTCGCACAGCATATTTGCACGTGGCTTCGTGGGCAAGAGTTGTAAATATTTTTTCGCAAATTACCCCCAAAAAGCAAAATCCCTGTACGCAAGATTTTATCAAGCATACAGGGATTTCTTATGGAAAGATGCGTGAGATGCAAATGCTTCTCATAATATTTCGTTGCGGAGTTGTAGTGGTTCAAGATTGTTTGGATAACGTTGCCAGCAGATTTTCCAAGCTGTTCAATGTCATTTTCATTCCTTCCGTGAAACCATCAAGTACCCTCTCCATACGGTCAAGCGATTCATTGTAAATAGTAATACTCACCTTTGTTACTCCGTTTTGTTCGCTAAAATTATAGTCCCAATCAGAGCCGGGCAATTCAGGGTTTTCATCTTTGTCCGCAAAAGCATTAAACATTTTGAAATTGGTCTTTGGAGTAATAGAAGTGTATTCCTGAATTGCCCAACGCTCTTGTCCTTCGGGGCTTACCATCGCATAAAATCTGCGTCCGCCAACGTTAAAATCCATATATTTTGTTTTGGCTACCAAGGGCTTAGGTGCAATCCATTGGTCGAGAATTTCTTGTTTAGTAAAGGCATCCCATACCAGCGAAAGCTCGGCAGCAAATTCTCTGGTTATGGATACCGTTTTTGTTGTTTTGTCAACGGTAAAATCAAATAGCAAATTGTTACTCATTGTTTTGTTTTTTTAATTGTTGATAATACTTCGTCAAGTTGATT
>JANYIG010000056.1 GCA_025358765.1 Candidatus Kapaibacterium sp.
GCATTTGTCGCTCAGTACTCTCCATCGAACGTGTGTTTGGGCGCACTCAACATGGGTTCGGGCATGGGCGTGACGGTGCGCCTTGCGCCGGATGAAACAGCGCTCTACGTCAACGGTTGGGCAAACGGCAAAATTATGGGCGTGGCGATACCAGACCAGAGCGACCCACGCAATGGTGTATTGCGTCCGGGTGCGTTTTTGGTGAAGTTGAAGTTGTGAGGGGGGACGAAGTATAGATATATTTCACTCTTCAATACGCACATTCAGCTTTTTTCCAATAGCGTTCGCATAACGCCACAATGTTGATAATTTAACATCTTCAGCATGATTTTCCATGCGCGATATTGCCGACTTGCTCGTATTCAACCGCTTGGCTATCGTCTCTTGCGTAACACCTTCCTGTTCGCGGGCTTGGCGCAAGAGTACTCCAAACTTGAATGCAGAAAATCCTTCCTCGTATCCTTCAGCAAACACAGCGTCGGTCTTCTTTCGTTCGGCAATGTATTGTTGTAAATCGCTCATCTGTTCTTCACTGCTCCTTTCGTTGAAAATATTCTCGGCGGCGTTGTTCGGCAAGCGTGATTTCACGGCGCGGGATTTTGTCTGTCTTTTTGAAAAAGCCCGATGCCAGCACTATGATTACCCCTCCATCAAAAAAACACAGCAGTCGTATGCTTTTTCCGCTCATCTCAACGCGGACTTCCCATAATTCTTCTGTTCCACTCAACTTCTTGAAATATTCACGGGGTATGTACTCCATTTGCTCAATCAGCTCAAGCGTCCATGTCACCTTTTGCAATATCTTTGCTGGAAGGGCATCAAAAAAGTCATGGATAGGCGATTGACCAGAGCTGGTTTTATAAAAGGACACTTGTCTCATATAAACTAAGTTATCATAGATGATAACAAAAAACAAACAATTTCCAAATGCACCAAATCCTGCGGAAACGCAGGTAGGGCTGCGATTCCGCCTGCCCGACGATGCAACAACAACCGTTGAGGTAAGCGATGTGCTACAACGCATTGTTCTTGCTCCGCTCTCAGGCATTATGCTTCAGCGTGGCGAGCATGAACTTGTTCTGTCTGTTAGCTCATTTCCAAGTGGTGTCTATTCCGTGCGTGTACGCGCAACGTTAGCAAATGGAACAATAATTGTTGAAAAGCGCTCGCTTATTATTGCACGATAAATGCACCTTTGAAAAAAGGCAATCTGCGAGGACTGCCGTTTGTCCAAAAAAAATCTTAACTTTACAAATGCTGTTGTTCACCTCTATTGGAAAGTCATGATGATTCCTCCGCCGATCTTCAAATTTTATCGAGGTGTTGTGCTTCTTGCGGCAATGTCCATAATTCTTCAAGGCTGCTTTCTCTGTCCAAGCGGTCCTGATGTACCAGCGCCTATTCCTTTCACACCGACACTGGAATGGCTCAAGACCACGCGAGGTGTTGTTATGGATGTTTCAGAATCCGGGCGTATTGTTTGTGCGGGTGATACAACAATGGATTTTAATGTGAGGACAGTTGTTTCAAGCTACAGCCCCGAAGGAGCGCTTTTATTTTATACTCCAAACTCAAATCAAGGATTAGTCAGAGAAGTATTGGATAATTATCAAGACAGAGAAGGCTACATTTTTGTTGCAGATAGTTGGGATAATCTTAGTTCAGGTATTGCCTCTCTCGTTTATATAATTGATGGAAGCCGTCTAACACTACCATATACTCGATATAACACTGTTTTAGGTACGCCTGATACTGACCCGTATCCGTGGTCAGGGTACAGATATGTTGTTGGTTCCTCGATTGCAAAAGGACCGAAAAGGACAAAAATTATTCGTTCAAGTTATACTTACTACTCAATATGGATGGTGGGAGCGTTTACTAACCACTTTAACTATGCGGAGAGTACAACCCCTGGCAAGGCAGATTGTTTTGTAAGGAGATATGAATATAATTCTACTCCCGTCCACCACCAATGGGGCGGCACAGAAAACGACCTCGCCTACGATGTTGCCTCCGACGATGTGGGCAATCCAACCATCTTCCTCCGTGCTGGCTCCGACTTCGGCATCACCTCTGCCACACAGTCTATCGTCCGTATGAAAACTGGCTACAACATCGTCACACTCGATACCAACGGACTGCTCACAAAAAC
>JANYIG010000094.1 GCA_025358765.1 Candidatus Kapaibacterium sp.
ACAGTAAGAATTTGACTTCCGGCTGTCCGCTTCCCGCTCTTGCGGGGCGGGCTGTCGGCTTATCATCAACGAGGAATCCGACAGCCCGCTAAGAAGCGGACAGCCGGAAATAAAAAATAGCATTCTATCACCCAAAAGGGAGTAGCATCATTCTTCTTCACGAAAATGCGAAATTCCTCGCGGGAACGCAAATTCTTGTTTCGCCTTGCTTGAAACCGCAAGCGTGAGTATTTTTGAAGCGTTACTGTTCCTTCCTCCATATTTACTAATATTTTGTATGCGTCCATTTCTCACAATCTGCTCCTTTCAAATCATTGCTATCACTGCTTTGTGCGTCGGTGTGTCCGTGCAGTCTTTTGCACAAAGCACCCAAAAGAATGTCGTTCAACCCGTCAAAGTATGGACGGGATTAAATTTCCCTGAAGGTCCTGCCTACGACGGGCGTGGTTCCGTCGTTGTGTCGAACTGTTACGGCGGCTATATTGCTCGTTTTGACGAAAAAGGACGCATGGACACCGCCTATAAAGCAAGCGCGGCGGGTTCGCTTCTCCAAAAAACCAACGGGACAACGTATTTCCGCGATGGTTCTTTATTTGTGTGCGATTTTGGTCGAAAAGCAATTATCCGCATCGCCCCAAGTGGTGAACAAACCATCTATGCCGAAACGTGCGATGGAAAGACGTTTCTGGGACCAAACGACCTCGCGTTCGACCCACAAAGCAATCTTTATTTCACCGACCCGACGGGTTCAAGCGAAAACAACCTGATTGGCTGCGTGTATCGTGTGGAAGCTGGAACACGTGCCGTCAAGCGCCTTGCCGAAGGTCTTGCGTTTCCGAACGGGATTGCATTTTCGGCGGATGCAAAAACGTTGTTCGTGGCGGAATCACGGAAATTCCATATTCTGCGTTTTGTCGTGAAACCAGACGGCACATTGGGTGAAAAAACAGTCTTTGCCACCATGCCTACCGAACACGACCCCGATGGAATGGCGTTCGATGCTGCGGGCAATCTGTGGGTCGCGCAATATGGTTCGGGTAACGTTCGTGTGTTTAGCCCTGATGGAAAACTCCTTCGCAGCATCCCCGTTCCTGCTGGAAAAAACGTCACGAATCTTGAATTTGCGGGAGCCGACCTCAAAACATTGTACATCACCGAGGCAGAAACCGGAACGCTCTACAAAATGTCGGTGGAAACAGCCGGACAACCGTTGCATTCCTCGCCACGACGGTAGTCTCGCATTTACGTTCGCAAAACATTGAGCGTGGAAGGCTCCCAAAGCAAGGCTGTTTCACACGCGGGAATCTCGACGACAAACGTTGCGCCATTCCCGTGTTCACTCTCGCACCAGATACGTCCGTTCATTACTTCCACCATTTTTTTGACGATAGATAGCCCTAAACCCGTTGAATGTTCACCGCCCGTGGGTTGTGCTGAGAGCCGCGTGAATTTGCTGAATAGTTTCTGTTTGTCGTCGTCGGTGAATCCCGGTCCCTCATCTTTCACTCGTATCAGCGTGGAAGTACCGTCACTGCTGATGGACACCCAAACGGAGTATCCGAGCGGCGAATATTTGACGGCGTTTGAGACAAGGTTATCAAGTATTTCCGTAAGCGCATTTGCATCGGCAAAGGCAGTGGCATCTGGCGGAGCAGGTTCGAGGACAAGCGTGATATTCTTGCGAGCCGCAGGTTCTGCGTAACCATCCACTACTTGCGCCACGAGCTGTTCAATCGCCAATACTTCTGGGCGTAGCACCATTTTCCCTGTTTCTATGGCGTTGCTGCCCAGCACGTTATTGATAATTGCCGACATCCGCAGCGCAAGCTCTCGTACGCGTTGCAACCGCTCTGGAATGCTCACAGCTTCGGCATTGCCGAGACTGTGCTCCACAATATCCATGGACAAGACAATTGCCGCCAACGGATTTTTGAGGTCGTGCGCTGCAATGCCCAACAGTTCTTGCATGTCGTGATTGAGCGATGCCAATTCTTCATTTTGCTCAGTAAGTTCAATGTTCGTGTTTTCAAGCCTGTGTGCTTGTTCCTCGATGATGGTTGCGTCTGTTATCACGCGGGCTTGCTGTATAAAGGAGGTTCGCGCCAGAAACCATCCTATGATAACGAGTATCACGCTATTTGTGTAATGTGCGTTTTTGTTCGGTTCCGGTAATACCACTGCCAGCGTAATCATAAATACTATCTGTGCCGTGCCAAGCAGGACAAATGATGCGATAGGCGAAAAATAAAATGCGGCGGCAATGCCAAAAATGGCGAGAATATACTCCGTAATCATGCCGTGTTCATATTGATTCACCCAGCCCGCCAGCACCGCACACCACAGCAAAATAGACATCGAAAACCCGGCATTGAACATCGAACGATTGCGGCAGTCCGCCCGTTTTAGCTTTTGCACCGGAAACGATACGACAAAAAATAGTGTCGTCACGACCACAAGAATCACGTGCATCGTGCAAAGATGCTGATACCCTATGTTTCGCTCCCACAAGCCGCTTGGACGATTGATAAACACGTCGCGGTAGAGCAAAAACAAATGCACTACGCACAGCACAGCAGCGAACACACGCACACGAGTCGCGTTTGCAAGAGCTATTTCGCCTTGAACATAGCTGCTTGGGGGATTATACCGCAAAAAGAAGAGTGGACGTTTCACGAATTCGGCAGTTCTTTGGAAAAGTGCATTGAGATTTTTCTTGCTCTCAACGTAGTGAAGAAGAAATATTTCGCAGTAAACAGTAAACGACGCAGAAGCCCGATTGGTATTTTTGTGCGGGGTTGCAAAATTGCCGCAAGGATAAAAAAGAGGCTATCCCAACGTGAGATAGCCCCTGTGCTGTTCCGCAGAGGTGAAACGCGCCTGTAAAGCGGTGTTCAAGCCTGCATTTGTCGTGTTTTAGTGCCTGTTAGCGCACAACCTGCACCAATGCCGAAATGCTTCCATCCGTCGTAACTATGCGGCAGATGTACGCTCCCGTCGGCATGTCTGCTATGCTTATGTGCAGGCGATTGATGCCGGAGCTAAGGGTAGCAAGCGGTAACGAGCGCACAAGCGCCCCACGTGCATCCAGCAACTCAATTCGTCCGCCCACGACCTGAAGCGTTTGTGCCGCGTTGAATTCCACGGTAATGCTGCTCGCGCCGGAGGCAGGATTAGGATAGATTGCCAAGCCGCTCAACATCGGTTGTCCTGCTGATTGTGCGGTTGCCACCAAAGTATCTGCTGCCAAGGCATTACCATCCGTTGCCGTGTTTGGGCTTTGTGCTATAACAACAGTCGCAACCGTTACAACAGGCGCAACTCTTACTTTGAACGATTCAGAAGATATCGCGTTCAACGTTGCTCGGTACGTGTATGTACGGGCGGGCGTGGGGTTTTTGAAGGTTATGGTAAACGGTGCAACCCCGAATGAACTGGTTGTGCTGACCGTAAAATTAGCAAACGTGGCATCGTCGGCATCGCTAAAGACGATGGACACTGCGTGCGGCGTGTTGACGGCGCGATTGCCAAAGGCATCGCGGACCTCCACCGTCGCGTTCGTTACAATTGCCCGCACAGGCGATGTAGCCGTCGGTAGCGTGATGCGCGGTGCGATTGTTGGTGCAATGAGCGTTGTGAACACCAGTGTTGCTGCCGCGGCATGATTTACAATCAGCTCGCGAGCTTCGGGACTTGTGATAGTCGAGGCGGTGACCGACACGCTATATGTGCCTGTACGGAACAACGTGAGGTTGCTAAACGTGGCAATGCCATTTGTCGCAGCCACGCGGAACGTAGCCGTTGATGCGACTGCGCCGCTCGTAAGCCTGAACGTCAGCGTCACCAACCGTGTGTCTGTTACTGCCACCTTGCCCGTAGCGTCGTTCACCGCGACGGTAACGTCTTTCAGCCGTTCTCCGGCAAGCATTTCGGTCGGAAGCGCGGACGTGAACGCAAGCGCCGCACCGTTGGTTACTGTTGCAAGGCTCAAGCGAATGGTTTCGCCCGCGACGGTGATTGGCGTGCCGTCGGTGGCGCTGAGGGAAAGCTCATCCACACCGGTTACAAAGGCATTGCTGCGATAGCTCACGCCGCCGCCGAGTACTCGATTGATTGCCGACCGCGAAGCTTTGATAACCACACTCGCCGAGCCGTTGCCTTCCACTTGCGTCGCCGTTACGCCGCCGCTCAGACCAGTATTGACGCTCAACACGCCTTTTGCCGGAGCCGCTAATTGGAGTGTCAGGCGGATATCGCCTTTGCCACCCACAACCTCAACCCCGCGCACCAGCGACGACACAGTTTGTGGCACAGACTGCGTGCGAGCAAAGGTGCGAAGCGCAAACGGCGCGGCAAATGTTCCCGTGCCAATGCCCAAGCCCGTTGCAGATGCTACGGCAGATGAAATCACCGTGCGGTTGCTGCCATCGGCAAGCCGAGCGCGGACAATTTGATTGACGTTCTGGTTCGTCCAATAGATATAGCCATTGGTTATGTCTAATTCAATATCGCGCGGTTGCGCCCGCACACCGCTTACGAGCGGTTCTGTGATGAACGGCGCGGCATTCGAGCCGTCCAGATTCATACGCCAAATGATGCCCGTTGCTGTTTCTGCAAAATAAATATGCCCGGTGTTCGGATTGATTTTTAAGCCACGGAGCGCATTCACACCCGTCCAGAGCGTTTCCACGTTTGAGCCGTCCGTATTCGCACGGCGCACACGGAAGGCATTCAGCTCCGTCCAATAGATTTTATCGGCACTGAGGTCAATCGCCAACCCCCAAGGATTTGTTTGCCCCGACACAATCACTTCGGGGGTATTCCCGAACAAATCCGCACGGTGAATTGTGCCGCCTGCCGAGTTTGTCCAATACATCGTATTGTTCGCTGGGTCGAGCGTAGCATCAATAAGCGTACCACGCGCCGCTGCAACGGTAAAATCATTTGCGCCATCAAAATTCATGCGAGTAACGAACTGTTCGTCCGTACCCGCAGCACCGCCCCGCACAACGAACAGCCGTTTAGCAAGCGTATCAACCGCCACGCCAATAAGCCCCGTTGGGTTCAGGCGAAGAATTTGCACATCAGTGCCATCAGCATTCATCCGCACCAAATCTCCCGTACCAGTGCTTGCAAATAACGGGCGTTCCGGCGAAGAAGTGGGAACGGTTGCAAAACTGAAAACGGACGACCACGCGCTTGTCTGCAAGCCAGCCTGCGAGCGAACGCGCCAGTAATAGCGGGTTCCGGGCTTGAGTGACGAAGCACCAACGATGTCGCTTGCCTTGAGTGTGGCAGTAGGCGTGGATGGCTCTTGTACGGCTGCAAGCGTTGTGAATCCTGCGGTTGTCGAAACTTCCACGCGGTATCCTGTTGTGCCGCTTATGCCGCGCCACGCGAAGGTGGGCAATGCGTCAATCTGCGACGAAACATCAAGCGGAGCAAGCTGGCTGGGTGCTTGCAGCGACGCGGAAACGTCATCCGTCACGATAGTAAAGGTCAGATTCGGGCGGAACGTGGATGTGCCGTTGTAACGAGTGGAATCACAAGCACCAGCAATATTATCCGTGGAATTAACCACCACCGTTACCGGTGTTGTACCCGTGCGTGCTAATGTGGGCGAGGTCTTTGCCAATGCCTCACTGAAGCACGTTTCAATCAACAAATTCGTCTTCCCATCCCATTTGAACGGCGTTGTGAAAATGTGCATGTTGAGTCCGACAACGGGAATATGAGCAGATGTACTGAGTACCGTCGTAAATGTACCAGTCAGGAATGCCGGAGCCAGACCTGTTGTGGGAATGCCTGTAAACTGCGTAGCGACGGTGTTTGCTATGCGAATCCTAAAATTCGGCAACGGATTTCCTTCATTCGTTGAAAGAACAGTAAAGCCGATACCACGAATAGAGCCGGCAGTTGCACCGATAGCGCGAAGTTCAGTTGCTGTAACGAGCATTTGCGATTTTACGCTACGATTCACGCCAGAGTAGGGCGTAAAGCGGCTTGTTTCAGCATTGTTGGACGTACCACCCGGCGTACCAGTGGTGAGCGCTTTGCTTGCAGTAATATTCAACGTTTGTGCGCCATTTGTCAACGCGCTAAATTTCTGGTTCGGCGGAAAAAAGATGAATCCATCGCGTTCGGCGGTCAACGTCACTTCGCCGTTAAGCAGTGGGAATGTGAAACGCCCTTCGGAATCCGTCAGCACGAAAGCGCTCTGATCGCCGCTTGCCGTCACTTTTATTCCCGACATCGGCACACCTTCGCTTGTTATTTGTCCCGTGACGCTGTATGCCTGACCGGGTACTGCGCTCGTGGCTATTGCTCGTTCGCTCGGTAATCCGCTTGCGCCGATGGATCGCACGGAATACCAGTACCGAGTACCGTTCGTCAGGTTTGGAATGGTCATAGTCTCGTTTTGCGTGGTTGTAATCACCGACCACGCATCTTTTGTTTTATCGTAGGTTACCACCTCGTATGAAACCACGTTTGGGACTTTTACCCATGATAAACGGATGCTTTGGTTGGAAGGCACAGCAATGAGGTTCTGTGCGGGCTGCAAGTCAGTAATAGACACCGTATTCGACGACGATAATGTTCCCGCGGAAACGCGAATACGAAGCTGTTCCGTGCTGAGTGATGCTGGCGGAGTCCATGCAAAATAATTTTGTGTGGAAGGCACTTCCGTAATTGTGCGCCACGACGTGCCGCCGTTCGCGGAGTATTCCAACAGAAAAGGCGTGGAACCATGTCCGGCAGCCGTCCAGCGCAACAATTCTTCCTGCCCGGGTGAAAAGCGCTCTATGCCGGAAGGAAAGGTTAGGCGAATACCCGCACCAATCAACTCGTACGCCAGCGCGTACTCTTGCGGTCCCACCGGCACGGCAGCGCCACTGACACGCACCGTGTATGTGCCGGGTTCAGGCTGGGCGAGCGTGATTTGTTCGCTATTGTTCACGTTATCTACCCCGCGCACAGCATTGCCATTGGGGTTCAGAGGGTCTAATATCCAAGGGTTCACCACAGCACCGCTTGGCGACGTGATTTGTAAGTTTAAATCATTCACAAGGGATTGCACTGCGCCAAGATTGCCTTCTTTGTCCGTCCAACACAATGTTAGTTTTAATTGTTGTGTTCCGGCAGGCACGGTAACCGTGAGGGTTTTTGTCTGGGCATTCTCTACGCTATCCACAGCGTAGGTGCGGCGTTCGAGCGCTTCCACCGACCGCAGTGCGTTGATTCTGCCATAGCCAAAACTGTAATCCGGTCCGGGGTTGCCTAAGTCGTCTGCCGAGTTGTACACTGCCGCCCTAATAAGCGCTGAACGCGGGTTCGCGCCAGCATTCAGTTGACGAAAGCGTTGATACAACAGCGCCACCGTACCTGCCACGCCCGGCGTAGCCATGGATGTGCCGCTGAGTGTGGCATATTGGTTAGCATCCTGCGTAGAGTACACACTCGTGCCGACAGCAGAAATTTGTGGGAACAAGCGCCCATCTAAGGTTGGTCCACGGCTGCTAGAGGCAGCAATGGCATCCGTGTTGGTGATATTGGCTACGACAATGATGTTCTTTGCCGCTTTTGCCACGCCGTCGTCAGTTGCGGTAATAGTGCCAAAATTGGGGCCAGAATTACCAGCCGAGTGAACGTGCGTGTAAAACGGATATCGGCGCGTCACCACGTCAAGGTCGCGGCTGTCGCCGTTGTAGAGTCCAAAGCCACTCGTGCCAGCAGACGATGTGCCGTAGGAATGTGATGAGACAGTAATCGTGGCATTGGTAATACCACGCATTTCTTCCGCGTTTGTATCGCCGTCAAAACCCCATCCGTAGAGCAACGCTTTTGGAGCCATGCCCTCAGCGCGTGGGTCTTTGTTGCCTGCGCCAGCAATGGTACCAATGCAATGCGTACCGTGGTCAGTGTATGGTGCTTTTTCTACTTGTGTCAGTCGAGCGCTCAGGTCAATATGGTCGCCAATGCTGCCGCCGTCCCAGATGCCAACACGAATGCCTTCGCCCGTCAAATTCCGCCCGCCAAAAACGGTTGCATTATTCGAGCGGAGCATGTTCACACGGTGACTGCCCTGTCCCGGGCGGTTTTCGGCTACGGGCAACGCCGACACGGGGCGGACGTGCTGCACCCAAACTTGTTCTGTCAACTCACGCAGCCGGCTTTGCGGCACGCGCAACGCTAGGCTGCCGAATCCTTCGCGTTCGCTTACTATCTCTGCACCAAACTGTTCCGCAAAGCTGCGAGCCTTTGCCATAGCCATGTTGCCGAAATGTGTTACGATCACATCGGCATAGCCTTGTTTCACGGTAACGTGTTCTGGCAGGCGTTCAGCACTCAAACTTGGGGCGAGTTTCCATTCGGCACGTATCGGTTCTACGGCGCGAATAGCAAACGCAGCTAACTCGCTTTCCGTGACGGAGGACTGAATAGCCGTAATGTACGTCGAGCCGGACACGAACTCCAACAATTCCACGCCAGAGCGCTTCATTTGCTCGCGCTCGCTTGCCGTCGGAATGCGTTCGTATTGCGCCATCACAACGTACACACCAGTATCGGTGCGTGTTTGGTCAGCCACGTACGACCGAGCAAAAGCGGCTTTGCGGGCGGAAAAGTCTTGGATAGTGCCGGACGGCGTTATTGTCTCTACGCCGTGAGCAGTCTGTATTTGCACGGAAGCGATTGGTTTTTTGACCACAGATTGCGCCAACACAGGCGCTGAACCTATTGCCAAAACCATCAGCAGAGCAAGGACGAAGGATACAAAAACAAAGGATGCAGATTGCCGACGATACCGCCGCGACTGCAAGCAAGCAGAAAAAAGAAGCATAATAAAACCTCAAAACAAAAAGCGTGAAGAATGAAGGGGGAATTATGAAGAGCGATAACGTTAGGGGAACAAAATTGCGTTTTTTATTAACGTAGGCATATCTTTTATTCTGTATCTTTCATTTTTCCGCTTTTTTGACATTTTGGGGAATCACAGTAGTCAAGTCGCAAAAAAAACGGATTTTGTTTAAAAAAACATGAATCA
>JANYIG010000060.1 GCA_025358765.1 Candidatus Kapaibacterium sp.
GAAAGCAAAATTTTTAAGGGGAAGAAAAAGCCCCCGTCAGGCGTACTGGCGGGGGCTTTTTTGGTTTTACGTACTATCACAATCCCAGCAATGACATTAATTCACGCTTGGCTCTAACGGCTCTATTTGTTTGACGGAAACCGTTGCTTCGTCCTCCACAGGAGGTTGCGGAACGCTTGTGAAGGTCAATGTTTCCGACGTGCCGTCGTGTTCCAGACGAATGCGAGCACCTTCTTTGAACGTGCCGGTGAGCATGAGTTCAGCGATTTCGTCCTCGACGTATTTTTGGAGCGCTCTACGGAGCGGACGCGCACCATATTTTTCGTCGAAGCCTTTTTCCGCAAGAAAATCTTTTGCCGATTTCGTGAACTCAAGCATGATGCCAAGCTGGTCAACGCGGGTGAACAATTTGCGAACCTGAATGTCAATGATGCGGTAGATGTCTTCTTTTTTCAATTGATGGAAGACGATAGTGTCATCAATACGGTTCAAGAATTCAGGATTGAAGAGGCGTTTGAGTGATTCTTCAATCGAAGATTTCATGTCTTCGTATTTGTCGTCCACAGTTGAAGTCAAGTCAGCGAAACCAATTTTACCGCCTGCTTTCACATCACGAACGCCCACGTTCGAGGTCATGATAATGATA
This sequence comes from Candidatus Kapaibacterium sp., assembly GCA_025358765.1. Classification (GTDB taxonomy): domain Bacteria; phylum Bacteroidota; class Ignavibacteria; order Kapaibacteriales; family UBA4661; genus JANYIG01. The sequence continues at coordinate 647 of JANYIG010000060.1, forward strand.
GTGTTGCGGAAATCTACGCGGCGACCAAGACCATCTGTCAGAATGCCATCATCAAAGACTTGCAGCAAAATGTTATAGACATCGGGATGCGCTTTTTCAATTTCATCCAGCAAAATGATGCTATACGGTTTGCGACGCACCTTTTCCGTGAGTTGACCACCTTCTTCGTAGCCCACATAACCCGGAGGCGCACCAACCAAGCGGGACACGGAGAATTTCTCCATGTACTCGCTCATATCTACCCGAATCAGGGAATCCTCCGAGTAGAACATATAGCGGGCGAGCGCTTTTGCAAGCTCGGTTTTGCCCACTCCTGTTTGCCCAAGGAACATAAACGTGCCAATCGGACGGCGTGGGTCTTTCAAACCAGCACGCGAGCGGCGAATTGCTTTTGCGAGCTTTTCGACGGCTTCGTTTTGTCCGATTACTTGGTCTTTCAGCTCTTCTGCCATCCGCATGAGCTTTGCGCCTTCTGCTTCGGCAAGTTTGTTTACCGGAATACCCGTCATCATTGCTACTACGTCTTCGATGTTCGATTCTTCCACCGTAAAAATCATAGACGCTGCGTTTTCATCCCACTCCACTTTTGCGGCTTCAAGGTCGCTTTGGAGCTTCTTCTCAAGGTCGCGCAATTTTGCGGCTTCCTCAAAATTTTGCGATTTCACAACGCTGTTTTTCTGGTCTTTGATGCCTTCAATCTGTTCTTCCAAATCCGTGATTTCCTTGGGGACCACAATGTTAGACAGATGCACCCGTGCACCGGCTTCATCCAACACGTCTATTGCCTTGTCCGGCAAGAACCGATCGGTGATATAGCGTTCGGACATGATGACGCAGGCTTTGATGGCTGCGTCGGTGAAGCGCACGTTGTGATGCTCTTCGTACTTGTTTTGGATATTGTGCAAAATCAAAATCGTTTCTTCGACGGTTGGCGGCTCGACGATAATTTTTTGGAACCGTCTGTCTAATGCGCCATCTTTTTCGATGTATTGACGGTATTCATCAAGCGTCGTCGCACCGATACATTGAATGTCGCCTCGTGCCAACGCAGGTTTGAAGATATTCGAGGCGTCAAGCGAGCCAGAAGCGCCGCCCGCTCCTACAATGGTGTGGAGTTCATCAATAAACAGAATCACGTCTTTTGCTTTTTCAAGTTCACTCATCACAGCTTTCATGCGCTCCTCGAATTGACCACGATATTTCGTGCCGGCAACCATTGCCGCGAGGTCGAGTGTAACGATGCGTTTGTCGTGCAGCACACGCGACACCTTTTTTTGAATGATTTGCAACGCTAATCCTTCGGCAATGGCGGTTTTGCCCACGCCCGGTTCGCCGATAAGCACCGGATTGTTCTTTTTGCGGCGCGAGAGAATCTGCGCTACACGCTCAATCTCCTTGTCGCGTCCAATCACTGGGTCAAGTTTGCCTTCGACAGCAAATTTTGTGAGGTCGCGCCCGAAATTGTCCAGAACAGGCGTTTTTAGGCGTTCGCCAGATTGTTTTTTGCCACCACTATTGCCAGCGCTAGCCTTTTTTTCGCCTTTTTGCGGATTCGTGGGTTTGCCGGAAATGATGTTATCAAGTTCGCCACGCACCCCGTCGTAATTGACTTGAAACTGCGATAAAATCTGTGCTGCAATATTGTCATCGTCGCGCAGCAGCGACAGCATCAAGTGTTCAGTGCCGATAACTTCGGATTTGTAGAGTTTTGCTTCGAGGTATGTGATTTTAAGGACTTTTTCAGCTTGCTTTGTAAGCGGAATATTGCCAATCGTGAGTGTGCCGCCACTTGAGCGCACGGTGTCTTCGATAGCTTTTTTGACCTTGAACAAATCTACGCCGAGGTTGCGAAGAATTTTAATCGCAATGCCTTCGCCTTCGCGGATGATGCCCAAGAGCAAATGTTCCGTGCCGATATAGTCGTGACCTAAGCGGAGGGCTTCCTCACGGCTAAGGCGAATCACATCCTGAACGCGGTTCGAGAAATTTCCTTCCATAATGATGGATTCCTTTTGAGTGTGAGATTGAAAGAGTGAGAGTGTTGTCGCAAGTTTTTGATAATTGTGTAGCTATTTCATTTCGCTGATAAGTTCGTTCCACCGTTCTTTATGTTCAAATTTTAGTGATTTGTCATCTTCAATTAGATTCACATAGTACTCAATGAACTCAGAAGTTTTATCAAGCAGCCGCAAGTAATATTTTATTGTCGGCATAATACCATTCACAATGAGTTGGCAACCGTGTACATTTTTTATACGTTGAATTTCGGCTTCAATTTTTTTGTATTCATCCTTGTCTGGTGAAGCTGTCGAAAGAATGTAATAACGGTCTATAGGTGTGGTCTTAAATTTTTCAAAAGCATCTTGGACAAGCCGTAAAGTTACGGAAATTCCATGCTTAACTTCGACCGCCTCAAAGACTCTTTTCTTTTCGTCAATAATATCAAGATCGCCAACTCTTCCACTACTTTTATCTGACGAAGTATGACTTTCAATGGGCAGTAATTGTTTTTTATCAAATCGTTTTGTTTCGTGGATTAAACATTTGTATGCCGCATAAATAGCAAGCACGGGTAACCGTGACACGCCTTCTGCTTTGTATGAGCCGTTAAAATGTTTGTCTAACAATTCTAAAATAGAGTTAATGGAAAGAGTTGTAGGCTTCGCTAAATTAATGTTCTGCTTATTTCGTTGAATGATAAGCCCTTGAAAAATAAAACTCAAATATTTTTTGCAGTCAGCGCCTGCCTCAATGTTGTCAAGAGTTGAAAGGAAAACAGGCTTTAATTCTTTGGGTGTAATTGCCCCCGAATAATTTCTATCGTAAGGAACTTTTTGTTCCAATGCTCTTGTCAACCATCCACTCTCTGCCATTGCTGGAAATTTATGAACTTTCATAAAGGGAGTGATGTTCTTACTGTCAAATGTTCTTCCAGAATAACCGCCTGATATACTTGCTTGATGTTTTCTAATGTCTTGTTCGGGGTGCAGTGCTTTGTAAACGAGGCTTGTGATTAGCACTGTCAATACAGCTTTTGCTTGCTCTGAGTATTGGAGAACTACATTAAGAAGTTCTTGTTCTTCTGGTTGTAGGTCAGAAACATTTTGATCGTTTGCACCCACTACTGACATGGCGGCAGCGTATAAATCGGTTAAGAACTCCGTCGGTGTTTGTTGTGTCATTTATAAAAGCTGTGCTTTGATTTGTTTAGAGATTTCTTTAACCATAGGAACGCAAACAGAATTTCCAATTTGTCTGTAAAGTTCACTAAGGTTGTTAATCTTGATAAACTTGTCTGGAAAGCCCATAATTCTATAACATTCGTTAATAGTCAGCTTGCGAACTTCACCGTTGTCGTAAATCCAAAATCGCCCAGAACTTTCTTGGGATGGTAGTGCAGGATGCAAACCGTCTGACGAATAAATTCTATTGGGCTGTTTATGAACCCTTGACAGATTCTCTGTCCCCGGTCTGACACCTGCGATTCTGATTTTTTTATTTCTGTAACCAATAAAGATTAAACCGCTTTCTTGAATTCTGTAATCTGTCAGTATAGTATATGGTTCATTTAAATATTCAAAGGTTGCATCGTGGTCTAAAAAATCTTTGAGTATTGGTTTCGGTTTTGTTCTCAGTTTTGTAAAGTCAAATTTTTTCTCTTTATGCCCGATAATGATGATTCTCTCACGATTTTGTGGAACCCCGAAATCAGACGCATTAATCAATTTCCAAGAAGTTTTATAGCCTAATTCTCCTAAATCTTTTAAAATCGTTTTGAGTGTGTTTCCACCATTGTGATGAATTAAATGTTTGACATTTTCAAGAAAGACAACCTTCGGCTGTCTTTTTTCTATGATTTGAAACACATTGTATATGAGAGTTCCTCTTGTATCTTCAAAACCTTTCATCTTGCCTGAAATACTGAATGGCTGACAAGGAAAGCCTGCTGTCAAAACATCGTGCTGCGGAACTATATTTATGTCAAGTTTTGTGATGTCGCCAAATGGAACTTCACCAAAATTTAGCTCATATGAACGCTGTACCCAATAATTAAATTCAGAAGTGAAAACACATTTACCTTTAAGCTCCTGCATCGGGATTCTGAACCCTCCGATACCTGCAAACAAGTCAATGAACGTAAAGTCGTAGTCAATTGGTGGCGGAAAGGGAACATCGAACTTCATAGGAAGAAATTCCTGCATTTGTGGCTCTGCCACCAAATGCAGATCTTCCGAACGTTGGCTTAAATACTTGATTGCAGGCTCTTTGTAATGCTGCGAAACTCCATTGGTATGATTCTGAAAATAATGGGTGAGGTGAGCCAAACCATTGTCGTCGGTTCGTTCTACTTCAATGTTAAGATTCTTTTTTACGGCTGAATACGTAACCATTTTCTGTGCAATATTCTTCAATTTTTATCGGGTGAAAGTGACAATGTTGTGATTTTAAGAGTTGTCCAAAATTGTCGGTGAATTATTTGCATCATATCAGGTATTGACGAACAGGTGAAAGTGTCATTGTGTGTATGCTTGACAGTGTATTGTTTGCTGGAAGGCTGCTACTGATTGATATGCCTTCTGAAGAATTTTCTTCCGCTACGAACGCAACAATTTGTATCTTTGTGGCTGTCTAAAAATGGCACAATGGACAATATTTGTCCTGTTTGGTATGGCACTTGTTTCATACACACGGCTATTTTACGGAATCTTTTGCACGAAGTCAACACTAAACAACATCGAAAGGAAGAAATATCATGCTTGAGCCACAAAAAACACAATTGCAAGACCTCTCAGAACGCCTCGACAACCTTCGGAGGTTTCTTTGACATAGCAGGCAAAACTGACGAATTGCTTCGCTTAGAGGCTGACTCGGAATCGCCCGATTTCTGGAACGATGCCGATAAAGCGAAATCCACAATGCAAACGACTGGTACGCTCAAAGGCTGGATTGACGAATACAACGCCGCCAGCACAGCGGTGGATGACACACAAACGATGATTCTGCTTGCCGAAGAAGCGGAAGATGCCAGCATGGAAGCCGATGTCGCAGCAGAACTCCTGAAAGCCACCGACCGCATAAACACGCTTGAGCTTCGCAATATCCTCTCCGGTCCGGACGATGGGCGCAACGCTATTCTGAGCATCAATGCGGGTGCTGGCGGCACCGAAGCGCAAGATTGGTCGCAAATGCTCATGCGGATGTACATACGTTGGGCGGAACGACGCGGCTATCAGGTGTTCCTTGCGGACGAGGTGGAAGGCGATGTTGCGGGGTTAAAATCCGTCACACTCGAAATTCACGGTGCTTCGGCATATGGCTATCTGAAAGCGGAAAATGGCGTACATCGTCTTGTCCGAATTTCGCCGTTTAATGCTCAGGGCAAGCGTCAAACCTCGTTTGCGTCCGTGTTTGTCTATCCCGAAGTGGACGATGATATTGCTATTGAAGTTAACCCTGCCGATGTAGAAATGGATACGTTTCGTTCCGGCGGCAAAGGTGGTCAGAACGTGAATAAAGTGGAAACCGCCGTGCGCCTGCGTCACATCCCATCGGGTATTGTGGTGGCGTGTCAACAAGAGCGTTCGCAGTTCCAAAACCGTGAGCGGGCAATGAAGATGCTAAAATCAAGGCTCTATCAAAAACGTCTTGAGGAAGAAGCTGCCGCCAAAGCCGCCATTGAAGGCACGAAGAAAAAAATTGAGTGGGGTAGCCAGATTCGTTCGTACGTCTTCCAGCCTTACACGATGGTGAACGACCACCGCACGGAAACAAAAATCACGGACGTGCAAAGCGTAATGGATGGCGATATTGATGACCTGATAAAATCGTATTTACTTGAATATGGAGCAGAATTATAATGGCAAAACCACGAAAAACAGCATTTCCACCGATCGAGTCCGAAGCGGGCTTCGACGCTATTCCCAAACGCCTCACGATCCTCCCGCTTCGTGATGTGAACATCTACCCCCATATGATTTTCCCCGTGCTGATTGGGCGCGAGCCATCGCTCCGTGCGGTCAGCGAGGCATTGCAACGGGAAAAATACATCTTCGTGGCAGCGCAAAGCCGCGCAGATATTGACGAGCCGACGAAAGATGATATTTATCGGTACGGCACGGCGGCAAAAATTATTCAACTTGTGAGGCTGCCAAACAACCTGGTGAAAATCCTCGTAGATGGCATTGTGCAAGGACGCATTACGAAATTTACGACGAATAAAGAATTTCTTGAAGGCGATGTGGAGCTTGCAAATACGCCAGTGTTTGCCGACGCGCTTCAGCCGGACAAAGAACTGAGCGCCATGATTCGCCACGCGGGTGAGCTTTTTGACCAATACGTAAAACTCAACCGCAACGTGCCGCCGGAAGTTTCAACGGCATATGGCAACATCACTGACCCCGTGCGTCAGTTATACTACGCCGCAGCGAACGTTCAGCAGACGGTTGCCATCAAGCAGAAAATTCTCAGCACATTCAAAATTCACGAGCAATATTTCGAGCTTATTTCCATGCTGACGGCGGAAATAGAGGTGTTGAAGCTCGAACAAGATATTGACGTGAAAGTGCAAGAAAGCATCCAAAAAACGCAAAAACGATTTTTTATTCAAGAGCAAATTCGTGCGCTTCAAACCGAACTTGGCGAAGATGAAGAGGCATTGCCCGAACTTGCCAAACTCCGCGAACAGATTGACGCTGCGGGGATGCCGGAGGAGGTACTCAAGAAGGCGAATGAAGAGTTTGATAAACTCAAAAAAACATCTCCGATGTCGCCGGACTACAGCGTTTCAAGGAATTATTTGGATTTACTCGTTTCCATTCCGTGGATAACCGCCACGCCGGACAACCTCGACATCATCAATGCCCGTCAAGTGTTGGACGACGATCATTTTGGGCTAACGAAGGTGAAAGACCGTATTCTGGAATATATTTCCGTGCTTAACCTTGTGAGCAGTGTTCAAGGGCAGGTGTTGTGCTTTGTTGGACCTCCGGGCGTAGGCAAAACATCGCTTGCGCGTTCGATTGCGCGGGCATTGGGGCGGAAGTTTGTTCGTATGTCGCTCGGCGGCGTACGCGACGAGGCGGAAATTCGCGGACACCGCAAAACCTACGTTGGCGCTATGCCGGGCAAAATCGTCCAAAGCATGAAACGTGCTGGAACGGTGAATCCCGTGATATTGCTCGACGAGGTGGACAAGATGGCAATGGATTTCCGTGGCGACCCATCCAGTGCGCTTTTGGAAGTCCTTGACCCTGAACAAAATTTCACATTCAACGACCATTATCTTGAAGTTGACTACGACCTCTCGAAAGTGTTATTTATTGCAACAGCGAATGTAAAATTTGATATTCCGCTGCCACTGCTCGACCGTATGGAAATCATCGAACTCAGTAGCTATTTAGAATTCGAGAAGGCAGAAATCGCACGTCGTCACTTGGTTGGAAAACAATTGGAACGCCACGGCATTGGTGATTTTCCGGTGAAATTTAATGATGAGGCTATTTCTGCGCTTATCACCGGATACACCAAAGAGGCGGGCGTTCGCAGCCTTGAACGCCAGATTGCAAGCGTTATCCGCAAGGTAACGCAGGAAGTGGTGTATGATATTGCAAAAGCAGAACATGAGCTTGTGCAAGTATCAGGCAACAAGCCGCAAGTTGTTAAGAAAAAAACAGCGAAAACGGCAAAAATTGCGGAAGTCGTGGAAGCCGCATCGGAGCTTGTCGGCACAACAACTGTCGCACAAAAATCTGCGGAACCTGAACTCACACCGGAGCAGAAGGAACGTGCGGAGCGCCGAGCCAAAGCCCGCGAAATTGCCCGTCAGAAAGATCGCCCCATCACGGCAGACGACGTTCATACGTATTTGAAAGTGCCGCCGTTTCGCCGCCGCAAAAATGAATTGGACGACAAAATTGGCGTTGTTACAGGGCTTGCGTGGACGAGTATGGGCGGTGATATTTTGCCTATTGAAGTCACGATGATGACGGGCAAAGACAAACTCACGCTCACCGGTAAGCTCGGCGATGTGATGAAGGAATCTGCGATGGCTGCGCTGTCGTATGTTCGTTCCAATGCCGCTTTACTCGGTGTTCCGCCGGAATTTGCTGACAATCGTGACATTCACATCCACGTACCGGAGGGCGCTATCCCGAAAGACGGTCCCTCGGCGGGCATTACTATGACGATGGCGCTTATTTCTGCAGCCGCACAACGTCCGGCGAGGGGCGATGTGGCTATGACGGGCGAAGTAACATTACGCGGGAATGTGCTGCCGATTGGCGGGTTAAACGAAAAACTCCTTGCTGCCAAAATAGCGGGTATTCGCACAGTGCTTATCCCGCGTGACAATGAGCCTGACCTTGCCGATATGTTGCCACAGACGAAGGAAGGTTTAGAAATTATTCCTGTCGGTCATATTACGGAGGCGCTGTCAGTTGTATTTGGGGTGTTGCCGAAGAACTGAAGAATTTGGGGAGAATAGAATGGGTGAAAAGAAAAAGTCTCGTACTTTTGGGTGCGAGGCTTTTTAGTTGAAGTTATATTGTACTGCACAATGCCTCAAAATTTACCGTTGAGTCGGACTGACTGCTTAACAGCGTTACGAGGAATTTTTGAAATTGACTCATGTCATCTCCAGCACTTTCATTGCTTCTTCGCCGAATTGTGAAATCACCTTAACCGCTATGCGTCTGCCTTTGCGGTATTCAATCGGTTGCGACTCGTGCCCGTAGATGCGGCTGAACATTTCGTCGTCCAGTTCGATACGCAATGTATTTTCTGCTTTGCGCTTGGCGGCTTCTTTGAGGTTTCGTTCTGCTGCTTCGCTCAGTTTTTTCTTCCATGCTGCAAACTCGTCTTTGTCGCCTCCGCAGAAGAACATCGAGCGTACCACAAAATTTGCGTCGTCGTAGTCGTCATCCAGCATCCAATACGCAATGTCCTCCACATCCCGTGCACGGGCTTCGCGGCGAATGGGGTCGTACATATCCAAACCGCGAATTTCCACGTGTGCCGTTCCGCCGTCCTCAGAGCGCACAAGCGCAATATCCGGCTCGCCAATCGTGATAAACGAACCCGCTTTCGGGTCTTTGCGCAAGCCCTCTTGCAGCAAATCGTCGTTCATGCGGACTTTGATGAGGTCGAATGTGCCTTGGCTCGTGGTCTGTGCGCCGCCTTCAATGTCGCTTTCAAAGGCAAACCCCAATATCACCAGCGCGTCAGCACCCTTACGTCTGTGGCAGGCTTTTATTGCTTCGCTGACCGCAAGTTTGCTCACGGCTCCGAATTGCGGTCCAATGTGAATATACGCCTTGTATTCGCCATCACTGCTTTGCCAAAAGCCTTCGGCGTGAAGCCGTGCGTCGCCTTCGCGGAGGTCTATGCGCGTGAACTGCATTCGCTCGTCTTTGCGGTCATTTTTGATGCCTGCTGTGCGTAAGCCTTCCAACACGCGCTGCGTGAACGCCGTTTCGTCCAAACGCTGCGTGGTGGTTGTTAGGGCTGCCAAGGAGCGTACGTCAAGGCTTTGCAGCGTTTCGACGGTGAACGGTCCGGCAACGCGGAATTTTTTGGTGTCCTGAAGCGGGCGGTCGTAGAGCGTTTCAGTGTCCGGCGGCTCGTCGTTGGCAAGGGATTTTAAGGTAATGTGCGGCACTTCTTCATACACAAAGCCCTGCCGCACGTCGCTCACGCGCTCCGCTTGCGGCTTTACGGCAACGGTCTTTTTGATTTTGCCGTTTTTGGTCTCCGTGCCGACGCTCACATCCGAGTAGAGGTAGTACGCCGGAAATACCGCCGTCGAAAGACGTGTTTTTGCAATATTCAGCGCAATGCGGCTTGTGTCTATCGTTATCCACCGCCGTCCCCACTGCTCCGCCACGAATGCCGTTGTGCCGCTTCCGCAGTTATGCACGGCGCAAACCTCCGTGATAAACGAATGTGCGCCCTCGACCTCAATATCATACACTTCTTCATTCGTTTCTTCGCGTTCAATGGAGGTGATTTCCATCGGTTCAGTGTTTTGACCATAATAGACAATATCACCCTCGCGCAAATACTCCGCACGAAGCCACACGGCATCTTCTTGGAAATCCTCAGCTGTTTCTCCTATGCGCCCGGCAAGGTTTTCAAGAACACCGCGAAGATTACGGGCAATGTCGTGGTTGGTGTAGCGCACAACGTCAATACCGTGAGCGCGAAACGCCGTAGTACGCACAGCATCGTATTTTTGCTGCTCGGGGGAATAGTGAGAATCGCCGTCAATCTCGACCACAAGAGCGCGTTCGGGACAGAAAAAATCAGCAATGTACGCATCAATCGGGTGTTGCCGACGAAATTTCACCCCCAGTTTCTCGCCCCGCACTTCCGCCCACAACAGCCGTTCGGTAGCAGTCTGATTTTTGCGGAGTTCTCGCGCTTTTCCGAATGTTTCGCCCGGAACGTTGTCCCATGTTCGCTGCCCGTTCATCACGTAATGGCGGCGACGCACCAATACCCGATGGTCGTCGGTAAGCCATAATGCCATATCGCTCTTTGCATGGCGAATACCAAGCATTACGCCACTATGACGCTTGCTAATCGTGCGCAAAACGCGGTGCGCCTTGCCATCGTGAGAATATACGAGGTCATTCGGGCGAAGGTCTTCGATGCAGATATACCCCACCCCAGCCCTCCCCGAAATCAGGGAGGGAGCCAGTTTCTTCCCGATTTCGGAGGGAATTTGTTCTTCCTTCTTATCTGGCTTCCCATCCGGCTTCCCATCCGGCTTCCCCCCGATTTCGGGGGGATTGAGGGGGGTTAAAACCCGCGTCCCACGCCGCACACACGTCGGGTCGAGAACGTGGTTTGACCCCCTAAAAACTGGACAAGAAATTGGAATTTCAGGGTAAGACATTGGTATTTGTTTTTAGCCAATACGCCTGTGAAAATTCTTCGGGTGTTTGATACTTCAAACTGCCATGCAAACGGTGATGTTGATACC
>JANYIG010000062.1 GCA_025358765.1 Candidatus Kapaibacterium sp.
GGTATCAACATCACCGTTTGCATGGCAGTTTGAAGTATCAAACACCCGAAGAATTTTCACAGGCGTATTGGCTAAAAACAAATACCAATGTCTTACCCTGAAATTCCAATTTCTTGTCCAGTTTTTAGGGGGTCAAACCACATGCACGTCACCCCTGACCATATCGCCCACATCATCCAACGCGCCAAAGACTACGGTGCACGGCGTTTGATTCTCTTCGGCTCCGCGCTCGACACGCCCGAAGAAGCAAACGATATTGACCTCGCTGCCGATATTCCGGGGTTGGATTTATATCTTTTTGCCGGAACGGTAGAGAACGAATTACGATGTATTATTTATATAGTGCCGTTGGACATTGATTCGCCGTTTATTGAAGCGGTTAAACGTCGTGGGAAGGTTATTTATGAAGCATAAGCACTGATGCGCCTCTCCGCCCTTTCCATTCGCAAACCCATTGCTACGGCGATGCTGTTTTCAGCCCTGACCCTGTTAGGGCTGGTGGCGTTTTCACGCACGGGCGTAGATTTGCTGCCGAATATTGCCATTCCCCGCCTTGTGGTCTCCACCGCCTACCGTGACGCAACACCCGAAGAAGTTGAAACGCTTATCACCGAACCCTTAGAAGCAGCAGCATCCACCGTGCAAGGGGTGAAAAAAGTGCAGTCCGTTTCCCGCGAAGGCGTTTCTATCATCACGCTGGAATTTACGTGGGGAACGAACATGGACATCACGCTTTTGGGGCTGCGCGAAAAATTAGACAATGCCCGTTTTATGCTGCCCCGCGAAGCAGGTCGCCCCACCATTACGCGACTTGATCCTGCGTCGCAGCCAATCATGACGCTGGCACTGGGGTATAATGACACGACCCTCACCCGCGCTTCGCGCGCCCTCTCCCAGAGGGCGAGGGTAGTTTTCAAGCCATCTCCCTTGGGGAGAGAGTTGGGTGAGGGCAATACCACTCTCCGCTTCGTTCACCAGCACTCCGACACCGCTGATATAGAGCGCCTCATCGCGCTCAAAGAGGTGGGGCGTTTGGTGTTCAAACGGCGTTTGGAACAGGTGCAAGGCGTAGCGCAAGCGGCGCTGACGGGCGGACTGGAGCGGGAAATTATTGTGGAGTTCGATGCGGGCAAACTTGCTAAGTACGGCATTACGCTGGACGAAACAGCCGCCGCGCTGAAGGCATCCAACCTTAGCGTTCCCGCCGGAAGTATTATGCAAGGGCTGTTCAAGTATTCGCTCCGTGCGCTGGGCGAGTTCCGCACTCTGAGGGACATCGAAGAAACCGTTATTCGCCGCTCCTCCGACGAAGGAATCATCTTGCTTTCCGACATTGCCCGTGTGCGCTCCTCCTCCAAAGAACGCTTGGGACTGACGCGCTTGGACGGCGCGGAGGCAGTCGGCATCAATCTTTACAAAGAGCCCACTGCCAACACCGTAGATATTGCCGCTCGTGTTCGTGCCGTGCGCGACACGCTGGCAAAAGAATATCCGGGCTTTCGTCTCGCCGTCATTGCGGACAATTCCCGTTTTATCGAAGCTGCCATCAGCAATGTGCAGCAAGAAATTTTGTATGGCGGCATTCTGGCAGTGCTGGTACTGTTTTTGTTTTTGCGGAGCGCACGGAATATTGCCATTATTGGCATTACTATTCCCGTCGCGCTTGTGATAACGGCACTGCTGATGTATCTCTTTAATGTCAGTTTTAATATCATTTCGCTGGGTGGCATTGCCGTTGGTGTGGGCTTGCTCTTGGATGGATCCATTGTTGTTATCGAAAGCATTGCCCGCAAGCGCGAAGAGGGCTTGCCCCCACGCCGTGCAGCATTGGAAGGCGTGAGCGAAGTCGGTATGCCGATAGCGGCGGGCACAATTACAACGATGGCGGTTTTCCTGCCGCTTGTTTTCCTCAAAGGCATTGCGGGTGAACTTTTCAAAGACCAATCCTACACGGTAGTGTTTTCGCTGGCAGCCTCGCTTTTGGCAGCGCTCACGCTGATTCCAATGCTGGCTGCACGGGAATCGGCTTCCCCTCACCCTGCCCCTCTCCCAATAGGAGAGGGTGTCCGAAGGACGGGTGAGGGTACATTAACTCGTATCTTCACACCCTTCTTTGACCGCGTAGAGCGTGGCATCACGCACACGATGCACTTCTACGACCGCGCTTTAGTATGGGCATTGGAGCATCCCGCACAAACACTCACCTACACGGGTGTGCTGGTGGCACTCACGATTGTGATTGCGGTCATTATGCCCAAAGAATTTATGCCGCCCTCCGAGCAAGAAGAGTTTGTGCTTGCACTGGAGTTTCCTGCCGGAACGTCGCTCTCCGGCAGCGCTGCACGGACGGAAGCCATCGAAGCCGCGCTCCTTGCTATGCCGGAAGTAGAACACTGCATTGCGGATATTGGCATTGTGAGCGAACTCACGCTTGCTTCCGAAACTCGCTCTGTATCTGCTCCCGTAACGTTGCTCGTGAAACTCCGCCGCCTTGACGAGAACGAGCGCGTCCAAACGGCACTCAAAAAACTCTTTGCCACCATGCCCGATGTGCGCTACGGGATTCGCCTCCGCGAAAGTGCTTTTTCGCAAATCGTGAATCCTTCGGAACGGGATATGGTGATTCGTGTTCAAAACCGCGATTTGAACCGCGCCTTTGAAGAAGCCGGAGCAATCGTGCAAGAAACCAAACGCGCGATAGCCGGCGGTGAAGCAAACGCAATTGGAGCAATCGCCCTTGCTGCCGACAAAGCAGAACCGGAGTATCGCATCACCATTGACCGCGAGCAGTGTTTGCGTTATGGCATCCAAGCAGGCGAAGCAGCACGAAGCATTGCCGAGATGACCAAAGGCAAAGTCGCAACCACATTTGCAGAATTTGATAAAAAAATTGATATTCGCGTCAAGCCTGTTTCATCCTCTGAGAATACGTCCTTGCAAACAGGGAGTAAACAAGAGCCTTCCATCACGATTGAAGAACTTTTTCGGCAATATCTTCAGCTTCCCGCCGTCGGTGGCGGAAGTCGCAGCAATTCTAACGCAAGCGGCACAAACAGTACGAGTGCTGGAAACGGAATGGTATCGCTCCCCGTCTCAGCATTGGCGCGGTGGGAGCGAACCGAAAATTTCCGCGAGATACGCCGCGAGGACGGCTTGCGCACGGTGTACGTGTATGCAGATGTGAAAGAAGGCGCAGATATTGAAACTGCCGTAAGCCAAATGCAACGTGTTGTGGCGCGTCGTCCGCCGCTTCCGCAAGGGCGCACGAATGTTGGCGGGGCAAACGAAGAAATTCACGAAACATTTTTGGTGTTGTATGCCGCTCTTGGAATTTCGGCGCTACTGATGTACACGGTCTTGGCGGTTGAATTTGAATCGCTTCTGTTCCCCTTTATCATCATGTTTTCTGTTCCGCTTGGACTGATTGGTGCGGTACTGACACTCTTTTTGGCGGGTGCAAGCCTGAACATCGTGTCGTTGATGGGACTGGTGATATTGGTAGGGATTGCCGACAACGATGCGGTGGTAAAAGTAGAAACTATTCTCGCCAAGCGCAAGGCGGGTTTGCCGCTCCGCGAAGCAATTCTGGCAGCCGGGCAGGAGCGTTTCCGCCCGATAGTGATGAACTCGCTCACGGTGATGTTTGGTCTTGTGCCGATGATGCTTGGCACGGGCGCAGCAACGCAATTACGCACATCGCTTTCGCTGGCGGTGATTGGCGGCTTGGTTACGGCAACGGCGCTGACGCTGGTGGTGATTCCGGTGTTGTATGCTCTTGTCGAGAATATCCAAGCTGCAATACAAATGCGAAAAACAAAACGTTTAGTACTTACTCAGACAGAATCAATTTCAGAACATACCAATTCTCTCTAAAAAGTTATGCTTGCTTTTTTTCGTCGTCATCTTTGGCGGCTTATTGCCATCACGGTTATTGGCATCGGCTTGGTGTATATGTTTTTTCTCAAAGGACAAAGTACACAAGCTGCATCGTCCGAAACTTCACGGTCAAATGTCACCGTCAACTACGAAAGTCTGGGCGATATTGTTTTTCCGGTGGAGATAGACACTGTGCGGCTGGGAACGCTGACAAAATTCATCACTGCTAACGGCAGCGCCCGTGCGGCACAAAGCGTAGATATTGTTGCTCGTACTGCCGGTTTTGTGGAAGTCGTGCCGCCCGCCAATGGTAGCGCCGTTGCCAAAGGGCAAATGCTTGTTCGCTTCGACAGCCGCGAAGCTGCGATTGCTCTCAAAGAAGCAGATGACAAACGGATTCAAGCACAAGTGGAATTTGGCTTGTCCTTCCGTGAACAGGCAGACACGGGCGCAAGCGCACAAGCGCAAGCTCGCGCACGACAAGAACACATCACCGCCACCCTAAAGCGCGTGAACGCAGGACTTGGCGAACTGGAAAGCCTTCGCGCCGCGCAACGAGTCTCTGCAAAAGATTACACTGATCGCAAAACAATGTTGGAAATAGAATTGCTCTCCTCCGGCGGGCAACGCACAACCGTCATGCAAAGCAAATCGGGACTCAGCGCTGCAAAAAATGGCGTGGAAAAGGCACAACTCCAACTCGAATATTGCACCATTAAAGCGCCGTTTACGGGTGTGGTGGCAAACTCCGCACTTGCCGTCGGGCAATACGTCCAAGCAGGACAAACGCTCTGCAAGGTGCTGGATGTGTCGTCGTTGCTGATTGATGTGGGCGTACTGGAAACTGAACTACCGTTTATCCGTGTCGGTTCAGCAGCAGAAGCCACCTTCCAAGCAGTGCCGAATACCACTATCACAGGTACCGTCCTTGCTATTAACCCGCTTGCCGACCCAAACAGCAAAACCTACACCGTTACGATACGGCTAAACGGAGCATCGCGCAGGAGCGGAACGCCGAATGGGAAAAATGGAGTAACGATAGCCGTTGCTCCCGGAATGTTTGCATCAGTACGTATTGTTGCCGAAGAATTGAAGAATCGCATGTTGCTTCCGAAGGCAGCATTACTTTCACGCGACAAACGTAATGTGGTCTTCTCTCTTGTCGGCACACCGGATAAACCTCTTGCACAATGGAACTACGTGGAAACAGGTGCGGCAAACGATAGATTTGTGGAGATTACAGGCGGGCTGGATGCGGGCGCGGTGGTGATGACCGAGGGGCATTTTACGCTGGCGCACGGCGCGGCGGTGCGGGTACAAGCGAAGGATAATCGTAACAGTTCCAGGAGCAAATAATTATAAGGCAACATCCTGAAGGAAAGCAGAAACACCATCGTTTTCCCTGATATGCTTTTTCCGTATATTGCAGCAGTCTTTGATACACCTGCTTTCCTACCATTCAAGACATTACCATGAATGCCCTCGAAGAACAAATACTTACGAATACCGTTCTCGCTTTTGGCTATGCCGACATTATCAGTTTTGCCCGTGAGCAGGCACGGAATATGGTGCAACAACGTATTATCTATTATCAGAGCAGAATTGATTATTTTACAGTGAAATATGGTGTCGAGTATGAAACATTTTGCCGCCAATTTCATACCTTAACCGCACCCTCACTTTTGGAACGCGAGAATGACAGTATGGAGTGGGAAGTAGCCATAGATGCTGTTTCCGAGTATCAGCATGACCTCAATCTTTTAGTGTAAACAGCAAGGCATGAACCCAACTCCGCTTTTTACTGCGTTTCAGGGACTGCTTCAGAAATATCAGCATCTTATTGTGCAGTATTCTGTTCTTTCCAACCGCCACGAAGCACGCCTC
>JANYIG010000117.1 GCA_025358765.1 Candidatus Kapaibacterium sp.
TAGAAGCCGTAGAGCGGGCGCAGGAGTTGAAGCCTGGGTTGATATTGATGGATATGCGGATGCCGGAGATGGACGGCACACAAGCGGTGGAGATATTGAAGGCAGATGCTACAACGGCGGGGATACCAATCATAGCGGTGACGGCATCGGCGATGACGGAGTTCGAGCAGCAGATGCGACAGGTGTGTGACGGATTTTTGAGCAAGCCGGCGAATCGGCGGGCGGTGTTGACCGAAGCGATGAAATTCGTGGCGTACCGACGGCGTTTGACGGGAACCACATTTGAGGATGGAGCGGATGGAGCGGACGGAGCGGGCGAGGCAGAGGAATCGTTGCTGGCAGAGCGGCGGTTGACGGCAGAGGAGCAGGAGCGTTTGGCGGAAGTGGTGGGCGCATTAGAAGGTGACTTGCGGCAGCAATGGCAGGCTCTCAAGGGAGCAATCATGCCGAGCAAGGTGAGGGTGTTTGCGGTGAATGTCAAGGAATTGGCGCATCGGCTTCGGAGTGATGGGTTGCCGTTTGCCGAGCTGACGGAATACGCCGAGCGTTTGGAGGGAGCGGCGGCGCGGTTTGATATTTCGATGTTGGTAAAACTATTGAATGATTATCCTGAGATTGTACGTTCTACTACAATCTATTCTGACACTTCTTCAAACGGAAAGGCGAACTCGTGAATACTATTCTCCATAACAGTAAACAGGAAAAAGCATTAGTAATGATTGTTGATGATGTATTGGAAAATTTGCAGGTACTTGGTCATATTCTCGACGAGAATGGATATGATGTGGCGTTTGCCACAAGCGGCGCACAGGCACTGGAAAGTTTATCTGAAATTGTTCCGGAGGTCATCCTTTTAGATGTTTCCATGCCAGGAATGGATGGGTTTGAGGTATGTCGTCGCCTCAAGGCAAATCCAGCTACACAGGATATCGCTGTCATTTTTTTAACTGCCCATACAGAAATAGAATCTGTTATTCAGGGATTTAGCTTAGGCGCGGTGGATTATGTGACAAAACCATTTAACCCCGCAGAGCTACTGTCGCGAGTGCAAACACATGTGCGGCTTCGTCGTGCACTTCATCATATTGTTCAGCAAAGCGAGCAGATTGCCAACCAGAACAAGAAACTGCGTGCGTTAGATGACGAAAAAAACCAATTTCTTGGTATTGTTGCCCATGATTTAAAAAGCCCACTGAGCGGTGTCGTATTGCTTTCCGGGCTGATAAGAAGGTATCGCCATAAACTTTCTGACGACGAGATTGATACACACCTCGACAATATAGAATCTGTAGCCTTACAAATGACGGAGCTTATTGATAATCTTTTGGATATTAATGCGTTGGAATCCGGCGAACTGAAGATGACTATCGAGACACTCAGCATATCTGTATTGGTAGAGAACTTGGCGGAATCATATCGTCACCGTGCTGTAGAGAAGGAAATTTCGCTTTTCCTTGAGCTTCCTCAGCATAATATTGCGATTCGCTCCGATGTCGGCAAAACACGGGAAGTATTGGAAAATTTAATCTCTAATGCCATTAAGTATTCGCCGTATCGCAAAAGTGTCTGGATACGTGTGAGTATAGACCCTGATGGCGTACGTGTTGCTGTGCAAGATGAAGGACCGGGGTTAACCGACGAGGACAAAGAAAACCTTTTTGGTCGTTTTATGCGACTTTCTGCGAGACCTACGGGTGAAGAATCCTCAACGGGTTTAGGGTTAAGCATTGTCAAAAAACTTGTCGAGGCGATGAATGGTCGCGTGTGGTGCGAATCTGAGTTGGGGCAAGGTGCGACATTTATTGTCACGTTGCCTTTCGACTCGGCAACGGGATAGCCTTACGTTAGTGGATAAAAGTACATACTGTCTTACGTACCGAGTGCTTTAGCAAACAAAAGATAGAGCGGAATATACGCTAATCCAGCCGGAACCACAACCGCATATACTGTTCCTACACGCCGCAGAATGGGCGCAACACGGCTGTTATTTTCCAATAAGAGCGCCGTATTCTGGCGGAATCGTAATTGTATAAAATCTTCCTGTAAAAGCAAACACTATCAATATCGCCAACGCGACACCTACACCAATGGTCAAGAAAGAAGGCTGTCGAATCCATAACGTCTTACTTTGCAGAAACAGGCATATCGCGTAATTTCAATTTCACTTCAAACATTTTGCTCCAAAGTTTCCCTGTTACAAGCATCCTATCGCGCTTGGGGTCGTAGGCAACGCCGTTCAGGACGTTGTTTTCTTGCCTGTCTTGTGTGCTAATGAGGCTACTCATGTCTATCCACCCCGTCACTTTACCCGTGGTAGGATTGATGCGGGCTATGGAGTCTGAGAACCACACATTAGCATAAACTTCGCCCTTGATAAACTCCAGTTCGTTCAAATTTTTGAGCGCCGTAGTGTAACCGTTGGCTTCGTAGGTGACGGGAATCGTCTTGCGAACGGATAAATCCGTCGTGTCCATAAAGCGCAATAGGTTCGATCCGTCGCTCATTATCAAAAATTCACCGTCGTTGGTCAATCCCCAGCCCTCGCCAAAATAGCTCAATGTACGTTTCGCTTTGAAGGAATGTGCGTCGTAAACGAAGCACGTTTGCTCACGCCACGTAAGTTGAAAAACCTGGTCGTTTACAATCGCCATACCCTCAGCAAAAAATTCCGCCGGAACGTTGATTTGCTTTAATACCTTGCCTGTGTTCCAATCCACTTTCCGCAAGCTGGACGACGCATATTGCCCTGTACTTTCATAGAGTTCACCTTTATAAAAACATAATCCTTGCGTGAATGCTTCGGGGTCGTGCGGAATGGTGCGGATAATCTCTGGAATATAGACGGGAAGCGGTGGAGCGGCATTCATAGTCGGCGAAGATTGATTGGGATTTTGATTGGAAGTGGGTTTGGAAGAATCTGTTGTTTGCGGGTTCTGGGCGGATTGCGAACCGTCAATTTTGGGTCTGTTGCACCACGTCAGTGCCAGCAAAACAAGGATTGAAGCGGCTACAATGGGAACGGCGTTGCGAAATTTATTCATGGATTTAGCTATGAGGTTGCGAGAGATTGTAACGCTAATGCTACAAAATACGGAACTTGAATTGAATTTACCGCGAAGGAATTTACCGCGAGGGGTTCAAAATCATCGTACAACCCAACTTTTTGTGTTGGTAAATTGGTTTCCGTAGGAGTTTTTGACAGTGAAGGAAAATTCCATTGGCTTGCTGACATCAAGCGATGACGGAAACGGGAGTACCGCTTGCGCCACAACGGTGCCGTTTTGCTTGCGAACGAGGCTAACGCTTTCGTTCGGGATGCTGAAGCGCTGTGGTGTGGCTTTGGGGTTCTGCAAGTCGCTTACGGTAATTGTCACTGTAAGCGTTTGTGGTGGAAGATTGTCGCCGAACTCTACGACGAGTGCTGGCTTCCCGCCAATTTGATAAAACTCCGCGCCCTTAAATTCTGGCTGATCTTCGAGCGACACGCGCTGAATTTCCGTGCTATTGCGAAGATGATCTTCGTGGACGGTCGAAAGCGTGATGGTACGGGCAATGCGACGGCGATTCGGGTCTGCCTGAAACCACGGTAATTCCGTAATCGTCTGGCTTTTAGCGCTGACTACACCGTCACCTTCGGTAAAAAGCGATTCTAATCCAAAACCCAAGAACTCCAGCACCCGTCGCAAAAGTTCCTGTACACCTGCTTTACTCAAACCTTCCAGCTCTTTGAATACCTCTACTTTCCCGACTATGCTGATGTATTCAATGTCAAGCGGATGTTGCGTGACTCCGGTGCGCCGCATAAACTCACCACCATCTTCAGGGCGCAATAAATCTCGTACGGCAAACGCATCAAACGGCACATCGCGCTCCAAACCCTTCACTACATTGAGCGCTTGATTCAGCGCTATTGATGCGAGCGGATTCGATGTTTCCCTCGCAGCATTCGCTAAGGCTGTTTTCCATTGATAGACTTTTGCATATGGTGAGCCTTGATGCGGACTACCGACTGTCACCAAACGCCGAACGTGGTGGTCGTTGATGTGCTCCGTCAGGTAATATCTGCCAGCCACGCCGCCCATGCTGTAGCCTATCAATATCACTTTTTCTGCCCGCGTCCGCTCCAGCACAAGCCGGATGTACTGTTCAAGCTCATTTTTCCATGCACCGATGGAATCAATAGGATTGGAAAACGACACCGTAAAAAAATCAGACGCGCCCGATGGATTTTTGCTTTCAAGCATATATTGACCATTCGTCTTTTTCAAAACACCGCCATACCGAAGTTTCATATCCCGTTCGTAATATTGCACGGCGTAGGCATCCCATACGGCAGATTTTTGCCCCAATCCGTGCAATAGCAAGATAGGATATGGCACTTGCGTAGTAGTGATGCGCTCTTGCGGTGGTAGCTCCGGCAGTAGTACGGTTTGTTTGACCGATGCACATTGTACAAGGAGCAACACAAGCAATGACGAGGCTATGGGCAGAAACAGTAAACGGAAAATTCGTGTCATATTTTGGCAATAAAGCATGATATAAAATCTGTTCGCCCCAAAACTACAAAACCACGAGCATTTTTTCGCCTATGTGATGAAAAAATCAAAAAAATCATTACCATTGAAAAATCGTTGTACATCATTACCAGAAGCGATAAGTTGTTGCCTCTTGATATTCACAAACACCGATGCCGGTTATGAGCGACGCAGAACAACTCTTTCGTGATATTGCCAATCAAATAGTATCAACCAACGATGCAGCGCTTGGTACGATGTTTGGCAAACCCGTCGTGATGATAGCAAAGAAGGCATTTGCAGTGTTTTTTAAGGATACAATGGTTTTCAAACTGAGCGAAGAAGACCATCGTTTTGCAATGGCATTGTTCGGAGCAGAACTGTGGGATCCATCCGGCAAACACCGCCCAATGCGCGAATGGGTACAAGTGCCTTACGAACACCGCGAACACTGGCTTGGATTAGCCGCATCAGCACTCAAACACGTCCAAAGCACGATTCAACCCGAGGCTTGAGACTCTATTCCAAAATCTCATGTGCTGGAACAGATGGAACGTTGCTTCGATACTTCTCGTTATTACCATTCTATTGTGGTGCGCCGCGCTGCAATCCGCATCCGCACAGCCTGTCAGTACATCCGAACTTTCAACTGCCGATAGCACGTTCGGCATCACGCGCTTGCAGAGCGGTCAGCACGCCTACAATCTTACCACAAACCTGCTTCTTTACGAGGATACAACAAATAAACTTTCGCTCGACGACATCCTCGCAAATCCGCTTTTGCCACGCTTCCAGCATTACACACAGCCCGCGCTGAATATAGGTTATTCTAATTCCTCGTATTGGATAAAGATGGTGTTCGTAAACGATATACCCGAAAAAGAAGGCACGGACTGGCTTTTAGAGTTCAATAACCCCAATATCGGCTTTTTAGAGTTTTTCGTCCAAGATCCGACGGGACATTTTCAAACTATCACAACGGGAACATATCTGCCGTTCGTACAACGCCCCACACAACACCGCCATGTCATCATTCCATTCGCATCGCTGCCTGTCCAGTACGGGAAGCCGTTCGTGTGTTATGCTCGCATCTGTTCCGGCGAACCAATACGTCTTGCGCCGACGATTTGGCGGACTGCTCAATTTTACGAATACGATTCCGCCCGAACGTTGGTTCTGGGTTTGTACTACGGCATTTTGATGATTGTTGCGTTGTACAATCTTATGTTGTTTCTGATTGTCCGCGAACGGAGTTATCTTTTTGCATCACTGTTTATGCTGATTGCGTGGCTAATCCAATTCACGAACGACGGCTTGGCGTATCAATATCTTTGGTCACGGGCAAACGTCTGGAATCAAGAAGGGCGCGGCTTGTTGAACGGCGCAGTGTTTGTGTTTTTGACACTGTTTGCACGGAATTTTTTGCAAACAGCGAACTCAATGCCACGCTCTGATGCCATTTTGCAGATTTTTACCATTGCGTCGGTGCAATTGGTGGCATTAAAATTTCTTGTCTATATTCACAATGCTGGATACGTACACACCTGGCAGGCGGACACGCTATTTTTTATTGCTGTGGTGGCTCTGCCTTCTTTCTACCTTGTGCGGCAGGCACGACGCGAGCAATGGAATAAGGCGCTTCGAGCAGCAATGATGATTTCGTCGGTGTTTTGGATTGCAGGCTTCACCACCAACAAATTCGTGGAGCATGGATTGAGCACATTCGACCGAATTATGAACGCTCTTATTCCCACCGGCAGCGTCGTAGTGATGACCCTTGTTGCGCTGATGCAAACACGGCGCGGAAACCGCACGGCGCGGGTATTTCTGGCAGCGGCGTGGACGCTCTCGGCAGCAATTTTGGTCGAAGAATTACTGCATATTGGCGTGTTACCATCGAATATCCTCACAGAATCCTTCATGAAATCTGGGACTGTTATGATGGCTATATTGTTTTCTCTGCCGCTTGGCGACCGCATCCGCAGCCTTCGCCAGCGCACAGAGGAATTAGAACTTACCTCGCTGGCAGCACAGAAGGCTGCTGCCGAAGCTCGGTTGGAAGCGCTTCAGGCGAAAATCAATCCTCATTTTTTGTTCAATACGCTGAATTCCATTGCAAGCCTCATCAGTATTGATGCGGCAAAAGCAGAACAAGCAGTAGTGCGACTTTCTAAACTTTTTCGCTATACGCTTCATCGTTCCGGCGCTTCCGCCAAAAACACGGCAACGCTCGCCGAAGAGATTGACGTGGTGCGAATGTACCTTGAGTTGGAGCATCTGCGGCTTGCCGAGCGGCTCCGCACCACGATTGACGTGCAAGGCGACGCGAAAACCGTGCTGTTGCCCGCACTCACGCTACAGCCGCTCGTCGAGAATAGTGTGAAATATGCCGTTGCACCACGAGCAGCGGGCGGAACGATTGTTATCACTGCCATAGTGGATGAACGTTCATGCCGCATCGTTATCCGCGATGATGGTGCGGGGTTGACAGGACGCGCCTCCGACAGCGGACACGGGCTTCAAAGCGTTCAGGAACGGTTGGCATTGATGTTTGGCGAGCGATGTTCGTTTGAATTGCGCGACCACGACGGCGTAGAGATCGTCATTACTCTGCACTCAGCCTAAGAACTTGTCTCAGAATTTTCTTCCACATTCGTTTGTCGTTTGATAATGCGAATTTTGCTATCTTGCAAACTTGCAGATAAGCTGGAGGGCTGGCGCTACGAACCCAATACATCAGCACGAATCACGATAGTTTTTCCACGATCATTTTTCATGGAACACAAGCATACAAACGCGCTCATTCACGAGAAATCACCGTACCTGTTGCAGCACGCGCATAATCCGGTGAACTGGAACGCATGGAACGACGAAACGTTTGCCCGCGCTAAACACGAGGACAAACCGATTTTTCTTAGTATCGGCTACGCCACGTGTCATTGGTGTCATGTGATGGAGCGCGAATCTTTTGAAAACGAAGAAACGGCAGCGTTTCTGAATGAGCATTACATCGCCGTGAAAGTTGACCGCGAAGAACGACCGGATATTGACGCTATTTATATGGCATTTTGTCAGGCATTAACAGGGCATGGCGGCTGGCCCCTCTCCGTGTTTATGACACCAGCTCAAAAGCCATTTTTTGTGGGAACGTATTTTCCACCGCAGAATCATTCCAACCGCCCCGGTTTTCCGCATATCCTTGACCAAATCCAGCACGCATGGGTGAATGAACGTGAAAAGCTCGAAGAGTCCAGCGAATCAATCACTGGGCAAATAACCAATCGCACAGCTTCGTCGGAAGCCCGTGAATTACCTGCGGACATTACTGCTCGTGCCTTTGAACGCTATGAACAAACCTTCGACCCGCACTATGGCGGCTTTAACAGCCAACCGAAGTTTCCGTCGCCGCAAAATCTGATGTTGTTGTTGCGCTATCACAAACGCACGGGCAACGCCGCTGCGCTTACGATGGTGGAGCAGACGATTCGCTCTATGCGACAAGGCGGGGTGTATGACCACATCGGCTATGGGTTCCACCGCTACAGTACGGATAGATTTTGGCTTGTGCCGCATTTTGAGAAGATGCTCTACGACCAAGCAATGATGGCAATTGCTTGTCTGGAAACCTTCCAAGTCACGCACAATGATGTGTACAGTCGTATTGCCGAAGAAATCTTTACCTACGTGCTGCGCGACATGACCGCGCCGAATGGCGGCTTTTATTCTGCCGAGGATGCCGATAGCGAAGGGCATGAAGGAAAGTTTTACGTCTGGACGCATACAGAAATTTTGGCAACCCTTGGTGGCGAGGATGGCGCGTTGTTTTGCGCGGCATACAACATCCGCGAAGACGGCAATTTCGCGGATGAAGCCACTGGCGCACAGACGGGTGAGAATATTCCTCATTTACGAACGCCCCTTAGCGAGGTTGCCGCCGCACAAGGCATTGATACAGATGAACTCCGAATGCGGCTTTCCATCATGCGTACGCATCTGTTCGACGTGCGAGAAAATCGCATTCACCCGCTTAAAGATGATAAAGTGCTGGCGGACTGGAACGGATTGATGATAGCAGCATTTGCTATCGGCGGTAAAGTGTTGGAAAACGCCGTATATCTGCAAGCCGCCGAACGTTCGTGGGAGTTTATTTCCCGCCAGATGACACACGAAGGACGCTTTTTGCACCGTTGGCGCGAGGGAGAAGCGGCTATTCCGGCGTTTTTGGATGATTATGCGTTTTTGGCGTGGGGCGTGTTCGAGTTATATCAAGCAACGTTCAACCTCACGTATCTGAAAGCCTCTTTACATCTGTGTGAGGAGATGTTGCGACTCTTCAAAAACAACGCCAACGAAGGTGGATTAGCTCTTGCAGCACAAGACAATGAAACACTGATTATGACAACGAAAGAAGCGTATGACGGTGCAATTCCGTCGGGCAATTCCGTTGCGGCAATGGTGCTGGCGCGGGTCGGTAGGCTTACGAGCAATCAAACATACCTCGATGCTGCACAGGGCATTGTTACCCACTTTGCGTCCTCCCTACAGTCCTACCCGACGGGCTTCGCGCAAATGCTCATAGCGGACGATTTTTTGCGTGGTGGAACACAAGAAATAATTATTGCCGGAAAGTCGCAGATGCCCGAAACAACAGCAATGATGCGTCTTGTGGCAACAACATTTTTGCCTCATGCGGTCGTGGCACTCAACGCCGCACCAAATGAGATAGCGCCGTTTATCGAACAAGCGCACTATCAAATCGCTCACAATGGCGTGACAACAGCATATATCTGTGAAAATTTCGTTTGTCAGCAACCGCTCATGAGTGTAGAAGCCCTTCAACAGGCGCTTGCAGTCACGTTGACCATTTCAACGCTGTTCACCTAAATTCTTTCGTTCCATTTCTCACTTCATTTTTCTTAAACGCAAAGCGAAACAAAGCTATGTTCAATGAACTTATTGCCAAAACACTCCCCCTTGTCCCAAAATCGGTTGTTCGCATGGTTGCAAGCCGTTATATTGCTGGCGAAAGCGTGCAGGATGCCGTTAATAGCGTCCGCAAACTCAATAGCATCGGCGCGAGCGGCACGGTGGATGTATTAGGTGAATTTGTCACATCGCGCGTACAGGCAAGCGAGGAAACCGCGATGTCGTTGCGGGTTTTGGATGCCATCCATCAAAACGACCTCAGATCGGGGCTTTCGGTAAAACTTACGTCGTTGGGCTTGGATATTGACGAGGAATTTTGCTATCAAAACGTTCGTTCCATCATTGAGAGGGCGCGTGAAATCAAACGTTTTGTACGGTTGGATATGGAAAATTCACCCTACACGACGCAAACTATCGGCATTTACCGTCGCTTGTACGACGAAGGACTGACAAACACAGGCGTGGTGATTCAAGCATACATGCACCGTAGTGCGGATGATATTCGTTCACTTATTCCGCAAAAGACCTCTGTGCGGCTCTGCAAGGGCATCTACAAAGAAGCTGCATCTATTGCCTTCCAAGACCGCGCCGCAGTACAGGACAATTACAAAACGCTTCTTGAGCTGCTGTTCGACAACGATATGTACGTTGGCATTGCCACGCACGACGATGTATTGCTCGATTTTGCCCGCAATGAAATCGCCAAACGCGGCGTGGCAGCTGATCGCTATGAATTCCAAATGCTGCTTGGCGTACGGGAAACAAAGCGCGATGAGATTATCCGTGATGGTCACAAAGTGAGGATTTACGTGCCATTTGGACATGATTGGTATGGTTATTCAGTGCGTCGCCTGAAAGAAAATCCTGATGTGGCAGGGCATATCTTCAAAGCAATGTTTACAGGACAAAGTTAGCCGTATCTAAAAAGGTCAGATGGAGTACGAACTTCCGTTCGCACTCTATGACTTTGACTTTGACTTTATTCGATTATCACTCCTTAGCGCGAAAATCCATACGTCCGTGAAACGTCTTTGCAAACATTCATACGATGTTTCACGGTTGTTCTTGTTTGTATGCCCGTTTCTACAGCTCTTCGTTCTTTTTTCGCAGCGTTTAATCCGTTTGCATCGCCTACAAGCCGCTCTCATCCTTCAGGAAAAACGCCATCGTTCAAAGAGCGTTTCACCGCGTTGCAAAATCTACCGCGCTTTTTTCGGCTTATCTGGCAAACCAGCAAGTGGCTCACGCTTGCAAGCGTGACTTTACGCCTGTTTCGCGCAGCATTGCCCGCATCGGCGTTGTATGTGGGCAAGCTCATTATTGACGAAGTAGTGCGGCTTGTGCAACATCAAACGCAGGATGCAAGCCATCTTTGGGAATTTATTGCGCTGGAGTTCGCATTGGCATTAGCTTCCGATCTGCTCAGTCGTGGCGTTTCGCTTGCCGATAGTCTTCTCGGCGATTTGTTCGCCAACAGAACTTCCATCGAACTCATGCAACACGCCGCCACGATGGATTTGGAGATGTTCGAGGACTCTGAGTTTTACGATAAACTCGAAAAAGCGCGTCGCCAAACAACATCCCGCATTAATCTGATGTCACAAGCATTGATGCAAGGTCAAGATTTGATTTCGATGGTATTATTGGCGGCAGGACTTATCTATTTTGCGCCTTGGCTTATGCTGTTGCTGCTTGTGACGGTGATACCGGGTTTCATCGGCGAAGCAAATTTTAACGCGCGGAGTTATTCGCTAATGAATTCATGGACACCCAAACGCCGCGAACTCGATTACCTGCGCTTCATCGGAGCCAGTGATGAAACGGCGAAGGAAGTAAAAATTTTCGGTTTATCGGATTTTCTGACCGACCGTTACAAAACACTTTCCGATGAATATTACCGCGAAAACCGCACCCTTGCCATCAAACGAGCAAGTTGGGGTGTTACGCTTGCTGCGGTGGCAAGTACAGGCTACTACGCAGCATACGTTTACATTATCCTGCAAACTGTTCGTGGAGCCATTTCGTTGGGAGATTTAACGTTTTTAGCGGGTTCGTTCCGATCACTGCGGAGTTCGCTCGAAACCGTTCTGTCGCGCTTTGCAGGCATAGCCGAAGGAGCCGTTTATTTGCGCGATTTGTTTGAGTTTTTTGAAATTAAACCCGTCATCACGTCGCCCCAAAAACCGCTTCCTTTCCCGCATCCGATTCGGGAGGGATTTGTCTTTGAGAATGTGGGGTTTAAGTATGCCAATTCCGAACGCTGGGCGTTGCGGAATCTCTCGTTCACGCTGCAAGCAGGTGAAAAATTGGCGCTCGTTGGGGAAAATGGTGCTGGTAAAACCACACTTGTGAAGCTGCTCGGAAGACTTTATGAACCAACGGAAGGGCGAATTTTATTAGACGGATGCGACCTCCGCGACTACGATGTGGCGGAACTTCGGAGCGAAACGGGCGTGATTTTTCAAGATTTTGTACGGTACCAGATGACAGCAGGAACGAATATTGCTGTCGGGCGCATCGAAGAGCAAACAAACAAGCCGCGCATTGAACATTCTGCCGCGCAAAGTCTGGCAGACAGCGTTGTAGATGGGCTTCCGCAGGGCTATGAACAGATGATTGGGCGGCGTTTTGCGGGCGGGACAGAACTTTCGGGCGGACAATGGCAAAAAATGGCGCTTGCGCGGGCGTATATGCGCGATGCTCAGGTGCTAATTTTGGACGAACCCACCGCAGCGCTTGATGCCCGTGCCGAATATGAAATTTTTCAACGGTTTGCAGAATTGACGCAAGGTAAAACGGCGGTTTTGATTTCCCATCGGTTCTCGACCGTGCGGATGGCAGATAGAATTTTGGTTTTGGACGGCGGAACGCTGGCAGAGATTGGTTCGCACGAGGAACTTCTGGAACAGGGTGAACGATATGCGGAATTGTTCCGCTTGCAAGCAAAAGGATACATGTAACCTACACATCGGCATTCCTTCTGACTTTTTGTCATGAATGCAAAGAGACAAAATTTGTTAATTTCACTGTGATGATATTTCTTGGGTAATCGTTGGAGCTGAGAACTATGAACAGATTTTTTATACGATTTGTGTGCTTATGCTGTGTTGTTGTTGCTTTCTTGTGGTGCGACAATATCCAATCACAACCCCTCACATTTCGTCGCATTGGCACAGAGCAAGGACTCTCCCAGTGTACAGTCGTGGCGATGCTACAAGACCGCTATGGATTTATGTGGTTTTGTACGCAAGACGGGCTTAATCGCTTTGATGGTTATACGTTCAACATCTACAAACATAACCCCGCCGACTCCACCTCACTTTCCAGCAGTATGATTCTTAGCATCTATGAAGACCATGAAGGTATTTTGTGGGTGGGGACGTATAACGGCTTAAATCGTTTTGATCGAGCAAGTGGAACATTTACCCGATATTACCCAGACAGTGTTCGCACTCCTCAAAAATGCGGTATTTGGAATATGAGCGAACTACTCGATGGGCGATTCGTTGTTACCACCAGCAGCGGACTTTTCCAGTTTAACGCTCGCAATCGGCAACTGGTCACGTTTGCCACTTCCGATGAAAGTAATAACGTATTTCGGGGAAAATTTTGCCAACGAGTTCCAAATCATCATGGACGCTTTTTAGTTCGGGTCGAACGGCAATTATTTGAATATGATGCTCAGGCAAATCGTTTTGTTGCTGTTTCTTATACGCCGTCTTCTATTCATCCGTATCGGAATATACTACTGCCTGTGTATGTGGACAAAGCTGGTTCATACTGGTCGGAGACCGAGGCATATGCAGATTCAACAATTAGGGGTATCTACCGATTTATCCCCGCATCTGCGGGACGACAAGAACAGTGGATTCGTTGTAACAACAGTTCTCAAACTTTCCATAAACCAATTGATATGATTGGCAGACCATATCAAGACAGGCAAGGTAGGATGTGGGTGCAATCGTTAAATGGTTTGAATTTATACGATACTGTTCAGAACAAATTTACGCAGTACCATCATATCCCTTCCAACCCCTTATCGCTCGGCGCTGACCAAATATTGTGTATGTATGAGGACAGGTCGGGATTATTGTGGGTATCTTCCAATGGAAGTGGTCTTAACATCATGCTGCCCCAGAAGTTTGAGCAATACGTCCTGTCAAATTCTATAGTATCAAAACAGGACGAGCGCTTTCATTTTTTGAAAGGCATTGCAGAGGATGGCAATGGAGTATTATGGATTGCGGAATATGACCATAACCTGCGTACATTTAACTCTACATCGGGCTTGTTTACAGAATACAAGGATGCAAAATCTTCAACGGATGTGCGGATAAATTCTATTTTGTGTTTACATCCGGACGACGATGGCAATATTTGGTTTGGTGGCTCTTTCAATCGTTTAGGAAAATATTCTCCGCGCACTCATACTTTCCGCTATTTTAACCAGCTCGATTCCACCACACCAACGGGTGATTTATTGCTAAGGCGTTCTATGCGCCATATTGCCGAAGATAAGCATGGTTTTTTGTGGTTAGCCACAGACAGAAGCGGGTTACAGGTATTTCACAAACAGACGGAGCGTTATGTAAAACGCTTTCTGGGTAATCTTGATGTGAGCAATGTTTTTGTGAGTCGTTCCGGTATAGTCTATGCGGGTACTGACGGGTCGGGTGTTTATGCTTTTACGCCAATTTCAAATTCGGCTGCTTCAAAAAACTCGTTGCCAGAATACGCAGTGAGCCACTATGCTCATGACCGCAACAACCCCCAGAGCCTTAGTCCACATAATACGGTGAAGTGTTTTTATGAAGATGCAAACGGCAATATATGGATCGGGCTTGATGGCGGCGGGTTGAATTGTTTGAACCCTACCACGCAAACATTCAAGCGTTATACAGAACAAAACGGTCTGCCGAACAATGTTGTTTATGGTATTTTGCCAGACGATGTTGGTAACCTTTGGCTCAGTACTAATAAAGGCATATCAAAATTTTCTCCGGCAACAACGACATTTCGTAACTATGATGTGTCGGACGGCTTGCAGGCAAATGAATTTAACACCAATGCTTTTTGTCGTTTACGCAACGGGAAAATGGTATTTGGGGGCATTGGCGGCATCAACATGTTTTTTCCTGATTCTGTGCGTGACAATACCCACCTGCCACCAGTGATGCTCACCGATATATTAGTGAATGACAAGCCCAAATATATGCCGCAAGGATTGGAACAGTTGCAAGAACTTACGCTACCGTACAGCGAAAACACCGTATCGCTTACGTTTGCTGCGTTAGATTACACGAATTCCGCAAAAAATCGCTATATATACAAAATGGAAGGCATTGATAAGGATTGGGTGCAAAGCGGTGCGGTGCGTACCGTTCGGTATGCTGCGCTTCCATCGGGAGAATATTTTTTTCGGGTCAAAGCCTGCAATAATGACGGGGTATGGAATCAAGAAGGTATTATGCTCCGCATCCGTCTGATTCCACCGTTCTGGCAGACGGCGTGGTTTTATGCATTGTGTGTGGTCGGTACGCTTGGCGGGGTGGCGGGAACGGCACGATTTGTGTCGCGGCAGCGTTTGCTCAAGCGCATTGAGCATTTGGAACACGAGCGTGCAATAGAGCGGGAGCGCTTAGAGCGGGCATTGGCGATTGAGCACGAACGCGGGCGCATTTCCCAAGATATTCATGACGAGGTAGGCCCGGGCATGACCAAAATCTTATTGCTTTCCGGTTTTGCCGACAGCATCGGCGCAAACAGCAGCCATCGTGACAATGGAAGTGGTGAATTAGGGCGGGCAACGCAGGAAGTCATTGAGTCTTTGAACAGTATTATCTGGATGACTAATCCCAAAAACGACACGCTCGACCATCTTGCAGCATACATTCGTGAATATACCATTGAGTATCTTGATAAAACTGCGATTACATGTCGTTTTAATTTCCCAGATACAGTACCTATGCTGCATCTGTATGGAACATTGCGACGGAATATTTTCCTGACGGTGAAAGAGGCGCTGAATAATATTGTCAAACACGCCCAGGCAAGCCAAGTTACTATCATGCTACAGATGGAAACGCCTATCGAGTTTCAGATACAAATTGCAGATAACGGACAGGGTTTTGCCACGGGGGAAACTTCTCGTCTTGGGAATGGTTTAGGGAATATGCGAAACCGCATGAGGGAGTGCGGGTGCGGGTTCGAGCTAATGAGTATGGAGGGCAGGGGGACAAATGTTACTCTTTATATCCAATCCACTGGGCTGCCCGAGACAAGCCTTGTCAAACATGGAACAAAATACTGAATTTTCAGTATGGCATCTTTCTACAGGTCTGTCTAACTTGCATCGTTCGTTAAAAACACCGTGCCAACCCGATGCCCACGTTGTTATTTGTGAAGGTACATCGGATATCGTAGGACATTCCTGAGGACAATATTATGACCACGCTTGCTGTCGTCGAGGATATTCACGAGTATCGCAGTTTTCTTCAAACGCTCATAAATGGCGCGGAGGGGCTACAATGTGTTGGTGTTTTTGCGAATGCGGAAGACGCTCTTGCGAATATTCCCACATTACAACCGGAAATCATCCTGATGGATATTGGTTTGCCGCGTATGTCTGGCGCTGAATGCGCAGAACGTCTGAAAATATTATGCCCCAACATACAAATTATGATGTTGACTATTTTTCAAGATTCCGACCGAATTTTTGAGGCATTAAAGTCAGGCGCAACGGGGTATTTGCTCAAAAAAACATCGCCAGCACAGATTGTGGAAGCTATTTACAATCTACGCGATGGCGGAGCGCCGATGTCCGCGCAAATTGCCCGTAAGGTTGTCGAAGCATTCCAGCCCGATCCCGCACTCCAAACATTGACTCCACGGGAAAAAGAACTGCTCTCCTATCTTGCCAAAGGGTATTCGTACAAAGAGATTGCTGCTGTTGTCTTTATCAGCGTCAAAACAGTGAATAAACACATCTATAACATCTACGAAAAACTTCACGTGAACTCAAGCACGGAAGCTGTTGCCAAGTTTTGGGGTAAAAATTCGTAGCGATTTCTGGTTCCATTCTCTCTCTCTCATGTTCCTCTACAGCTGATACGCCCTGACGTGATGGCTGCCGCCCTTAACCTTCACATCAAACGAGGGTAATTCACCCAAACTGTCTTCAATCATAGTGTAGGTCGCCTGGGAGAGAAGGCAGCCATTGGCTCCGGCGCTGCGCTGAAGCGCTTTCGCAACGTTGATGCCGTCGCCAATCATAGAATACGACAGACGATGTTTTTTGCTGCCGAAATTTGCCAAAATAAACGTGTCGGAGTGAATGCCAATGCGAACTTTGATAAGCTCGGTAGCATCGTCGTTGTAATTATCCAAATATTCAAATATCGAGACTGCCGTGTCAATCGCATTCAGCGCGTCATTCAGCCGATCGCCGGAAGAATCAAAACGCACCAACAGCTCATCGCCCACGATGCTGTCAATCGTGCCTTGTTTTTCGATGATAATCCCCATCACCGCCTCGAAATAGCTATTCAGTTCGTTCACGATTTTTCCGGCATCGCTCCACGCACCGATTTTCGCGGAAAAACTACACATATTACACGACATCAACGTCGAGAAGCGCTCTTCCGGCGCGGGGTCATCCTTAATACCCGCAATCACGTCCCACACGGCTTTCATTGCGTCAGGCGAGGCGTATTTTTCGAGGCGCTCTTCGCGTTTGCGACGTAACCCTTGCGCGGCAGTGGTTTTCACAATACGCTCCAAATCATCCGCCGTAAACGGTTTTGTTAAATACGCCGAAATGCCGAGCGAACGCGCTTTACGCTTGTCTGTCACGGTCGAACGCGACGACACCATAATCACCGGAATGCCTGCCGTTTCCTCATTCGAGCGAACATTGCTGCAAAATTCCCATCCATCCATCACGGGCATGTCGTAGTCGGACGTGATGATGTCGGGTTTCTGCTGCGCCATGAGTTCAAGCGCCTCGCGTCCGTCGGCGGCAGTCAACACTAAGTAGCCAAGCTGTTTGAACATCTTGGAAATTAGGTTTCGCACGGTCACACTGTCGTCCACCACGAGCGCAATCAAACGTTTGCCCTTTTTGGGCGGTTTGACGACGTTGTAAATGATGGGAAGATGTTTTGCGCGGTCGAACGGATACATAAGCACATCGTTGGAACCGGCTTCAAAACAATCCTCGATGATATCCGCGTTGTTTGTGCGTGCAAAGACGATAACGGGTATCTGCCCCAGCAAATGTGAACGCTTAATAAGTGTGCTGAACTCCGCACCACTGCGCTGTGGCAAGTCGTAGTCGCACAAAATAAGGTCGGGGAACTGGTCGCTGGCAATTTTGACCGCTTCCTCCGCAGAACGCGCCCACGTGACCGTAAAATCAAACAGCTCTTTTGCTTGCTCTAATGACGAGGTAAGCTCTCCCAATTTGCTGACGACAAGAATTTCCTTCGGCATGTTCAGGATAGAACGCAAGATTTGGTCAAATTGTTCTGCCTTGAATGGAATCGGTAAAAAACCATCGGAGCCAACTTTGTAAGCAAATTCCGCACCTTCCGGGCGCGACGCAAACACCACAATGTACGCGCCTCCGAGCGATTCGTCCGCTTTGATTTTGGCAATAAGGTTTTCGCCCGGTTTATCTATCAGCGAGGCTTGCAGGAAAATCAAATCCGGCGCTGCGAGCTGCAATTCCTCGAATAAATTCCCTTCAAGATTCATAAACGTCGTATCCATGCCCTTGGTTGTGCAGGCATCTTTGATGAATTTTGACAGAACTTTACTGTTCGAGGCAACGAAGGTTTTTACATTCATGATGATACTGTGCGATGATGTGGAAAAAATGTCGTCCGGTGTGCATGTTAGGAAGCAGCAACATAAGGGAAAAAAATCGTATCTTCAAACCCGTTACCCTACGATACAAAATAATACGAGAATATAGTTGTGGTGGATGCTTGTACTCACGCTTTTCAACGATGGATTTAACAACGATGCAATCACTTTCTGAACTTCCGATAGACGATTTTCGCCGTGCGCTGACCACAAACAATCTCCGCGTGTTGCAGATTATCTACGCCGCATTAGGAGCGGGTATTGTAATATTTCTGGCAATGATTATATTTTTAGCCATATCGTACCAAACGCCAGCTATGATGCTTGCTGCGGGTGAATCGCTGCAAACACCCTTTCAAGCTGCACCGCAAGCGATAGCGTTCATGCGGATGATAAGCATTCTTCACGGTTGTGTGGCATCCGTTCTGTACTTGCTGGCATACGTCGTATTTCAAGCGCAATTCGGCTCGCATCGGCTAAGAAATTACGCGACGGTAGCCATGCTCGACAGTCGTGGACGAACCGTTACCGCACCAGAAGAAAAGGCGCTGGCGGTTATCCGTATGGCGCTGTTAGTGCGGTTGGCGTTTTGCGAAGGCGCAGCGCTTGTAGGCTTGCTCACCTGTTTGGCGGGCGTAAGTTCCGGTGTTCTCCGTGCGGAACCGCTCTACTGGCTGAATGTAGCTTCTGCGGCGATTATGCTCGCACTCGTCGTGTTCACGTTTCCCACAGAAAGCCGTTTGGAACGTGTGTTTTTACGGTCTGTTCGGAAGATTCACAACGCATGATTTCTCGCCGATTTTTCATCTATTCGAACATCATGCAAGAATTTTTACAGACAAACGTCCGCAACGATGGACGAACGATAATTTTTTTGATGAATTTTTTGTAATTTATATTGCTTTGCTTGATTGCAAACTGAAACTCGAATAATCGTTTTATATACAATCAATTTCAAACAGGAGTTTATCATTATGGCAACCTCGAAAAAAGCTACTGCGGCAGTGAAACCTAAGAAAGCAGAAGCTCCCGCAGCCACCAATGGCAACAGTGCCCACAAAAGCAATAGCAAAACGAACGGCTCTGCAAACAGTCCTGCAAAAAGCCCTGTAAACAGCCCCGCATCGAAATCGGCAGTCAGACCAGCAAATTACCTCTTCGATACAACAGGATTCGATAATGCAACTATCGTCGAGTGGTACAAAATCATGCACTTAGGTCGTCGCCTCGACGAAAAAGCCGCGAACTACCTGAAACTTGCCAAAGGTTGGTCGTACCACGCTCCATATGCTGGTCACGACGGCATCCAGCTTGCTATTGGCAAAATCTTCCGTCAAGCGAAGGATTATTTTTACCCGTATTACCGCGACATGCTTTCGTGTTTTGCTGCTGGCGTGACGATTGACCAAATTTTGATGAACGGTCTGAGCAAAGATGCCGATGTGAGTTCCGGTGGTCGCAACATGAGCAATCACTTTGCTAACATTCCGCTTCACATTCAAAACCGTTCAGCACTCACGGGTAATCATTGTCAGATGGCGGTCGGCACGGCTCGCGCTATCAAAAAATACAACGGCGATGAGTTTGTGATTTACTCTGGTGGTGATTCCGCCTGCTCCGAAGGCTATTTCTACGAAGCCGTTAATGGCGCAACCAAAGAAAAAGTGCCGGTAATTTTCGTGATTCAGAATAACAGATTCGGTATTTCCGTGCCGCTCAAAGACCAAACGGCAAATCTGACGGTTTCCGATAATTTTCGGGGTTTTGCGAACCTGAAAATCATCAATTGCGATGGGCGAGACCCGTTTGCGTCGTACCGCGCAATGCAGCAAGCAAAAGAATACGTTCTCTCTGGCGCTGGTGCTGCAATGGTTCATGCTGATTGCGACCGCTTGCTTTCTCACTCGAATTCCGATAATCACGAGCTATACCGCACAAAAGAAGAAATCGAGGCAATGCGCCAATTCGATCCGCTTCCACGCCTTCGCGCAACGATTATCGAAAAAGGAATTTTGACGGAAAAAGAAATAATTACGTTAGAAGAACAAAACAAAGTAGAACTCTATGCCGCCGCAGACCGCGTGGAGCCGCTCCCAGAGCCTGACCCTGAATCGTACACACAGTTTCTTATTCCTGACCCACTATTGTCGTACAACGAAGGCACAGAGGCTGTCAGCGACCCGAATGCGACGCAGTTGACGTTCCGCGAGGGCATCAACACCGCAATGAAAGAGGAATTTCGCCGCAACCCGCACACATTCTTGTGGGGACAAGATGTTGCCTCGAAGGAAAAACAAGGCATTTTTAATGTTCCAAAGGGCATGCTCACGGAATTTGGCAATGACCGTGTATTTAATGCGCCAATCGCAGAGGATTTTATCGTCGGAACGGCAAACGGTTTCTGTCGCTATCGGGACGACGTGCGTGTGGTGGTCGAAGGCGCAGAATTTGCCGATTATTTCTGGCCCGCAATGGAGGCATATATTGAATGTACGCATGAATACTGGCGCACAAAAGGGCAATATACGCCCAACATGGTGATTCGCCTTGCAAGCGGCGGGTTTATTCAAGGTGGGTTGTACCATTCGCAGAATCTCGACGCACTTTTTACGCATTTGCCGGGTGCGCGGGTAGTTTGTCCGGCGTTTGCCGACGACGCGATTGGTCTGATGCGCCATGCACTGCGGTCGCGCGGGTTGACGGTGTTCATCGAACCAAAATTTCTCTACAATTACCGTCCGGGTTCGACATCGCATCCGGGCGAGGAGTATATGATTCCGTTTGGCAAAGCGAAAATCCGCCGCGCTGGTTCGGATGTAACGGTCGTGAGCTATGGCAATGCGATTCATCTCGCGCTGCAAGCCGCAGATGACCTTGCCGCAGAGGGCGTAAATGCTGAAGTGATTGACCTGCGTTCGCTCGCGCCGTGGGATAAACAAACGGTCTTCGCTTCGGTGATGAAAACAAACCGCGCAGTCGTGGCGCATGAACACTACTTGAACGTGGGCATCGGCGGTGAAATTTCCTCCTCAATTCAAGAAGAACTTTTCCGCTATTTGGATGCACCCGTAGCTCGCGTGGCATCAAAAAATTATCCGGTGGGTTTTGCAAAAGTGTTGGAACGCAAAATTTTGATTAGCAAAGAAGATATTGTGGAAGCTGTTCGTAAAACGGTAAAATATTAACGTTGTAGTTCAAAAACTCCCCTATCAGCCCGCTTAAAGACTACGATTTTAAGCGAGCTGATACAAACTATCTACGTGATGGAAGGGATCATGAAACTCACTATAGAACTGGCGGATACGGCTGAATTAGAAAAGGTCATGACATTGTTCTCGACGTTGCGTCTTGAGAATGTGCGGGTTATTTCCCCAACTATAGCTCCGACTATTAGGAAAGGGAATAAAAAACTCAATGCGAAAGAACTCTTTGGCATTTGGAAAGCTCAGCCCAGAAATTTGGAAGATCTGCGAGCTAAGAACTGGCAACGGGATTGGAACGTATGATTCTGTGTGACACCAATATTTTTATTCACGCCTTTAACGGCAGACAAGAGACTATTCACGCATTGGAAATCATCGGTCTAAGTAACGTCGGTCTTTCTTCCATCACGGTTATGGAGCTGTATCAGGGAATGCACGACAAAAACGAACTTGCCCGAATGAAGAAGAATATCAGGTATTATGATGTGATTGAGATAGATTCCGATATTTCGCAAGTAGCAACCCAACTCATTGAAAAATTCAGGCTTAGTCACGGATTGCAGATACCCGATGCCATCATTGGTGCGACATCAGTAGTACACAGCATTGAACTCTACACCTATAACCAACGTGATTTTAGGTTTATACCAAACATTCAACTGTATGAGCCGAAAAATATAGCATAATCGGTTTCTCTACAGGATTTGGGTGTTTTTGCTTAATAACTTTATGGGCAAACTTTTCGACGAAATAGACGCATCGCTGCAAGCGTGGGTTCGTGAGCAGCAGATGTTTTTTGTGGCAACGGCTCCGCTTGCGGCAACAGGTCACGTTAATTGTTCTCCGAAAGGTCTTGATTGTTTGCGGATTGTGGACGGGAACACTGTTGCGTACATGGATTTAACGGGAAGCGGCGCAGAGACTATTGCCCACGTCCGCGAGAACAAGCGCATTGTGCTGATGTTCTGTTCGTTCTCCGATAAACCCAAGATTGTGCGGTTCCACGGCGAGGGCGAGGTCGTGCTGGAAGGCGATACGGACTTTCAAGCATTATACAGCCTCTTCCCGCCGAAGGCTGGCATCCGCTCCATTATTCGTGTACACGTCACACGGATTTCCGATTCTTGTGGCTTCGCCGTTCCCATCTACGAGTTCCAGCGTGAACGTGATGTATTGGATAAATGGACGCAGCATCAGGATGAGAAAAAATTGCATGAGTACCGAAGCCTCAAAAATGCAGTCAGTATTGATGGTTTACCAGCATTAGACGTATAAACGTATCATCCGTTCAGCGTTATTCACACAGACATACATTATTCTTTCTCTCACAGTTTTTATAGGCATGCGTTTTGAACACACATTTGAATACACAATCGAAATCTCTCACATATCTCGTAACGGGCGGAGCTGGATTTATCGGTTCGCACTTGTCTGAACACCTCTTAAATCAAGGCAACACCGTGTTTGCGCTTGATAACCTTTCCACGGGAAACATTGATAATATCCAGCGTTTGCAAGGGCATCCGAATTTTCATTTTGTTCGTGATGATATTATGAACCAGATGGTACTTGACCGTTTGGCATCACAATCCGACATTGTCGTGCATCTGGCGGCGGCGGTCGGTGTACAGCTGATTGTGGAACGCCCTGTGCATACGATTGAAACGAATATTATGGGCAGCGAAATGGTGCTGAAAACCGCGCTACGCTATGGCTGCCGTGTGTTGATGGCAAGTACATCGGAAGTGTATGGCAAAGGCATCAAAATTCCGTTCAACGAAGGTGATGACGTGCTTTTGGGAACGACCGATAAATCGCGCTGGGCGTATGCTGCCAGCAAAATGGTGGATGAGTTTTTGGGGTTGGCGTATTGGCAGGAATATGGCTTAGAAGTTGTGCCATTTCGTTTATTCAATACCGTCGGTGCGCGGCAGACAGGACAATACGGCATGGTGATTCCGCGTTTTGTGCAACAGGCACTTCGCGGCGACCCAATTAAGGTTTATGGCGATGGCACACAAAGCCGTTGTTTTTGCGATGTGCGTGATGTAATCCTCGCAATCGCAGGTTTGGCAGAACACTCCGACGTTGCGGGAAAACTCTACAACATCGGCAGCACCGAAGAAGTCTCGATTCTCGCACTTGCCGAAAAAGTAAAAACTCAAACAGGCAGCGCATCAGAAATCGTCCTTATCCCCTATACCGAGGCGTATCCATCGGGCTTCGAGGACATGCAGCGCCGTGTGCCAGACATTGGACGCATCAACGCTCGGCTCGACTGGAAACCAACGCGCGACCTCACGGAAATTTTGACCAGCGTTATTGAGTTTGAAAAAAGCAGAATGTAACAAAAAAGCCGCACAAATAATCTTTTTTAAGATGATATTGTGCGGCTTTACTATTTCTACCGCAAGGTAAAGATGCAAAAGCTATTTCGTAGCTTACTTCACTTCTTTATGAACCGTATGGCGACGCAAGAACGGGTTGTATTTCTTGATTTCCATGCGGTCAGGGCTATTTGTTTTGTTCTTTTGGGTTGTGTAGCGGGAAGCAGGTTTGCCTTCTTTTTTTGCTTCGGTACACTCCAACGTAATAATCAGGCGGGCGGTCTTCTTTGCCATGACGTTTTTTGTATAAATTGATATAAAAACTGTTGTTTACATTGCAAGATTGCCAAAATACGGAAATTCTCTGAAATTTTGCACAACTTTTTTTGTTTGCTAATGCCGCCAGCTTTCTCCGACCTCGTATTTCCTCGCATCATGGGTGTGGTGAATGTCACGCCCGACTCATTTTCGGATGGCGGGCGTTTTTTTACGCCAGATCGTGCCGTACAACATGCAATGGAACTCGTCGCGCAGGGAGCTGATATGGTGGACATCGGCGGCGAAAGTTCGCGTCCGGGAGCGGAAAGTGTACAGGAACATGAGGAAATACGCCGTGTAGTCCCAGTGATTGCCGCTATACGCGCAGCACATCCGACGATTCCTATTTCGATTGATACGGTGAAATACGGCGTTGCCAAAGCTGCGCTGGAAGCAGGTGCGACGATGCTCAATGATATTTCAGGTTTGCAACAGGAACCACGTTTGGCGGAACTTGCGGGGGAATTTCGTGTGCCACTTGTGTTGATGCACTGCAAAGGCACACCACGCACCATGCAACAAAACCCACACTACGACGATGTTGTGCAGGAGGTACACACATTTTTGGCAAAGCAGATTGCCTTTGCGCGGTCGTGCGGCGTTCAGGAAGTATATGCGGATGTGGGCATTGGTTTCGGCAAGACGGTCGAACACAATGTAACATTGCTCAAGCATCATCATGAGTTTGCCACGCTTGGAGTGCCGCTGTTGTTGGGTGTTTCGCGGAAATCTCTGTTTGGAAAATTGCTTGGCATTGCTGAGCCTCAAGAACGGGATTACGCAACACTTGCGACACACCTGTTTCTGTTGCAAGCACAAGCAAGTGTTACAAACATTATCCGCGTTCACAATGTGGCAATCTTCGCACAAGCACGGACGCTGCTTCATGCCTTGCAGAGTGCTTTGTAGCTGGGTGTTGATACGGCATTTCACGGAAAACGGTATTCGAGTGCAAGCCCGTTGAATGTAGGATAAATATGGAACCCGCTCTGTACACCACTCTGTACGTTATTTTGCGCACTGCCGCTTGAGGCTCGTTCCACACGCTCGCGTTCCCAGCGTGTAACGGCAAGCCCGGCGGTTGCCCCGATGATGCTCCCTAACACTACATCCGATGCCCAATGTTGCGTGTTGTACATCCGCGAAAGCGCTGTAACGGTAGCCAACCCATACAATCCCACGCTCACCCACGTATTTCCAATCCGCTCCGACAACACCGACGATACCGCAAACGCCACTGTTGCATGTCCAGACGGCAGCGAAACACGCTCGTTGTTTATCTGTGGTGGCGAAAATTCAAATGCTCCACGTTCAGCGTAGGGACGGGTTCTACCGATGAGTGATTTCAAAGCCGTCGTCGTCACTCCCGCACAAAACAACGCTTCCACCATCAAACGCCCCGTGACACGAACGTCCTCGTTGCCCGCCGCCAAACCACTTGCATACAGTCCCGCCGCCAGCATTGCCGGATACAAAAGATCGCCGTAGGTGCGACCAATATCCGCCAGTCCGTTGTTGAACGTTGAACGATTGCGAAGCATGAGATTATTGAGTGGCTCATCGGTGGGAAACAAAACAGCCGTCACGCCAACCGTGCCTGCAACGAACAGCCAATCACGACCCGATGCTCGAACGGGCGAGGAAAAATACCGCAGTGCATCCTGAGTGCCTGCAAAAATATCGTCAACAAGAATTTTTCCCGCAGATCGCGTAGAATCTGGAGTTTGGGCAGGACAAACAGTAACAAGCGTTATAGCGAGAAGGGAAACGGTAAAGAATATTTTCATGCAACGTTGGAATGCCGAAAAAGTAAGAGAACATTTTGTGTTTCGTAAGCAAATATAATAAAAAGCCGCTCTGCTCTATAGCTTGCTTTATGGGAACGGTTTATTGATTGGTGCGTTTGCACAACTGGCTCCACTCTTGCCGCACAGCAAGCCCTAACGCTTTGATAGCAAGCAATACGGGCGACATCCCACCAAACACGCCCGCAATAGCATAAAGCGTTCCTACCGTGAACGAGCGCTGTCCCGTAACAGCGTAAATAGGCTCCCAATAATCCGGCATAAATTTCGCCTTAAACGTTTCTAATCCGCCGAAATTGTAAAATCGCCGTCCATGAGTGCGAACAAGGCTGAATACTGCGCGAAGCCAACAACGTTCGGATGATGACGGAAGCTCTGTGCCAATGTCACGCTTGCGAGCAAGCGGTGATAATCCCAGTGTTACGTATTCGACACACTCATCGGCAAACTGACGCATAGCCGCATCGAACAATAGCTCGTTTGTGCCATTTGGAGCGCCTTGTCCGCGAATAATTTGTTCAATGAGCCATCCTTTCCGTTGTGGCACGGGCGAAGCAATGAGAAAGCCGACAACTTTATTTTGCTGCTCCGCAACAAATATTCGTCGGTCATTGAGGTTGTCAAGAATATACGGTTCGACCAAAAAACCGAGCGGCGGCAATCCTCGTGCGGATAACCATTCGCTTAAACATTGCTCCAATGCTGGGTTTTGGGAGGCGCGTTCTGGTTGCCATAATGACATGCGAACGCCTTTGTTCGCCGCGCGATTTAATTGCCCACGCAACGAAGGTTTCGAGGCGAGGGTAGCCTGCCAACGTCCAAGCGACGGGTTCCACACAGGCTGTGCGCCAAGTAATACTCTATCCCACGGACCTCGCGCTGCAAGCGCCTCCACAAGGCGTGTTCCAGCGCCAAAATAGCAAATGTTCACCCCTTGTTGGTGCAATGTTCGTTCAAACTCATCTACAACAATTGTCAATTGCTCGTTCGTGCAAATCGGAGCACCTGCAACAATGGCATAGCGTCCATAGCGCTTGTAGCCAATGACCGCGTTACCATTTGCGCTAAACCAATACCGCATACCAGCATTCA
Source organism: Candidatus Kapaibacterium sp. (assembly GCA_025358765.1). GTDB lineage: Bacteria > Bacteroidota > Ignavibacteria > Kapaibacteriales > UBA4661 > JANYIG01. The sequence continues at coordinate 27,051 of JANYIG010000117.1, forward strand.
AAATTTGATATGCCATTGCATTCCAACCGTAGAGCATCACGAGGCGATGTGCTTGTGCAAAAGTTTTGTCCATCGTGTCCGTTATGTCCATTTGCGCCCGTACCGTCCAAGAGTTGAAGAAAACAAAAAATCCCCACTACGGGGGACTTTAAGGAATCATATGGTCGAAAAATTGCTATCTCAGATTTCCATCACTTCTTTTTCTTTTTTCTCCAAAACGTCATCCACGTTTTTGATGAATTTGTCGGTAAGTTTTTGGATATCTGCCTCGCCTCGTTTACGATCATCTTCGGACAAATGCTCATCTTTCTCAACTTTTTTGAGAACCTCGTTGTGATCGCGGCGCACGTTGCGAATGGCTATGCGGCTATCTTCGGCGATTTTTTTGCACATTTTCACAAATTCTTTGCGGCGCTCTTCGGTGAGCATCGGTACGGGTACACGGATAACATTGCCGTCATTACTGGGATTGAAGCCTAAATCTGCCTCACGAATCGCCTTTTCTACAACGCCGAGCATCGGCTTTTCGTAGGGTTGCACGACGATGGTACGCGCGTCTGGCACAGACAGTGTGCCTATTTGACTCAACGGCGTTGGCGTACCGTAATAATCCACCCGAACAGAATCCAACAACGCCGTGGAAGCGCGTCCGGTACGGATTCTGACGAGTTCTTGCGTTAAATGGTCTATTGCTTTTTTCATTGCCGCTTGGGCGTTATTCACGACATCTTGCACTGGCATAATGGTTCAGAAAATGTTGGGAATTCAATGAATATTAAATGAGTACTACATTGGTTTGGAGGTCGTTCATTCATCGCCTAATTCGTCACAATCGTTCCAACAGACTCACCCATTACGAGGCGTTTGAGGTTGCCAGTTTTGCCCATATCGAAAACAATAATCGGCAAATTATTCTCTTGGGCAAGGGTAAATGCTGTTAGATCCATAATGCGAAGATTGTTTTCCAGCGCATAGCGGAACGTGATTCTATCAAAACGTTTAGCGTTTGGATTTTTTTCGGGGTCAGCGTCATAGATACCATCAACGCGCGTTCCCTTGATGATCAAGTCAGCGTTGATTTCCGAGGCACGCAATGATGCGGTTGTATCGGTCGTGAAATAAGGATTGCCGGTTCCTGCCCCAAAAATCACGACGCGACCTTTCTCCAAATGCCGCACTGCTCGGCGCTTAATGTACGGTTCGGCAATTTGCGACATCGTAATCGCTGTTTGTAACCGCGTCGGCACACCACGTAACTCTAAAGCATTCTGGAGCGCAATCGAATTAATCACGGTGGCAAGCATCCCCATATAATCACCCGAAACGCGGTCTATGCCCTGCTCTTCGGCGTTCATTCCGCGATAAATATTCCCACCGCCAATCACTAATGCTACTTCCACGCCAAGCTCGTGAACGGCTTTCACTTCGGTCGCAACGTAGCTCAACACCGACGAATCAATGCCGTATTGTTGCGAGCCAAGCAACGATTCGCCACTGAGTTTAAGCAGAATGCGTTTGTAGGTTGTCTGTGTGGTTTGCATCATAGAAATTGGGAATAGCTTGAATATTAAATTCAAGATTAAAACCGCATGGAATCATAGAAAAATGGCTCGAAAGGAAATCCTTCGAGCCATTTGTATCAATGACGATTAGTTTTTTGAGGCTTCTTCGCCCAAAAAGTAGCGGCGGAATTTCACAACGTCCACCGTGCCGCCGTTGGCAGCACTCAGTTCTTTCAAAACATCAGTGACAGTTTTGCCGGAATCCTTCACGAACGTCTGCTCAAGCAAGCAGAATTCCTGATAGTATTTCTCGACGCGACCTTGCGCTACTTTTTCTGCGATTTCCGGCTCTTTTCCTTGCTCGATAGCCTGTTGGGTGTAGATTTCTTTTTCCTTATCCAAGGTTGCACCCGAAACCTCCTCGCGGCGCACGTAGGATGGGCTCATTGCCGCAATCTGCATAGCAATATCGCGCATTTGAGAGCGAACACCATCATTGACAGGAGCGGCGGTAAATTCTATCAATACGCCCAATTTGTTGCCCGTGTGGATGTAATCCAACACGAAGCCAGTGGTTTGAATATGTTCGTGCCGCTTGATAAGTATGCGTTCGCTGAATTTCGCCAGCATTTCATTGAACAAGTCACCGAGCTTTTTGCCGCCGATGTCTTCCGAAAGAAGCGATTCTTCGTTTGATGGATTTTTCGTCAATATCACGTTCACAACGTTTGATGCAAAATCCACAAACTCATCGTTACGAGCCACGAAATCTGTTTCGCAGTTGATTTCCACGATAGCAGCAGCTTTGCCGTCTGTTGTCGTTTTTGCGAAAATAACGCCTTCATTGGAAGAACGGTCAGCCCGCTTTGCAACCGAGGCAGCACCACGTTTGCGAAGGAATTCAATCGCGCCTTCCATATCACCATTGGATTCGTCTAAGGCTTTTTTACAATCTGCCATGCCCGCACCGGTCTTATCGCGCAGGTCTTTGACAAGTTCAAGAGTAGCAGCCATGATACTTTAAGATTTTAAGGTTGTAGTTGTACGTATTTGGAATTTCTACTGTTCGCCATTACCAATCGGAGTTAGCATTATTCTGCCGCTTGTTCGCTCACTGCTGATTCAACAGGCTCTACAGCTGTTGCTACAGGCGCTTCGGCTACTACAACATCCGCTTGAGGAGCTGGTCGGCGAGCTGTACCACCACCACCGCTATTGCCACCACGCTGTTGGTCAGGACGGTCATTGCGTTTGCGACCACGCATCTGACGATGTGCACGGTCATCTTGGTTGTCGTCTTCCGATCCTTCTTTGTCTTGGGCAGCACCGGAGTCTATAGCGTTGATACGAGCATACTCCTTGCCTTCAAGCACTGCGTCGGCAAGCACTTTTGTGATAATCTCAATCGTGCGAACGGAATCATCATTTGCTGGAATTGGATAATCCACCAAGTTCGGGTCGGTATTCGTGTCAACAATTGCGAAAATCGGAATGCCAAGTTTACGTGCTTCTTCAATAGCAATGTGTTCTTTTTTGATGTCCACGATGAACAATGCACCTGGAAGGCGCGTCATCTCACGGATACCGCCAAAAACACGATTGAGTTTTTCTTGCTCTCGCGTAAGCACAAGGCGTTCTTTTTTCTTGAGTTTTTCGGTTGTACCGTCGGCTTCCATTTTCTCAATCACATCAATACGACGAATGCTCTTGCGAATCGTCGAAAAATTTGTGAGCATTCCACCCAACCAACGATCGGTTGCGTAGTATGCGCCACAACGGGTAGCTTCGCGGGAAACAGCTTCTTTTGCCTGTTTTTTCGTCCCGACAAACATGAATTTTGAACCGCGGCTGGCAATTTCGAGCGCCGCATCGTGTGCTATGTCCACCAGAAGCTGGGTTTTGCGGAGGTCAATAACATGGATGTTATTGCGCTGGGTAAAGATAAAACTCCGCATTTGCGGGTTCCACCGACGGGTAAGGTGACCAAAATGGGCACCAGATTCGAGCAACTGCTCGACGGATAGATACGACATGAATACTCCTACGAGATAAAAAGGTTGTGTTAAACACCTGCGCCGTTCTTCTTGTGCGGCTAACGCCCGAAATCAATTGTATAAAAAATGACTTGCAAAGCGCCACACACCGCAACAATCCCGGCACATGAGGGTTAGTTGAGAATGGATACAATGGGCAATTATTTGAAAATTGCCCGTACCCATTATTTTCCGTTCAATTATTTTAGCGTTTCGAGAATTGGAAGCGTTTACGAGCTTTTTTACGACCGCATTTTTTACGTTCCACCATGCGGGGGTCGCGCGTGGTCAAGCCTACAGCACGGAGCATCGGACGAAATTCTTCGTTGATGGTCATCAGCGCACGAGCAATACCCAAACGCATTGCACCGGCTTGACCGCTTTTACCGCCGCCAAGCGCCATTACTTTTATGTCGTAGGTTCCAAGCGTACCAGTAACGGTGAGCGGAAGCATGATGTCTTGACGCTGAAATTCCGATGTGAAATACACCTCCAAGGAGCGCGAATTTACGATTACTTTGCCGTTGCCAGCCGACAAATAGACCTTCGCAATCGAAGTCTTGCGTTTGCCGGTTGCGTAATGTTTTGTTGTTGCCATGATTGCAAGAATTTTTTTTGAATTGTAATGTTGTATGTTTTATTGTATCGTGCTTCAACAGCCAGCTTCATAACAGAGCCAGCATTTTGACATCACTTTCTCGTATCGTACGGAAGCGTGTAAGCAATTGGCTGTTGAGCCGCGTGGTCATGCTCGCTGCCGCCATAGACGCGCAATTTTTTCAACAAAACAGCGCCAAGCGAATTTTTCGGCAACATACCTTTTACCGCATGTTCGATGGCAAATTCAGGTTTTTCAACGTTCACTTTGGTGAACGATTGGAACCGTGCGCCGCCCGGATACAGCGTGTTATGGTAATATTCTTTTTTGTCACGACGTTTTGCATGGATTTCAATGTCTTTCGCATTGATGACGATAACGTAATCACCACAATCCACATGCGGTGTGTAAAACGGCTTATTCTTGCCACGCAGAAGCGTTGCAATCTGGGTTGCAAAACGTCCAAGTGTTTGCCCTTTTGCGTCAATGATGAACCATTTACGCTCAATATTCTCAGCTTTTGCCGAGGTAGTTGATTTTGTGTACGGTGTCACGGAAATAATCCTTTGAAAATTTAAGAATGAAATATAAATAAATGTCGTTATCTACGTTATACGTTATCTAATGACTTAACCTCGTTCTGCAAAAACACGATTTTTCTTTTTCTGTCGTTCCAGCGAAGGCTGGAATCCACTGGCTTATAGAAGACATGGATGCCAACCGAAATTTATCCCAGTGAAAGCTGGGGTTGGCATGACAATCAAAAAAACACTATCTAATTCAAGAACGATGTCATTAGCAATTGCACGTTTTGGTCGTACACGGCTTTCCGTCTTGCTTCGCAAACCTCCGGGACGGGAGTATTATCAAGCATCGAACGTTTGCCTCGCCTGTGGCTATCAGACGGTACATGCCTAAAAACAGAGCAAAAAATACAGTTCTGTATTTTTGATACAGCTTACAAAAATATTATTTGAACCAGAAATATCCAAGTCGTATTTTTGAAAGCGGTAAAATATTATCGCACAAGCCTTTACCATCAATACGCCACTATGCCTCCATCATCAGTATCTATGACCGCTACAGCCGTTTCAAGCGGCAATCACCCCGTTCCTCCAATTTCTAACCTTGACGACCCCATTGAACAATTTCGCGCATTTGTAGAACTCGTACAGATTTTGCACATCGAATGTCCGTGGGACAAAGAGCAAACGCACACCTCATTGATGCCGTTGTTGATTGAAGAAGTTTATGAGGCACAGGAAGCCGCTGACGCACACGACGCGAAGGAGCTTTCCAAAGAACTCGGCGATGTGCTACTCCACGTGGTGATGAATGGCGTGATTGCTGAAGAAGCGGGGACGTTCACCCTCGCACAGGTGCTGAACCGCGTGCGTGAAAAGCTCATCCACCGCCATCCACACGTGTTTGGAAGCGTTGCTGCGGGTGATGCCAATGCCGTGAAAGTCAACTGGGAGCAATTAAAAATGCAGGAAGGGCGAACTTCCGTGTTGGAAGGCGTTCCCAAGCATCTGCCCGCCTTACTCCGCGCCCAACGCACCCAAGAAAAAGCGTCTCGTGTTGGGTTTGATTGGGACAATGCGCCCGACGTTTGGAAAAAAGTCGAAGAAGAACTTGCGGAACTCCATGCGGAACTGACAAATCAAGAATCAAGCAATCAAGCGGCTGTTGAAGAGGAATTTGGCGATGTTATGTTTGCGCTCGTAAATGCTGCACGGTTCCAGAACCTGAACGCCGAACAAGCGCTCCAACATGCCACAAGCAAGTTCACAAAACGGTTTCAGCGCATTGAGCAGATGGCAGCCGCGCAGGGCAAGGCGCTCAATGACATGACGCTCGCGGAAATGGATGAACTGTGGAACGAAGCCAAAAGAGAATTACGAATTACGAAGTGAGGTTCCGAACAAAGAATCCCAACACTGTCCAAATTTTTCCTTCAATCAATTTACGTGGAGAACCCTTGATGATTACGGAGTTTTCTATCAATAAAAGCACCACACGCCGCTTACTGTGCTGTCTTGCCGCCTTGCTGCTCTTGAGCGCAGTGCCGAATCACGCTCAAACTGTTTCCACTCTTGCAGGAACCATTCCTTTTGCCGATGGCGCAGGAGTAACCGCACAATTCAATAATCCAACGGGCGTGGCGGTGGACGGCGCGGGGAATGTATCCGCCGCTGTTGGGTCACGTTTCGGGCGATTGCGGCGATTCGGAAGATCGCTCCTTGCGAGTCGAAGAAGGGAATCAACGCGGTGTTGAAGCAGACCCGACCGAATGGGAAGTCGAGCCAGTGCTCGTACGAGATTGCCTTTCGCGACTGCATCACCTGGCGGTGTTTTGCCATCAGCAGGTCGGCGGTCTCCTCGAGAAGCACCTCGTGGGGTGT
>JANYIG010000126.1 GCA_025358765.1 Candidatus Kapaibacterium sp.
TTTCATCAAAGAACACGTCGGCATCTTCAAAGCTGCCAATAATTACGACGTGTTTGATGCCGAAACAGATGAACATTTGATGGAATGCCGTGAGAAGATAGGATTTTCAACCAAAATACTGCGATTCACTCCGTTCAGGAGAGTCACGCCGTTTTGTTCAGTCGCGCAAACGCTTGGAGGTGACAGCCTTTTTATAGTACGCCGGGGAGTTACGTTTTGGATGTCGCAGATAGAAGTATTGGACAAGAACGAACAGCTTGTGGGAGCATTTAGACAACGATGGTCGTGGTTAGCGTTCTTGAGTGGTTGGGGGTGCGCGAACGTTGATGTACTCAATCCTCAGGGACAAGTGATCTGCCGTATTGCGCCAGATTTCAATGTCGTACAATTCAGATTTGTGACTAAAGACAGCGAAGATGTTGCGGTGATTACCAAACAGTGGGCAGGTTTAGCACAAGAATTATTTACCTCGGCTGATAATTACATGCTTTCTATTGCTCCAAATGTTGACAAAAAATCTCCGCTACGGCTGTTAATGCTGGCTGCAGTACTCTGTATAGATTTTGTGTTCAAAGAAGGGACGAAGTAACACTTACATTCAAGCTCAAAATCTTTTTTGTATTTCCACTATGCTACAAACAATAAACGGCATTCTCAAACCGGATGGAAGTATTTATTTGCTTGAGAATATTACCATAAGCCATTCGGTGCGAGTATTGATAACTGTCTTGAATGATGAGCCAGATATTGCATTCATGAGTGAACAAGCCCTTGCTCAAGATTGGCTTAACGACAAGGAGGAAGAGGCGTGGCTCCATCTTCAACAGGCGCAATAGTTCTTGTCCCCTTCCCATTTTCTAACCTCGCACAAACAAAACTGCGTCCGGCATTAGTGTTGGCTGCGGCACAGGGAAACGATTAGATATTATGCCAAATTACCAGCAACCCGTTTTCTGACCCAACAGCAATAGAAATACCATAGAAATACCATGAAGTGATTTTGTGCTGGGTTCGTTGCAGCGAGTGAGTTACGCTCGTCCAAGGAAGCTTTTTATTGGTCGTATTCCAAGCATTTTCGCTCACTCTTTTGCACTATTCGCCCCTAGCAAATGAATCTTCAAGACCTGCTTTCGGGAAAGAAAAAAAGCCTCACAATTGTCGTGAGTGTGGCGGTATTACTTGGCTTTGGCGTACTGGTGATTATGGCGAGCGTTTTCAAAGCATTTGCACCCCCCATCAACCCCGTGATTGAACGCTCGGACGAGCTCGTCCGCCAAGGCGACCAAATCCAACTCAACCTCCTGAATGGCTGCGGCGACCAAGGCGTGGCGCGGCAAACGATGAATTATCTGCGTAAAACGGGCTTCGATGTTGTAGAAATTGAGAATTATTCGCGGTTTTCGGTGCAACGCTCGTTTGTGATAGACCGCGTGGGCGACTCGTTATCCGCCCAAAAAACCGCCAAAGCATTAGGCATTGCGGATTCGTTACTTATCAGGCGCGTAGATTCCACACTCTATGTGCGGTGCAGTGTCGTATTGGGCAAGGATTATCGTACATTAAAGCCGTTCCAATAACGTTGTGCCAAGCCATATAGTCTTTTTCTCGGTGTTTTTTGCATCGTGGGGAAAACGAAATTTTGCGTACTATTAGCAAAAATTCTATATTTGTAGTCTGTACTTCAAAAAAACGAAGCACTTTTAGGGCAATTGGAGACGTGGCCGAGCGGTTAGGCAGAGGTCTGCAAAACCTTTTACAGCGGTTCAAATCCGCTCGTCTCCTCACTTTTTATCATTACGAATTCAGAGTTAAGAATTGTTGAACAATGGCATTCTTGATTCATCATGTTGACTAACTGATTTTATGAGTACAACAGCAGATTTGCGTAGAGGCGCTGTTATTAAGTTTAATAACGATCCTTGTCTTGTTCTTGAATCCGAACACCGCACGCCTGGCAACCTTCGTGCGTTCTATCAAGTGAAAATGCGGAATCTTCGGAGCGGAAAACTGCTCGAAAACCGCTTCCGTTCTGGCGAGAGTATTGATTTTCTGCGGGTAGAAAAACGGGTATTTCAATATCTCTACAAAGACGGTGACAGCTTTGTATTTATGAATAACGATGATTACGAACAAATTTCGGTTGACCCGAAAATTGTCGGCGATGTCGCAAAATTCCTTAAAGAGGGCGTCAATGTTGATATTTCCACGAACGAAGGCGAAGTTATGTCGGTGGATGCTCCGGCACACGTGAATTTGCGTGTAACACACACGGAGCCGGGCGTTCGGGGCGATACAGTGAACAACATTATGAAGCCGGCAACGCTTGAAACGGGCGCAGCGATTACGGTGCCGATTTTTGTCAACGAAGGTGATTTGATTCGCATTGACACTGCTACCGGTTCATACATTGAGCGCGTGAAAGCATAAAGTACAAAAACGTAAGCAAAGCGTCTTCAATTAAACGTACCCATTCAGATAATTGAACCTTGAACTATGGACTTAAATTACCTGCGCCGACTTCTGAAAATTTTTGATGAGAGTACAGCCGTTGAATTAGAGATTGAAGAAGAAGGCGTTACGCTTCGCATGACCAAACAAGGTGAGGGTTCTGCGATGGCATCGTTTGCGCCGCCGCCGTATGCTGGGCAGCAATATGCTGGTCAATACATGCCGCAACCGCCCATCTACCATGTTCCTTCAATGATGCCACAGTCTCCTCCAGTGGCAGCGCCCATGCCAGCCGCCCCCGTAGCTGCTGCACCTGAGATTCAAGCTCCTCCAGCAGAGGTAAAACCTACGGCTTCCTCCAAAACGCATCAAATCACATCGCCGATTGTCGGTACGTTCTATCGTTCGCCATCGCCGGATACTGCTTCATTCGTGCAGGTTGGCGACCGCATCAATGCTGGCTCCACATTGTGTATTGTGGAAGCAATGAAGCTTATGAACGAGATTGAAAGCGATGTGTCTGGTACAATAGTAAAAATTCTTGTTGAGAATGCTCAACCGGTTGAATACAATCAGCCGCTCATGATTGTCGAACTTGATTAACAGTCATTGGTCATCAGTCATTGGTCATTTGGCAAACGTGAGAAGTTGGAATGATTACGACTGACTGCTGACCAATGCCCAATGACTACGAACTATGCTCAAGAAAGTCCTTATCGCCAATCGTGGCGAAATCGCGCTTCGCGTTATCCGTGCTTGCCACGAACTCGGCATCAAAGCTGTTGCCGTTTATTCCGAAGCCGACCGTAGTGCTCTTCATGTCCGTTTTGCTGACGAAGCAATTTGCATCGGACCGGCAACCAGCCGCAATAGTTACCTCAAAATTCCCTCGCTCATCTCTGCTGCCGAAATCAGTCGCGCGGATGCTATCCATCCGGGTTATGGCTTTTTGTCGGAAAATGCAGAGTTCGCGCAAATTTGTATGGATTGCGGGTTTACCTTTATCGGTCCAAAGCCTGATTCCATCACGCGCATGGGTAATAAATCCATGGCAAAAGAAACCATGCGTGCCGCAAACGTTCCCGTAATTCCGGGCAGCGAAGGTATTGTTTCCACGTTGGAGGAAGCACGAACGGTCGTTGAGAGTATGGGTGTTCCCGTGATGCTCAAAGCATCTGCTGGCGGGGGTGGCAAAGGTATGAGGCTTGTGACGACGATGGACGAACTCGAAAATGCGTTCGTCACGGCTCGAACGGAAGCCGAAGCCGCGTTTAATAATCCCGATTTGTACGTCGAGAAATTTGTCGAATCGCCGCGCCACATTGAAATTCAGGTGTTTGGCGACATGCACGGGAATATCGTGCATCTGAACGAGCGGGAATGCTCCATTCAGCGCCGTCACCAGAAGTTGATTGAAGAATCACCTTCGCCGATTATGGACGAAGATCTGCGTCGCAAAATGGGCGAAGCAGCCATAAAAGCCGCCAAAGCAGTAGATTATCAGGGAGCAGGGACGATTGAGTTTCTTGTGGACAAACACCGCAATTTTTACTTTATGGAGATGAACACGCGGATTCAAGTGGAACATCCCGTAACGGAAGAAGCCATCGGTATTGACCTCGTGAAAGAGCAGTTGCTCGTGGCTGGGGGTGCAAAGCTGTCTATCGGCGACGCTCCGCCACGCAAACACGCCATTGAATGCCGCATCAATGCCGAAGACCCGTATCACAATTATCGTCCGTCGCCGGGCAAAATCACGGCGCTCCATTTTCCGGGCGGTCCGGGTGTTCGCGTGGATTCGCACATCTATCAAGGCTACGAAATTCCGCCGTATTACGATTCACTTATTGCTAAACTTATCACGTTTGGCGAAACACGCGACGAGGCTATCAGCCGCATGAAACGGTCATTGCAGGAGTTTGTGATTGAAGGCATCCACACGACGATTCCGTTCCACTTGAAGATGATGGATAATAAAGATTTTATTGCGGGTGAGTTTGATACGAAATATCTTGATACGCATGATTGGCAGCAGTTTTGAGGTAATTTTAAGGGTATTTTCTACACCTATTTGATTCTAATCATGACAGCACAAACCATCTTCAAACGCTTTACGCGCACCAAAGAACAATGGGAACAAGCATTAGAGAGCTATACGGACGAACAATTTCTCCGTAAGCCCGATGCAGATTCGTGGTCTGTTGGGCAGGTCTATGTGCATCTTACCCAAAGTACGCTTCGTTTTCATCTGAAACAGGTGGAGCAATGCCTGACGGAAACCACGACACACGTGAACGAGAGCAAAACCTTTCCGGGCAACGTGAGCTTTTTGCTGGGTTCATTCCCGCCAGTTCGCATTAAAGTGCCGCCCTCACCGGAATATACGCCCAAGCAGCCGGAAAACCGTGAGCAAGTGCGGGCAGGGTTTGCAGAACTAACGAAGGCGATGCAAGCAGCAACAGAGCGGCTTGCGGCAAACCCACCAAGCGGCAAAACAAAACACCCTCGACTTGGCTATTTTAGCGCTTTGGAGTGGTTTCGGTTGATTGAAATGCACTTCCGTCATCATCTACGCCAAAAAGAACGCCTTGACAAGTTTTTGCAAGCCTAAACCTGATAAATAGAGTTTATTCCGATTATTGTACGCGGCTGTCATGACATACAAACGTAATCGCCTCCAATACCTAATTCAATTTTTTATACGTATTTCAGCATAAAGCCATGAACTTCCCAGAAAATCTTCGGTACACAAAAGAACACGAATGGGTGCGCGTTGAAGGAACTATCGGCGTTGTGGGCATTACTGACCACGCGCAAAGCGAACTCGGCGACATTGTCTATGTAGATATTCCCGACGCTTCGGCGGAGATAAAAGAAGGCGACACGTTTGGTACGATTGAAGCCGTGAAGACCGTAGCCGACTTGTTTGCGCCCGTGAGCGGCAAAATTGTGGAAGTCCACACTGCGCTGAACGATTCGCCGGAATTTGTCAATAACGACCCGTATAACGATGGATGGATTGTCAAAATTGAATTGGCGAACCCGTCGGAAGTGGATGCGCTGATGGACGTAGCCGCATACAAAGCCTTGATTGGGCAATAATAAAACCAAAATGAATCCAATTCGCGTACTCCTTATTCCCGGTTTGTGGAACTCCGGCGTGGAGCATTGGCAATCCTACTGGGAGCGCGAGAACGAGGGCTTCGTGCGCGTGGAACAGGGCGATTGGGAAACACCAAAACGGCCCGAGTGGGTCACGGCGCTGGATGCGGCTGTACATGGGGCTGGCAGCGATGTTGTGCTGGTCGCACACAGTCTAGGGTGCGCGACGGTTGCACATTGGTCAGCGCAGACGAAATATCGGGTGAAAGGTGCATTGCTTGTTGCGCCCAGCGACGTAGAAGCACCATTGTATCCGCCCGGTACGAAAGGTTTTATCCCGATGCCGCTTGAAGGGTTGCCTTTTCCAAGTATTGTTGCCGCAAGCTCGGACGATGAATATGTGACGCTCGAACGAGCGCAATTTTTTGCGGCGGCATGGGGAAGCCGACTCGAAAACATCGGCGCAGCCGGACATATCAATACCGCAAGTAATCTCGGTTCGTGGGAACAAGGAATGAAGCTACTTCGGGAGCTTTTGTAAGTTCTGTCTCGAATTGTTCTTTGCCGATTGTTCCTTGCTACTATGACAAACTTCACTCCACAAAAATTTGCTCCGCAGCAGTCGTCTGGATAATGTGCTGCGCCATTCCAATTTGCACCGTGAATGTTTGATTGACTGTTGTTCTGGCAACAAGTTCTACGGCAGCATTAGGAACCAAGCCGATTTCCGCACAATAACGCAAAAACTCCGGTGCTGCGTCCGACACACGACGCACAGTCACACACTCACCCTCATCGACACTGGAAAGAGCACGGTTGAACACTTTGGGGATAGTACCGTCTTTGGCGGGAATAGGGTCGCCGTGCGGATCGTGCGTAGGATTGCCAAGCATCGCCGCAATGCGGTCTTCAAACTCCTCAGAGATGTGATGCTCCAATTGCTCTGCTTCGTCGTGTACCTTGTCCCACGAGTATCCAAGTGCTTCTTGAAGGTATAATTCTAACAAACGATGATGACGAATAATCTCCAATGCGGCTTTACATCCGGCATCGGAGAGAATCACGCCTTTGTACGAAACATGCGTCGCCAAATTCATTTCGGTCAGGCGCTTGAGCATATTCGTCACCGATGCTGGCGTTACCTTGAGTTCACGGGCGATGTCGTTCGTCGTCACCGCCGCACCGTCCTCGCCGAGCTTATAGATGACTTTGAGATAATCTTGTACGGCTTGCGTCAGCATGGATTGGCGCGTTGGTGGACAGTCAGCGAATAGTAAATTGATGGTAAAAATAGCACATTCGGGCGTAGCAGCCAACAATTCGCTGCTTGTCAGGTTTTCATTCAGCAAAATTAGCTAATTTTTTGGCGTTCGCGTTCGATCAACACACGGCGAAGAATCTTGCCGGAGGCAGATTTGGGAATTTCATCAATAAATTCCAACATCCGCAGTTTTTTGTATGGGGCCACTTGTGCCGCAACGTAATCCATGAGTTCTTCGGCAGTAACTTCCGATTTTTTTACCACAAATGCCTTCGGAACCTCACCTGATTCCTCGTCCGGCGCGGGAATAACAGCAGCATCGCCCACCGCCACGTGTCCAAGCAAAATGCTTTCCAATTCCGCTGGAGCCACTTGATACCCGCGATATTTGATAAATTCCTTGAATCTGTCCACCACATACACATACCCTTCTGCATCTATATAGCCGATGTCGCCCGTGTGAAGCCATCCTTCCTCGTCGAGCGCTTCTTCGGTGGCTTTAGGGTTGTTGAGATACCCCTTCATCACCTGCGGACCGCGAAACAATAGCTCACCAATTTCCGTTACGCCAAGTTCCTTCTTGGTTTCGGTGCTGATAATTTTGAGCTCCGTGTTCGGTGCGATTGGACCAACAGATGCCAGTTTTATAGGGGCGCTGGGGCTGTTCATGTTTGTGACGGGGCTTGCCTCGGTCATACCATACCCTTGTTTGACGATGCAACCAATCCGATCCGCACAGGCTTTTGCTACTGCCTCCGACATAGGCGCAGCGCCAGAAGTAAGGTATTGAATGCTTGAAAGGTCGTAATTGTCTATCATCGGATGTTTTGCAAGGGCAAGCATAATCGGCGGCACGATGTACGCCCGTGTGATTTTGTGCTGCTGCACGAGTTCGAGGAAAAGCTGCAAGTCGAAACGCGGCATTGTAACGATTTTTGCATTTTCGTAGAGCATTCCCGCCATGATACACGTCATTCCATAAATATGAAAAAACGGCAACACGGCTATCATACTGTCGCCGGGTGTGAGTTGTTCAAGAGATATCACCTGACGAATATTCGCCGTTAAATTATGGTGCGTCAGCATTACACCCTTCGGCAGACCCGTTGTACCACTTGAATACGGCAGCACGACAACATCTTCTTTCGGATTGAATGGTATTACGGGCATTTGTCCGTCACCCGCCATTAGCGCTGAAAATGGCGTTGCGCCTTCACCCTCACCAAATACAACTACCTCCTGAATACCCGCTTGTTTGGCGGCTTCGAGGGCATTCGGCAGAAACATCGGAATCGTTATTAGAAATTTCGCTTTGGCATCCTTGAGTTGATGCGCGAGTTCGTTCACAGTGTAAAGCGGATTGACCGTGGTAACGATGCCGCCTGCCATTGCCGTACCGAAAAATGCAAACGCATATTCAGGGATATTCGGGCTGTAAATCGCAACCGTTTCGCCTTTGAGCAAGCCGCGTTTGATAAGGTTCGATGCCACAAGCCTGATAGCGCCTGAAAGCTGCGCGTATGTGTATGAACGCCCACTTGGACCATCCACGAGAGCAGTATTTGTAGGGAAGAGGCTTGCCTTATTCAGAATCAAGTCGTGAAGCGTGATTTCGGGCAATGCTGCGTCGGGGAAAGGGCTGCGGAATATCATAATTGTGGTATGATAAGTCGTTTAGGGAAACGAATGGAAGAACTGTGGAATTGTGCTGGCGGTGAAAATAAAACAGAATTTCATCTCCGCAAACAAAAAAACACAGTCACACACAATACTTCGCACAGCTTCCGCAAAACGGCGTTATTCCTGCTCTTTCAGCACTTCGATAGCGCCCTTCACTTGATAGAGTTTGCGTGCAAGTGTGGTTTGTTCGTTGGTGAACGTTTTATAGCGGTCATGTTCATCAGCAATTTCTGCAAGGTAGCGGGTGCGTTGTGGTGGGATGATGTGAATTTTCTGGCTCATCGCGTCCGTAAGCTCGAACGAGGAGTGAAGCGGTGCGCCCGTCTTGCGTTGAAGCGTTTCCATAAGCGCTTTGTAAAGGACGTTCATGCCCGGGTCGTTGAATTGGGCGGCGATTGTGCCAAACACGGGCATTTCATCCGGCACTTGCTGCCACAGCCCGTGAGCGCGTTGGTACTGTTTTTTCACATCGCGCAGAGCATCAAGCGCACCAGCTTTGTCGAATTTATTGAGTGCAATTACGTCGGCATAATCAATCATGTCAATCTTCTCAAGCTGTGTAGCAGCGCCAAATTCCGGTGTCATCACGTACAGCGATACGTCCGCAATGTCCGTGATTTCGGAGCCACTTTGCCCAATGCCTGCCGTTTCGACAATAATCAAATCGTACCCAGCAGCCTTGAGAACGTCGAGCATGGGCAGAATATTCTTGCTCACCGCAGCATTTGTCTGGCGCGTGGCGAACGAGCGCATAAACACACGAGGCGCGAACCGTTCTTGGCTAATAGCATTCATACGGATGCGGTCACCCAACAATGCGCCACCCGTTTTGCGTTTGGAGGGGTCAATTGAAATAATGGCAATCGTTTTTTCATCAAAGTCAAGCATAAAGCGGCGTACAAGCTCATCAGTCAGCGAGGATTTTCCTGCGCCGCCCGTTCCCGTAATGCCCAACACTGGGACATGATTTCCCTTCGCTGCCGCATGAATAGAAGATTGCAGCGCCATTACCTCTGGCATGCTCGATTCTAAACCATTCTCAAATATCGTCATCACGCGAGCAATCGCGGCTACGTCATTTGCTTTCACACGCTGCACAAGCTCCTGTGTCTGCCTATTCCCACCACCAATGCCCAATGCCCAATGTCCAATGTCTGATTTTGCCAGTAAATCGTTAATCATTCCCTGCAAACCCATTGTACGCCCGTCTTCCGGCGAATAAATTCGCGTTATGCCGTACTGATGCAAGTCAGCAATTTCCTCTGGCAAAATCGTTCCACCGCCGCCGCCAAAAATCTTGATATGCCCCGAACCCCGCTCGTTCAGCAGGTCGTACATATATTTGAAAAACTCATTGTGTCCACCTTGATAACTTGTAATAGCAACAGCTTGCACGTCCTCCTGAATCGCCGCGTCCACGATTTCACCCACCGAGCGGTTGTGTCCGAGGTGAATCACCTCCGCGCCTGTGGCTTGCAATATGCGTCGCATAATATTGATGGCGGCATCGTGTCCATCGAACAGCGATGCGGCAGTAACAATACGGATTTTATTTATGGGTAAATATGGTTGTTGAGGTGTCATAAATGTTGCTTGAAAACTGCGGTTACACGAGAGAATGGGCATGAATCAGCGTTTCGCCGATGCTTTTTTGGATTTCGAGCTACGTACGCTCTTTTTTGCGGTAGATTTCGTGTGCTTTGAGCGTTTGGAGTGCTTCGAATATTTCACGTGCTTCAGCGCCGCTGCCGAAATTTCGTCGGAACCAGCTTTACGGGCAAGCGCAAGGATGGCACTCACGTAGTCGTCGCTGTTGTTGTAGTTGTAGAGGGCGCGTCGTTGCTGGTTTTTGTCGCTGCCCCAACCGGCAGTATTTAGATAATTTCCTACGCTGAACACCGCATCGGCAATCTGGAAAAGATCAACTTTGCCATCACCGTTGCCGTCCACTGCAGCACGCAGATAGCTCGACGGCAAAAACTGCGACCAACCAAATGCGCCCGCCCATGAGCCGTAAAGATTCATAATTGGCAAGGGCAAAATCCCCTGCATCTGGCGCAATGCCAATAATTCTTTGATTGCCCACTTCGCTTTTTTCTCAGCGCGTTGTTCGATTTTTTCTTCTAACTCTTTTGCTTCTGCCTCTTCGCCATCGAATTTTTCGTGCATTGCCTTTTTGTTCTTTTCGATGAACTCCGGTTGTGCACACATTGCCACACTCAAATATACGCTCGGAACGTGATGTAGTCCCGTTATTGTTCCATGTTTTGTTTCCACCCACAACAACGCTGCCACGACTTCTTTGGGAACGCCATATTTTTTCTCTTGTGCGGCAAGGAGAGAATCATGTTCTTCCACAAATTCTTGCACCGACCGCACGGAATAGTCCGTGTAATTATGGGAATAATCCGCTTTTTTCTTCTGCCCAATGACGTTGATTCGCACGAGTGTTTCGTTAAACGCCGTGCGTGGATCGTTGACAATCATTTTCACAAAGCCAGAATCCGCGCCTTGTGTGAGGAGTTCTTTGATGACAGGTGCGAAAAATCGTTCGTTAGGGGTTTTGCAAGTATCCGCTTTTGCTGTTCGTAATAAAAGTGATGAGGGTTTGCCGTCACTGCTACCAGATGCGCTCACGCTGAAATACTCAACCAGCAGCAACGTCGCAAGCGCAAACAGTGCCGTAAACAAAAAGGGTAGCCATTGGCGAACAGGTGAACGCGATATATTTGTTGATGCAGTATTCATGTACTCCTCCGTTAGATTTCCTCAAAGTCAGTCGTGGTGATGCCTACAAAGGCTCATTCATTTACCGTTCGCCGCGTTTGATTTCCAACGCTGCTTGGTGCAACGATTCGGGATAAATCTCGCATTCCCACTCGTTTATACGATGCGCCAGCGTTTCGGGCGTGTCTCCCGCCAGCACTTCAACAGTTTTCTGTGCAAAAACCTTGCCAGAATCATAGTCGGCATCCACTTCGTGAATCGTGAGACCGCTTTCGTGTTCGCCAGCTTCTATCACCGCACGGTGGACGTTCGCCCCGTACATACCGTGTCCGCCAAATTTGGGCAGTAGCGCGGGATGAATATTAAAAATCCGATGCGGAAATGCCTGAATCACGTCTGTAGGCATTTTTTTCATAAAACCAGCCAGTGCTATTATTTCGACGGAATGGGTGCGAAGTTCGTTTAATAAAGCGTGAGAATACTCAGATTCATTGGGATGAGTGGTAGAGCTGATGTGAAGCGTGGGGATGGCAAACATCATAGCGCGTTGCAGCGCAAGACATTGGGAATTATTGCTCACAAGAAGCGCCACACGGTACGATGCTGCCTCGCGGAACGAATAATGAATAATGGCTTCGGCGTTAGAACCAGTACCGGATGCAAAGATTGCGAGGTTGAGCTTATTAGTCATTTGGTTGCTTAGTCATTGGTTACTTGGTCATTAGTCATTTGGTGACGTTCGCCACACTGTATTGCGTACACCGCTCTTCGCAACACACAACCAATGACAAATGGCAAATGACTTTCTGAGACTACTGCCGAATAATCGTATCATCGCGGTCAGGGCTGGTGGAAACGTAACTCACTCGCGCACCGCTCAATTCCTCAATGCGTTGGATGTAGGTTTGTGCGGCTTGAGGTAAATCAGCAAAATTGCGAATGCCTGCAAGCGAGGTGTTCCAGCCTTTGAGCGTCTCGTATTCCAGTTCTACACGCTCAAGCACAGCGCAGTCTGCGGGGAATGTCTTCAAGCGTTTGCCGTTCAGCACGTAGCCAGTGCAAATCTGGAGTTCATCGAAGTCATTTAATACGTCCATCTTCGTGAGTGCAATATCCGTAATGCCGTTGACGATGGCGGAATACCGAAGTGCAACGGCATCCAGCCAACCGCAACGCCGCGGGCGACCAGTCGTAGCACCAAATTCCTGCCCAATAGCGCGAAGTTTTTCGCCCGTTGCGTCTGTAAGTTCCGTCGGGAACGGACCATTACCCACGCGCGTGGAATACGCCTTCACAACGCCTATAATACGCTGCACAGCCGTCGGCGGTAATCCAAGTCCCGTACACGCACCGCCACTGGTGGGGTTGGAACTTGTCACAAACGGATACGTTCCGTGATCCATGTCCAATAGCGCTCCTTGTGCACCCTCTAACAAAATCCGTTTACCGTTTTGAACCGCATCATTCAGGAACAAAGCCGTGTCCGTGATATATGGGTCTATGCGGGTGTCGAACGAAAGATAATCGCTCACAATCTTTTCCACGTCCAATTCATCTTGCCCGTAGAGCTTTTGCAGCAACGTATTTTTTTCGGCGATATTTGCACGGAGTTTTTCGACAAACTGGTGACGGTCAAGCAAATCCACAATACGAATACCAGAGCGGTTTGCCTTGTCAATGTACGCAGGACCAATACCGCGCCCGGTCGTGCCAACGGGTGCTCCGGTAGCTTTTTCGCGGGCGGTGTCGAGCAATTTATGATACGGCATGATAAGATGCGCTCTGTGGCTGATAAACAAACGCCCTTGAATATTGATGCCGTGCGATTCGAGCATGGCGATTTCCTCCATGAGTGCCGCAGGATCAATCACAACACCATTGCCGATAACGCATTGCACATTGCCATGCAAAATGCCGGACGGAATCAGATGCAGGACGTATTTTTTATCGCCAATCACGAGAGTATGACCAGCATTTGCGCCGCCTTGATACCGTGCCACAATGTCCGCTTGCTGGCTCAACAGATCAACAATTTTTCCTTTTCCTTCGTCGCCCCATTGGGCTCCTACAATTATCGTTACGCTCATTTTGTATGGTTTCAATGAATTCCGTTGGTTCAAAGACGTGATTGTCAGTTTATTTAGCTGCTCGCTCCACTGCTTCTTCTACCGTCGTACAAAGCTCAAAAACCGTGTTCAGTCGGGTAATTTCAAGCAAATGTAGTGCACTTTTGGGAATATCAGCGAGTTTTACCGTGCCGCCGATTTTCCGCATGGACGTGAGCGTACTCACAAGCATTCCCAAGCCGGAACTGTTGATGAGGTCAATACTCGCCATATCCACAACGACGTGCTTGCCTTTCTGTTCGATAAATTTCGTGAGTTTAGCGGATAAATCCACTGCTTGCGGACCGCCTGTGATATGTCCACGCAACACGACGATAGCAACAGCAGCATGAGTTGGATGCGGACGAAATTCAATTGCATCAGTTGTCACAAGAATATTCCTGAATAGTGTGAATGATGTGTGTACCAAACAAGCGAGCAATATAAGGAACTTGCCGGAAACTTTGCGGGTGTTTTTTTTCGCGTCTCGCTGAAAAAGCGTAACTTTGTTTCTTTTGTGTTTCATCTGCGTCTCTTCTGCTATGCTTCCAACAACCGTTCACCTATTCAAACGCCTACTCGCTCTCGTGATGTTACTCTTGGGCGCACTGTTTGCCGTGTCAGGCTATTATGCGTATAACAGTAAAGCGACATTGCTCGCAAATGCAGCAACGACAACCGCAAAAGTCGTGAGCCTCCGCGACGTACAACGATTAGGCGGTGGAGTATTTCCTGTGTTTCAATTCACAACGATAGAAGGTAGTATTATCAAGACAGAAAGCAGCGTTTCGACCTCTGCATACAAGGTTGGCGACGTAGTCGAAATTTTCTACGACCCCGCAAATCCGCAGCAAGCCAGCATCAATACTTTTTGGCAATTGTGGACGACTGCGCTCTGGCTCGGTGCAGCAAGCGGACTCCTGCTCGTAACGGGCGCGATAACCCTCCGCACAGCGCGGAAGGAAAAGGGCAAAGCCTGATTATCTTTTTTAATTTGAATCGCTATGACCAATACACTCTACTACGGCGACAATTTAGATATTCTCAATCGCTACGTACCCGATGAATCCGTAGATTTGATTTATCTCGACCCGCCCTTCAACTCCAAACGTGATTACAATGCGACGTTTACGGAATCTTCCGGCGAAGAATCCACCGCGCAAGTAAAGGCGTTCAAAGACACGTGGTACTGGGATTTGGAAGGAGCTACAAATTACGAACAAACGCTTGCTATCGGCGGACAGCTTGCCGAGACGATGCGAGCGTTTCGCGTGATGCTCGGCACTACAGGTTATATGGCATATCTGGCGATGATGGCAACGCGTCTTTGGGAACTCAAGCGTGTGCTGAAGCCAACGGGCAGCATCTACCTCCACTGCGACCCGACGATGGGGCATTACCTAAAAATCCTGCTGGACGCAGTGTTCGGGCGGGAAAACTTTCGGAATGAAATCGTGTGGAAACGGACAACGGCTTCGAGCAGCAAGGCACGTGCCAAGCGCTTCGCCTCTGACCACGACACAATTTTTTTCTATGTCAAAAGCGAAACAAGCTACAAGTTTGTACAACAATACAAGCCGTATCCTGACAAAGAAGTTGCAAAGCGCTTTAAGAAAAGCGATGAACACGGACGATACAAAGACGCTGAACTCGCAACCTATTCGCCGGAGAAATTAGAACAGCTCAAGAAAGAAAACAAGCTCATTGTTACGCCTGGCGGAAAATATCGCTACAAAATTTATCTTGAGGATATTAAGGGAGTGTTGATAGATGATGTTTGGGAAGATGTTCCGCCGATTAACTCGCAAGCAGCCGAACGCCTCGGCTATCCAACACAAAAACCGGAGTCCCTACTGGAGCGCATTCTGCAAGCCAGTTCCAATGCGGGCGATGTGGTGCTTGACCCATTTTGCGGCTGTGGCACGGCTGTGGCTGTGGCGCAGCGCTTGGGCAGGAAATGGATAGGCGTTGACATCACGCATTTGGCGGTGAATCTTATTCGCTACCGTTTGCACAATACCTTTGGCGAGGATTTTAAGCACGAGTACAAAACCGTTGGCGAGCCAACAACGCTCGACGGCGCAATTGCATTGGCAGAAGAGAACAAATATCAGTTTCAATTTTGGGCATTGGGGCTTGTAGGCGCTCGCCCTGCCGTTTCGGACGAGAAAAAAGGCGCAGACAAAGGCATTGACGGGCGTTTGTATTTTCACGATGAACTCAAAGGCGACACGAAGCAGATTGTATTGTCCGTCAAAAGCGGCAAGCTCAAAGCGGACGACGTTCGCAGCATCGGCTACGTGCGAGAGCGCGAACACGCCGCCATCGGTGTGTTGATAACGCTGTACGAACCAACACGCCAAATGCTCGCCGATGCCGCCGCAAGCGGTTTTTACAACGACCCGTCCGGCGCTCGTTTCCAGCAAGTGCAGATTATCAGCATCGAAGAATTAATGCAGGGCAAACCGCTCGCCTACCCGCGCTACGCAGTGAACCAAACCTTCAAACAAGCGCCACGCCTTGCATCCAAACAATCGGCAACGAACGAATTTTTATTTGATACTGAACTGAGCGAGGGAGAAAACGATGACGATGAATAAAAAACAAATAACAATACACTTCAGCAACCAATGACCACTGACTAATGACCAATGACCAACTAACGCCCGAAATCAAGCGCCGCCGCACTCTTGCTATTATTTCGCACCCCGATGCCGGCAAAACAACGCTGACGGAAAAACTTCTGCTGTACTCCGGCGCTATCCGCTCGGCAGGCAACGTAACCGTTGGCAAGCACAAAGCTACGGTGTCCGATTGGATGGACATTGAGAAGCAGCGCGGAATCTCGGTTTCTTCCAGTGCCGTGCGCGTGGAATACGACGGGTATTTGCTGAATATTCTCGATACCCCCGGTCACCAGGACTTCAGCGAAGACACGTACCGCACGCTGATGGCGGTGGATTGCGCGATAATGCTGCTCGACGCGGGCAAAGGCGTGGAGGAACAAACGATAAAACTTTTCAAAGTCTGTCGCTCACGCGGCATCCCGATTATCACGTTTATCAATAAGATGGACAGACCCGCGCTGAATCCGTTCGAGCTGTTGGATAACGTTGAGAAAGTGTTGGATATTACCGCTGTCCCTATGACGTGGCCCGTTGGCGACGGACCGGATTTTCGTGGTGTGTATGAACGCGGCGACAAACGCTTTCACTTCTTCGAGCGCACAACGGGCAACGCGTTTATGGCTCCGATGACGGTTTCGGACGTACACGACCCGCACATCAAAGCCTCACTCGGTGCAAACAAACACGCTAAACTCGTGGAGGATTTGGAGCTTGTGGAAACCGCATTGCCGCAATTTGATAAAGACGATTTTTTTGCAGAGCGCATCACGCCGGTGTTTTTCGGTAGTGCGGGTACAAACTTCGGTGTAGAAACGTTTTTGCAGCATCTTATCGAACTCGCGCCGGAGCCGCAAGGAATGAATTCGTCCGCAGGGGTGATAGCACCGGAAAGCGGCTATTTTTCGGGCTTTATCTACAAAATGCAGGCGAACATGAATAAATCCCACCGCGACCGCATCGCATTTTTCCGCATTATTTCGGGCAAATTCGAGCGCGGCATGGGCGCACGACATTTTCGTTCCGGCAAGGAGGCGAAGTTGAATTATTCGTTCCAAATTTTTGGGCAAGACCGCGACCTTATTGAACAGGCGTTTCCGGGCGATGTCATTGGTCTCTCGAATCCGGGCGTGTTTCGCGTGGGTGATGTCCTCTCGAACGGACCGGATTTCAGCATTCCGCAATTTCCGCGTTTTGCGCCGGAGATTTTTGCGAAAGCCATCCCAAAAACAGGATCATTCTCGAAAAGTTTTCGCAAGGGTATTGAACAGCTTGGCGAAGAAGGCGTGGTGCAGATTTTCTCGGACGCGCACCAAAGCCCTATTCCGCTTGTGGCGGCGGTGGGCGAACTACAATTACAGGTGTTCCAGTCGCGCATGGAATCGGAATACAACGAAATCATCAACCTCGAACGGCTGCCGTTCACACGCACACGCTGGCTTGGAAGCGATGTGGAACCAAGTTCGTCGTCCATGACATATGCGTTTGACGAGCGAGGTCGCAAAGTGATTCTCTTCCGCAGCGATTGGGAAATGAACTATCACGCGCAACAAACGAAGGGCTTGATATTGCTCGAAAGCCCGCCAGAAACAAATTTGTAACGCTCTTGTCATTCGGAGTTAAACCCGATGGACATTCTTGTTGCGAGAAACTCCGTCGGCATTTCAGCTCGTATTGCAACCGCTCATCGAGGTATTCCGCCGTTTATCAAACAATTCGTACTTCTCGTCACCCATCCACGTATATTCGCCATGTACAGACGGCGCACGTGAATATCATACCGTCGTACTTCACATTTTTTTCACATTGTTTGGAGATTGTATCATGGCTTCATCACGTTCCTCCGCCCCACGCAGCAAACACCCTCTCTTCTGGGCAACCATAATCTATGGAATTGTTGTTGTACTTTGTTCTACTCATGGTTCTGCTCATGCAGCGCCCGTGGCAACACCTGCTGCTGCGCCTCAATCGTTCAGCGTAACCGTCACGGGCAAAGGTGCGCCCATGCTTCTTATTCCGGGGCTAACGTGCTCTGGCGACGTTTGGCGGGAAACAGTCGAGCACTATAAAACATCCTACGAGTGCCACGTGGTAACGCTTGCGGGATTTGCCGGACAGCCGCCGATTGCATTTTCGGATCAAAAACGCTTATTGGCAACGGTGAAAAATGACCTTATTGCCTATATTCGCACCCAAAAATTTGTCAAACCTGTTATTGTTGGTCATAGTTTAGGCGGATTTCTGGCATTGTGGATTGGAGCCGAAGCGCCGGAGCTGGCTGGAAAACTTGTGATTGTGGACGCACTGCCGTTCCTGCCCGGAGCTATGATGCCGAATGCGACGCTTGAATCAGCAAAACCGATAGCAGAACAAATGCGCTCAATGATTGCCGACCAACCGCTCGAATCCTACAAAACATTTCAGCGCACCAGTCCGGCGCTTAAATCCATGATAACCGACCCTAAAAATTTAGCTATTGCCGCTGAATGGGGCGCAAATTCTGATCCCAAGACCGTGGGACAGGCAATGTACGACATGTACCAAACCGACTTGCGTTCTGATATGGCTCGCATTACCGCCCCCGCGCTTATATTTGGCACGTGGATAGGCTACAAACCATATGCAACCCGCGAAGGTGTGGAGGCGAATTTTAAGGCACAATACACATTGCTTCCGAATCATACACTCGTAATAACCGACAAGGCGCGTCATTTCGTGATGTGGGATGATAAAGAAGGATTCTTGAGCGCTGTTGATAATTTTCTTGGTCGTAGCACAAGCGCACGATAGTTTTTTTTCGTCACCATACAAATCGGAAGGAATAATGCAATGAGTACAAGACCAATAATGATTTCAAGCGCTTTGATAATGGGTCTATGTGGAATTTTAGCCTCTTTTTTGCCGCACAAAATATTGCATTATTTGGGAGTTTCTTCCGATGGGTTTACTTCAGCAATCGTGCAAATTATTGGTGCTTTGTATTTTGGCTTTGCTATGATGAATTGGATGGCACAATCCGTTCTTATAGGCGGTATATATGCCCGCCCGCTTGTTATGGGGAACTTTACGCATTTTGTTGTTGGCGCTTTGGCTCTTATGAAGGGAGCTTTTGCCAGCTCAATGTTCTCAACTACTTGGATCATTGCCGCTGTATATGGAATATTTGCAGTATTATTTGGCTTCGTGCTTTTTAGACACCCGTCAAAGAGTTAGAAACAGGCACTGCGATGAATCGTAAACAATATCTCTACTGGATATGTCAGACAAGCGGCTGGTCGTTCTACTCGCTTGCGAGCATTGCTATCAGTGCATCGTTTCAGGCGGCATCGTGGAAAGCGGCATTGGTTGCTGCATTCAACTCTGCCATAGGATTCGTGCTTACGCATTGGTACCGTGAAATTATTCGTAAATGGGGCTGGACGAGTTTTACGCTCAAAAAAGTAGTGCCGTTGATTATCGCCGTCAGCATCGTGCTGGGGTTTGTATGGGTCGTTATTGCGCTCACGGCTTGGGTCGCCGTTTTTCAAATCTTTACGCTTGCCACGTTTCAGCACGGTATTGCTGTTGTCACGTGGTTTAATTGGAGTGCGACGATTCTGATTTGGTCATTGATATATTTTAGCATTCATATTTTCCAGAATTACAAACGCGAGGAAATACAACGATGGCAACTCCAAGCCGCCGTCAAAGACGCAGAATTGCTTGCACTCAAGGCGCAAATGAATCCGCATTTCCTGTTTAACTCGCTTAATAATTTGGAAGAGCTTATTTTGGAAGACCCGCAGAGAGCACGGGAAGCCGTTTCCAAGCTCTCTGCGCTGTTGCGCTACGCTCTGCAATCGGGCAGCGCCAAAACCGTAACGCTCGAAGAAGAGCTCCGTGTTGTTCGGCACTACCTTGATTTGGAATACATTCGCTTTGAAGACCGTTTGCAAACGATGTTTGTTATAGAACCAAGCACACTCGCGGCACACATCCCGCCAATGCTCCTGCAAACGCTTGTGGAAAACGGTATTAAACACGGCATTGCCAAACGTCCGCAAGGTGGTATGATTACGATTACCTCAGCTATGACGGGCAACTTACTTCGTCTTGCCGTCTCGAATGACGGGGTGTTGGAGAGCGTCAGTGATAGGAAAGGTTTGGGAATAGCAAATACACAGGAACGGCTTCGGCTGGTCTTTGGCGAACAGGCAGTCTTTGCCCTTACGGGTGGAGTCAGCGAGCACGTGACAGCACATGTGACGATTCCTTGCATCGCAGAAAGCGAGCGAGAATCTGGAGAGAACATTGAGTTGATTTCAGGTGAGGAAAAATCTGGAGAAGCAGTATGATTCGAGTTATTATTGTAGATGACGAGCGGCTTGCACGCAGTAATCTCAGGCGTAGGCTCGGCGAATTTCCTGAAGTTATGGTCATCGGCGAGGCGCAAAATGCGGACGAAGCGCAAGAGTTTATCGAAGCCGAGCAGCCGGATGTTGTTTTTTTGGACGTACAGATGCCCGGCAAAACGGGGTTTGAATTGTTAGAGAGGCTTGATAGTACGCCGCAGGTGATTTTTACAACTGCGTATGATGAATATGCACTCAAGGCATTTGAGGTGAATGCGCTTGATTATTTGCTAAAGCCAATAGACCCCGTGCGCCTTGCCGCAGCACTCGCCAAAGTCTCTATAGAGCCACGCCATCACAATCAAAACGGCGAACCACTTCGCTCTATAGATTATCTTAATCCCACAGAGCGTGTTTTTGTGCGTGATGGCGATCGTTGTTGGTTTGTTCAGATAAAAGATATTCGGCTATTTGAGTCGGAAGGAAGTTACGCTCGGTTGTATTTTGACGGACACAAACCCCTCATTTTTCGCTCTCTCAACCACCTTGAAGAGCGATTGCATCCCGCCCAATTTTTCCGTGCAAGCCGCCAACACATAGTCAATTTGGAATACGTCGAAAGCATCGAACCGCGTTTGGACGGCGGGCTTACGATGCACGTGGCGGGAACACCAGTTTCCGTCTCTCGCCGCCAAGCACAACGCTTTAAGGAGAGTAACACGTTGTGAACCCGCACCATTAGTGCTTGCGATTCAAAAAATGTGCTGTAAAAAGTTATGCGCTTTTACGGGCTGTACGTTTAGGCACAGCAGCGATAGGTTTTTCCACCACAGTTTTTTTGGCAGTTGGCGCTTTTTTTGCGGTCGTTTTTTTCGGCGCTTCCTCTACAGGAGCCGCTTTTTTTGCCGTTACTGCTTTTGCAGGTTTTTTTGGCGCTGTGTCTGCAATAGTCGTTTTTTTAACGGCTGTGCGTGGTTTTACTGCTTTTTTAGGCGTATCACTGACAGGGGCTTTTTCGACAGATGCTTTTTTACCAGAAGTCGCTTTGGCGCTTGCTTTTGCACTTGTTTTTGTTCCCGTTTTTGCGGCTGGTTTTGCGCTTGCTTTTTTCGCTGGTTTTGCCGTTACAGCCGTTTGCCGCTCGATTTCCTCTTGTTCTTGCTTTACAATGTCCACCACAGGCGCATCACCCCACAACTTTTCAAGTTTATAATACTCCCGGGAATCTTGGCGGAAGATGTGGACAACCACGTCGAAAAAGTCTATCAAAATCCATTCTGCCGTATCCCGACCTTCCAAGCGTGGACGATCTAAGCCGGCAGTGTCGGCGGTACGAGCAAGCGTATCTGCCAGTGCGCGGGCGTGAACATCAGAATTGGCGGTGCAGATTAAGAAGTAATCGGTCGGCGAGGAATCTACATTGCGAAGGTCGAGCGCAAGAAGGTGTTCGGCTTTGAGGTTGTCGAGTGTACGGGCGCAAAATCCAGCAAGCAGAAGCGATGAATAGGTCATAGATACGGGGTTTATGGAAAAAAAGCAATTGGAATACTCATTCTCACAATTTTACTATAAAGCAACGACCCTGCCAAGAAATTTTTTCACGAAATTGCTCGCCAGTGGTTTGATTGAATGCAGAGAAGTCAATAAGCAGCAATGCTCACGTAGTGAGCATTGCTGGCTCCGTTGGACACCGCTTGCAGTCCGTGGCAAGAACAAGCAACATGGCGCTATGACGACCAATACCTTGAGCAAGGAAAAGAGGGAGGCATTCATGGAATTGCCCCTTTGCATAATGATTATTTTACAACAAGAAGTTGTCTGATTATTACGTGTCCGTCAGCCAGAAGCCGAACGACGTACATACCTTGTGGCAAGCCGCTTGCGTTCCAGTGCTGTTCGTGCCGCCCTGCAGTTTGGCGCTCGTCCACAAGAGTTGCCACCGTTTCACCCAGCAAAGACACAACTTCCACCCGCACAGGTGCGGCTTCGGGCAAGGCGTAGCCAATAACGCACGAGGATTCAAGCGGGTTAGGAGCAATAGTCAAGTCTGAAGATTCTTGCGACTGTTGGACTGCTGTACTGCCGTCGAGGAAGGCGCGGTAGAGTTCCCCGTTTGGGTGTGATGCAAACAGTGTTGGGCGGTTCAAAGCTGTGCTCATAGCAAGAAGAAACGAAGTGGAATTGCCTATTATTGATACGGCTTTCCACGCAAGAGATGTCGTTGTTGTTTGATAGATGCCACTTGATGTGCTAACAAAAATGTCATTACCGTTTTGAGCAACCGAATATACGATTATTGGGGCGGGAAGA
Organism: Candidatus Kapaibacterium sp.; assembly: GCA_025358765.1. Classification (GTDB taxonomy): domain Bacteria; phylum Bacteroidota; class Ignavibacteria; order Kapaibacteriales; family UBA4661; genus JANYIG01. The sequence goes on from JANYIG010000126.1 coordinate 22,589, forward strand.
TTGCCGCTAATTTTTGCCCATGTCCTCCCACTGTCGAGCGAACGATATATCTCTGTGGGTATCTCTATCTTGTTGACACTATCTCCAAGAGTAGCGCCGGCCCGTATTCCCATTGCCGCACAATACACGACATTGTTCATAGTCTTAAACACTTTCAGCAAGGGATGCCCAAGAGGAATACCGTTGTCGGACAGTTGCCACGTTTTGCCACTGTCGTCAGAACGAAACAATCGCGTAGCGATGGTAGAAGCAATCCCCAATCCCAATGTTGTTGCCGTTGCTAACACTACATTGCCGACCACAGCAAGGGAATAGATATTATTGATTGTAACCGACACGCTGCTGTTTATAGGGATTTTCAGGGTGATAGGCTGCCATGTTACGCCTCTATCACTGGAATAGTAAGAAGGAAAGGTAATAAAATCCGTCAGTTTGCGGATAAAAAGCGTTTCGCCCAAACCCGCAATATCAATTGCTCCAGAGATAGCAGAAGGAGAATGTGCCAAAAAAGGATGCGTTGTTGGAACCCACGTTTGTCCGTTGTCGGTGGAATGAAACAGCGACGAAGAGCGATTGACAGCAAGAAGCTCTTTACCGTTTGAACCAAGAGCAATAGGCTCTTTGCCGTTTGGCGTGAGCGTTGCTGCCCACGAAACACCGTTATCACTTGAGCGATAGATGGATTGCCATGTTGCAACCAGCACAGAGCCATCGGCGGCAGTCATAATATCAACAAAACCGCTGTCACTTGCGTTGGGTACAATGCGCTGCCACTGCAAAGCTGACGACTGTGCTAGCACACAGCTGAAGCTGCACAAGAAGAGTAACACTGAGCTGCACCAAAGGATAAGATTTGTGTACATAACGTTAGGGTAATCATGGTGAAGAAAAAAAGGCATACAACGGTGAAGCTGTATGCCTTTTGGTTAGTTTTTAGGTAACTATTCAGGTAGGCATTTTACATTGTTACTTTCTCTCCAGATAAGTTCAAAGTTTCATGCCAATACTAAAATAGAACATCGTTGGTCCCCAGAGCGCTCCATCCGGCTTTTCGATGAAATAAAAACTTTTCCCAACAGATGCTCGCGCCGGACCAAACGGCGTATCCAATGCTGCGCTCACGCCAATACCGTGTCGGATATCGCTGATACGAATGAGATTAAACTCCTTCCACGTAGTTCCCGCATCGTAGCGAGCGGATAAATACGTATCAAAAAATATCTGCAAGGGTAATTTGTAGCGATACTCAAACGACATAAGCGCAAGTTGCCTGCCGCGCAGCTCGTCCTCACGCATTCCATAAAACATATTTTCGCCGCCAAGCCTGAACCAATCTGCTTCTGGCAATGGCAAATCGGCAAAGCCAAACTTCACAAGTGAGCGCACAACGTGATTACTGCTCGCGTCTAAGCTGATGGAGCCTGCTACTTGCACCACTGCTTTCGAGAACGCCGCACCACCCGGAACGTTCAGTACGGGAAATTCGAGTGACATATCTATCACGCGCCCTGTGGTGGGGAAATAGGCACGATCTTGTGAATCAAAGCGAGTACCAAGTTTGAGTGTGCCGAGTGTTTTGAACGGTTCTGGGTTTGTTGCCGCAAGGTTTGTTACGCGCTGCCGTTCATAACGAAACTCAGCGGTAAGCGATCCATTGCGCTCAATCTGCCGCGAAATGGCGGTTTTGAAGCCAAAACGATCAATCGCAAGCTGATCAGCGTCGCGGATACGCTCGAAATCGGGGCGCGGAAGGATAGCGTCTGTGTAGGTGTACAAATTCATTCTGCTTGCATAACCGCGTACATCATACACCCATTGTGACCCAAAGATTCGCGGCACGGCTATGCTTAGTTGTCCGTCCACATTCCGCGTCCCACCAGCAATGTGTAAGGACGTTTGAATGCCGCTGTCAAACATATTTTCCTCAGTAAACTCCATACCAAGCTGTGTGTGGCGTTCGTTGTCTATTCGTGCGCCGAGCCGGAACATCGTCGTTGGATGTTCTTCTACTCGTACCAACACGTCCACACCACCATCTGTGTGTGGCAACGGTGTGATATTGAGGTCATTAAAGAGATTCGTCGCCATAAGTCCACGCCATGCCCTCCACGCAAGCTCGGCAGAAAATGGCTCTCCAACACGTAAGGGGAATTCGCGCAAAATAAGGCTTTTTTGCGCCGATGACATTAATGCGGCTTCACCCACAAGTTGAATAGATTGTACCAATCCTTCGTCACACACAAGGCTGACCGATACTTGTTCAGGCGTAATATCATGGAGAATGGGAGTGTTCAAATATGCTTGAGAATTCCCACATCGTCGGTAATAACGCATCACTGTTTCAGTGAGCGCGGTGAGTACGGAACTGGTTGCCAATGAATCCTTGAAGCAAGCGGTAATGCGGGCGAGTGTGTCTCTGTGTATAGGTGAAATACCAGCGAACGTGATGGATGCGATGGATGCAACGTGCGGAGTGTGGGCAGTTGGGCGAGGTGCTGTTTGCGGGATTTGTGCGGATGGTGAGGATTGTTCTGCAACAGCCATATTCATCGTCTGCAAGCGGCTCAAAGAATCAGTTTTGTGCTGAATGAGCGCCTTGATTGTTGTTAATGCTCGCTCGCCAGATGTTTCGCCTTCTTCCACTAATGAACGCAAATTTGTAAAATCAGTGGAATTGTGGTTATACAATAATGGTTCTAACGATGATGTGAGTGGCTCGATACAAACATCTGCCACGCGTGATGCGGCTTCCGAGCGTTTTCGCATCATGAGTGTAATAGTTTGGTCTAATACATTCCAAGGTTTGGCGAGTTCTTCGCGGGAAAGCAGTGGCGATACGGTATTGACGGCAATGACAATATCGGGAGCAAACTCCCGTGCGGCTTCCACCGGAAGATTTGCCAGCAATCCACCATCCACCAAAATCATCGCATCAAGTTTCACAGGCGTAAAGCGTAAGGGGATTGTTGCACTGGCACGCATTGCAGTCACGAGATCGCCGGATTTGAGCGAAATACTATTGCCGCTGACCAGGTCGGTAGTGATTGCACGGAATGGGTATTTCAGGTTGTTGAAGTCGTCACGGACTTGATAGAGTGCGCCCCACACAAGGCGTTTGAGTGTGCTGGTGAAATTCACACCACCCGAAATTGCCTCCGGAAGTGCCAGATGTCCTTTTTTGAAGCGCAGTGTGACGATGCTACGGTCAGCATCATCTTTTTGGTCGAGAAACTCGCCGGAACGATCCCGTTCGTCTGCCACGCCAACAACTTCTTCCCAGTTGAGATTGGTCAGCAAAGAGTCCAATTCTTGTGCCGTGTAGCCGGAGGCGAATAATCCACCCACAACAGCTCCCATGCTTGTTCCCACGACATAATCTACCGTTATGCCTGCGCGATGTAATGCCTTCAAAACGCCAATTTGCGCCAATCCTCGTGCGCCACCACCGCTCAAAACGAGGGCAATTTTGGGACGTGGTGTTTCAAGAGCTTCGGAATGACGCTTGCTCGTGTCCTGCCCACTGTTGGGGGTAGAGGGAGCGCCATATAATGGCGTTGTCTTTAGAAGAAACCAAAGACAAGCCGCGAAATAAACGAGGCGAACATGATAGATTCGGCTGAAGAACAATGTTTGATGCGCTTTTGAGGTGCCATTACATGAAAAAATTATCGTTCAATCACAAGCGGGAACGTCATTGTTCCTTGCTTTCCTTGAACAACAACAAGATACGTGCCACTTGCCAAAAGGCGAGTATCAGCTACAAACTGCCCTTGTTGATAGATTACGTCGCCTTCCGAGCGTGTTCCGACCGATTGGTATGCTGCTTGAGCAACGACAACACCCATCAAATTATAGATCAGACAGCGCTCTGCTACTTGCGTTGTGGAAGGAGGTGATAGTGCAGTAGAAAGAGATTCAAGGTGTTCAATATAAAGCGAAACTTCTGTCGAAGCAGGATTTGGTGCGGGCAGTGAGGCTCTAAGCGTTGTGAGCGGTAATGTCCCAATGGAGCGAATCAGCAAACTTGCATCGCAGCGTGATGTGCCTTCCAACAGATTCGCGGCTCCCACGCTCACAAGCGTTACAGGCGTTGCGCCGCAAGAATCTGCTACGTAGAGCGTGTCGCGCTGCATCTGCGCTTGCGAGGCGTTGTAACAAATGGTCAGCGACCGTTCGCTGTTTGGCGGCACGACAAGAGGAAATTGACTTAATGGCACAGAAAATTCAACATTCCGCGCTAAATTTACCGCAGAAATCACCACGGTGCGAACGGTGTCGCGGTTCAAAAGCCGCATTGGGACACATCGTATGCCCGTCACCGTCGTCGTATCAATCGTAAATACGCCATTCGTCAACTCAGAAGTGATAAAAAGCTGTTTCGTGAAGTTGTAGCGCGTTGCATCTATTATGTTTGATTGCCAGACGCAGCCATTTTCGTCGGTAAGCCGCACGGAATAGCGACCAGACAACCGCACCGTAATCCGTTGTGTGCGAGCAATACTGTCGCGTGTGCCGTCCGACCAGCGATATTCCCTGAACCCAGCTGGAGCTTCCAACACAGTGCTATCGTTCACACAGAATTGCAAGGCACGAAGGGCGCGAAGAGTTGTGTTTGGGCGTGGGAAAACAGTAATGCTTGCGACAGAACTGACCGAGCAAGCATTGTCGTTGGTCACGCGCAGGGTGTATGTGCCGGAGCGCCCAACGGTGATGCGATCGGCAGCGCTGACGATGTTCGTGCCGTTAAGCCACTCGTAGCGGTAGCGCGGATCGAGCGCGACAGAACTCAGCGTGACGGAATCGCCCTCGCAAAGCCGCCCCGTGCGGCTGAGGAGGATACGTGCTTCGGGACGAGGTGCAAAGCGAATGCTCACTGTGTCGGAATACTGCTTGCAGCCCGTAACGCTGTACCGATCGGATGTGCGGATGACGATGGATCTTGTTGTTCCACCATTCGACCAGTTGTATGTCAAAAAATCATTCGGTGCAGTAAGTACAAGGCTGTCACCGTCGCAGAATAGTGTCTGCGGGGTTTGGAGTTTGTAAAGCCGTTCGGAAGGCGGCACAAAACGATAGACATTGCGGCGTTCAGGGGAATCCATGCCAACGGTAAATTTCCCTCCGACAGCAAAACCCGTTGTATCGTTCACAAACCAAAGGTCGTCAATATTCACATCATCGGGAATGCCACAATTTTTATATTCCCACGAACGCCCGCCATCGGCTGTGTAGATGACTGATGCGTCGTCGCCCACGACCCAGCCCGTAGAATCATTCAACAAAAATGCGCCAAACGCAGATTTTCCCGTTTGAAACTCGCTCCATGTCGCGCCGTTATCCGTTGAAAACCTTGCTCCGCCAGCATTGCCGCCGCCGCCGCAGCTTGTTCCCGCTATTGGAACGAGGAATGAACGTCCTTTGCGCTGCAAATCTTCCTGCCAAACGTTGACAACATCGGAATTTGGAGCGCCTGTTGTGGTAAATATTTTCCATGTTGCGCCAGCATCCGTCGTGCGCCAGATAAGCCCGCTACTGGAGGCGTAGCCAGTGCGGTGGTCTGCCTCGAAAACAACATCGGTCACTCCCGAATTGATAGCATCCCCCCGAAAATCCGACCATGTCCTGCCGCCGTCGGTTGTACGATAGAAGTGCTGCGGATTGGCAAAACCAATACTATTGCCACAGCCTCCGCCAACCACAAACGCCGTATCGCGGCTCAGAGCATAACAACCCCACGTAACACCTTCAGGCATTAGCACACTATCACGAACATCTGCCCATGTTTTGCCACCATCAGTGGATTTAAACACGCCAGCGCTGCCAGAGCAGTACCCAACGAGCGAATCTGCAAAAAAAATGCCTTCCAAACGGTCTTCGCCGCTTACAATGGAGGCTGGGTCGCCAGCTCGGCGTGTACGCCCGGGCGCGGAGGAACGTTGCCACGTTTTGCCGCCATCCCTTGTAAACAACGTGCGGCGGTTCATTCCTACAATCCAGCCATATTGCTGGTTTGACGGCAAAAAATACACTTCTAACCAATAATCGGGCGAAACATCGGCGGGTGGCGGAATTTCTACGCGCTTCCATTCCTGTGCCACAGCGCTCGGACACGACACGCATAGCACACAGAGCGCGTACAGTGCCGTTAGCAGCAAGAGAGAGATTGTTGTACGTCGGTGGTGCATGATGCTTTGTCTTTTTCGTGATGAACGTGGTTTGTGGAGAACCGATTGAATACATTTGTCAGGTTTCGATAGCTTGCATCATTTGAGGCATTGCCGCATATTATTTATATTGTACCAAAGTACAAGCATTATTGAGCGCCAAAGTTTATTGGAAAACTTAACCAGCACCAAATAGGCTGAGTGTTATTTTGTATGGCAGGTGAACCTCGCAGACACTTGACTAAAGCAAAGGCGGGTTTATTAAAAATGCTACTATCTGTTCTTTCAATGACAGCGGCTTTGATAATTCCTTGTTGGTCAAATAGCGCTCTGATAAGCACTGTTCCAACAACCTTTTTACTCTTGAGTTCTTCAGGATAAAATTGTTCAGCTCTCTTTTGAACCACGGCAGAATCTATTTGCGGTTCTTTCTGAACTGGCAAGAAGTCATAAGCTCTGACAATCTCCGGAGAAGCAAGTCCATGAGAAGATTTATAAATCGCGCTGTCAAGATACCACGAGTTTTCCGTCTCAATCTCATAACTCAGGTTACAAATAATTACGTCTGAAACTGGCGAAGAGCAGCCGTACACTATGAACACAGCAACAATGAACATGACATTACTCCGCATATTGCTCCTGTAAAAATGAGTTATTCATCGAAATTTTAACGGTTGTCAAAAACGCATCTGGCTCTGCGATTGGCTCTTGAGAAACAATGTAATATGCTAATCCCTTCGGCTGGGGCATTGCTTCGCTATCTTCCGCCATACTGTCAAGGTGGAATTGTAGCACTTCGGTCATATTCTGTACCGTCTCTTCGATAGTCTCACCCGTCGCGCCGCAGCCCAACACATCTGGTGAGTAGGCGGAGTAATTACTGCCCGCCTTATGAATAATGATGAGATAGTGCTGCATAAAAACCTCCTCCATGAAACGTCAGGGCTTTTTATTTGATTATTTGAGTCCGGCTTGTTTCAAAATACTATTTTGTAGAAACTTATCTATGTCATCATTAGGCTTACCATTGACGGTGACTTTACCTTGTTTGGCTGAATGTTTATATTGCCGATGACTGCCTTTCGTCTTGATATGCCGCCATCCATCAGCCTCAAGCATTTTGATAATATCCCGTACTTTCATCCCCATATCATCTACTCCGCATCATACTCCTACGACAAATTCATGTTGTATTACCTCCAGCATCGTAAGCAACACTACCGCTTGGACAGATGAGCTTTGAGCGCCAAAATATCGTCAATTGTGGTCGGGTCTTGCCCGCCCAACAGCGCAAGCCAGTAGCTTACCCAATCGCCCAAATATAGCAACATGAACGCCTGCGTAAGGAAGGACGAGCCTTCGGCGTGAACTTCGATGACCTGTTTTGTTCGTTTTTTCAGAATCGGTTTCATTGCATCAAAACGTGTAGCGATGCGCCCGTGTTCGCCGTCGTGCCGCAAAAGCACAATAGAACATTGTTTTGTGAACTGCGTCGGCAGCGTCCAACCGTTGATTTCGTTATGATTCATCTCTGGCACAATATTACCAAAGGCGATGTGTTTGGCGTTTTCCTGAAACTGCCCGCGCCACCGCATATTCACTGCTTCCAACAGAGGCGCTGAATAAAAAATGGGAATCGTGCTGTGGAGTTTTTCAGCAAGCGCAAACGCAGGGTTTTTTTTTGCATCGGGAACCGCATAGATACTTGCTTTTGCGTCCAAAAGTGGCAGAAGTTCTCTTATGGCTTTACGAAGCTCTGCGGTGGATTTTTTGTTGATAGCATTGTGGTCGAGAAGCGTGGTCAAAAGCGGAAAAAACGACAATCCAACGGCACAGCGTGGCTGCAAACCCGATGGAATCTGGATAACAGGAACGTTGTTTTTTTTCGCACGAGTGCTAAGTTCACCGCCAGTCGAGATACAAAGTAGGCGTTTTGTTTTTTTACGAGCCGCATCGAACGCTGCGAGTGTTTCTTCTGTTGCACCAGAATAGCTGCTGGCAACTACCGCCGTGTCTGCGTTCACACCGCTTGGAAGCTCATAACCACGACTAACATTGACCGAAAATTCATCCACTCCGTGTGCCGCAAGACAGCATCGGAGCAAATCGCCGCCGATAGCTGAACCGCCCATTCCCGAAAACACCAGCGCTCGAAACGGCGTGGTATCGTTAAAATATGGTGCTTTTGAACCGATAGCGATGCCTTGCCGTACTTGCTCTGGGAAGCCTTGCAGAACGTCGAACATCCGCGATGTATCATGCTTCAAAAGTGGCGACTTTGGGAGCGACGAAGAAGTTGGCAATAGCTGTTTTTTTGCTGGTTGTGCCTTCGTTTGTGCCTTTACTCGCGTCTTTGCTTGTGTTTTGGGTTGTGTTTTTGTAGCCATACTGTCAAAAAGTCGAAAAATCTTGTTGAATGAGCGATTGCCATAAACAAATGCGAGTGATAGTTTTCAGCATCATGTATAGCATCATTTACTGTAGCGGAAACTTACAAAAACTCGCGCAATTTCGCACAGAGAAGTTTCTTTTGAAAACTGCTGCGACAGTGGTAAATTTGCAAGTCTTTTCAATCGTGCATAACGATTGCTTGAAGCAAACGCAACAAACGACGGTAATCAACCAAAATTTTATTTCACGTTATATTCAAAAGCAGGTTCCTCCATGAACATTCATGAATTTCAGGCAAAAGAGCTTCTTCGCAAATATGGCATCCCCGTTCCGTTTGGCAAAATGATTGCTAACGCATCGGATGCTGGCGAAATCACGCACAATGAATTTGCTGCAAAAGGTATCACTACGGTTGTATTGAAGTCGCAAATCCATGCGGGTGGTCGCGGCAAAGGCGTGGTATCGGATGTACATACTAATCTGCCGATGGAAGTGGATGGCAAACAAGTACGCGGTGTGACGGTTATCCGCGAAGGAAATATTGCCGACAAAGCGTACCATATTGCCAAAGCAACACAAGGCAACAAACTCGTGACGATTCAAACGGGTGCGGAAGGCAAAATCGTTCGCAGAATGTTGGTAGAAGAGGGCTTGAACATAGCTCGTGAATTTTACCTGAGCATTTTGCTCGATCGTCAGGTGTCGAAAAATGTGATTATGGTTTCCACCGAAGGCGGCATGGAAATCGAAGAGGTAGCAGAACATCATCCTGAAAAAATTGTGCGCGTTCATATTGAGCCAAAAATGGGCTTTCGCAGTTTTCAAGCACGCGAACTCGGCACAGCACTTGGTCTCACTGGTGAGGCGCTGAAAAACTTTATTGATTTTGCTATCAAACTTGTGAAGGCGTACGATGAGTTGGATTGCAGCATGTTGGAAGTGAACCCACTTGTTCTGACCGCAGACAATCGCATTGTGGCTCTCGATGCCAAAGTGAATTTTGATGATAACGCTCTGTACCGTCACCCTGAGTATAAGGAGTTGCGCGACCTCGACGAGGAAGAAGCACTTGAAATTGAGGCTTCCAAATACGATTTGAATTACATCAAACTCGACGGTAATGTTGGCTGCATGGTCAACGGTGCGGGTTTAGCCATGGCGACGATGGACGTGATTCAACTTGCGGGCGGTAAACCGGCGAATTTCTTGGACGTAGGCGGCACTGCAACTGCTGATCGTATTGCAAACGCTTTCCGCATTATGTTGAGCGACAAAAGCGTAAAAGCTGTGTTTATTAACATTTTTGGCGGTATTGTGCGTTGCGACCGCGTTGCAAACGGCATCATTCAAGCCTCGAAACAAGTAGATTTAACGGTTCCTTGCATTATCCGTTTGGACGGCACGAATGCTATTGAAGCCCGCGAAATCCTTGAGAAATCAGGGTTGAAGTTTTCCGTCGGTTCTACGCTTCAAGAAGCTGCTGCGAAAGTGAAAGCAACGGTAGATGCACTGTAAGAGAGTGAGAAGATAAAAACGAGAAAGATTACAGCAAAGAGGCTGTCTCCATACCGAGGCAGCCTCTTTTTTTGTACAGGGCGGAAAGTTGATACGAAATGTTGCTTTACTCCGGCAAGTGATGGTAAAACCTGTCTATGAAATAGTGAAGTTTAGATAAATTCCTGAAAACTGCATCAAACCTTACGCGCAAGAATCCCACTCAATCTGCCCTTATAAGGGGAGAAGCAAGACGTAACACGTCTTCGTGGCGGCTTGCAGAGGGGTGATGCGCTTGAGGGTAGTCAAGGTTATCTAAACTTAAAACTAAGGCAGTTTTTAGTGGTCGAACTTTCTTTTGTCGTCACGCTTCCTTGCCGTACATTTGTTGCATGAGAATCATGAGAAAATTGATGATTGTGATTATTATTGTTGCACTGAATGTTTGTGAGGCGAAGACACAAATGACGGCGCAACCCAACTCCCTGCTACCACCCAAAGTGGATAGCTTGCGGAACGTACTGGAAGCAACTCGCGCCGACACAAGCCGCGTGGACGTATTGGTGAATATTGCTCGCGAGCTTTGGTCAACCAACCCCACGCGGGCTCGTACCTATGCACACGAGGCGTTAGGCGTTGCCGAGCGTGTGGCGTATCCGAAAGGCATTGGCAACGCGCTGAACACTATCGGCGTGACCTACTATTATCAAGGCTGGTATGATATTGCGCTTGAATATTATTTCAAATCGTTGGCAGTGCGTCAAGAAATCGGCAACAAAAGTGGTGTGGCGCATTCGTTTAACAATATTGGGCTAATTTACAACGCGCAAAATAAATACGATGATGCTCTGACTTACCTTAATCGCGCTCTGAGTGCGTATCAAGAACTTGACCTCAAAAGCAGTACGGCGCTTGCTTTGAACAATATTGGCAGCATTTACCGCAAGCAACGCCGATTCGATGAAGCGTATCAAATGCACCAGAAGGCGCTGGCTATCACGCAAAGCGGAAATAATCGGCTGGGATTAGCACTGACCTACAATAACCTTGGGGCGCTTGCCGAGGCACAAGAACGGTATCAAGAAGGTTTGCAACACCAGCTTCAGTCGTTTGAGCTTTACAGCGCCGGAAGCGACCAAAAAGGCGTTGTGAATGCGCTGACCGCTGCTGGAAGTTGTTCGGAAAAACTCCGCCGCTACGACCAAGCATTAGAATATGTAAAACGTGCATTGCAAGCTGCATCCATTATGAATGCTCGTTCGGAGATGAAGGATTGTTTTGCGCTGCTTGCCAGAATTTATCGCAACACGGGCGATTTGACGCGAGCGTTGGATTTTCACGAACGCTACGACGCGCTCAAAGACTCGCTTTTTAACGAAGAGAGTACAAAACAGATTGCGGAAATCAGCACCCGCTATGATTCGGAGGTGAAAACGAAAGAAATAGCGCTGCTACAGCGTGACAAAGAAGTGCAAGCACTCTTCCGCAATACTTTGATTGGCGGTATTGTTCTCGCCCTCATTGCTGCGTTTACCCTCTTCAATCGGTATCTCCTGAAGCGTCGTTCAGAAACGGCACTACAGGAATCAAACATGCAATTGATTGCTGCGAATTTAGAAGTCCAGCGCCAAGTGGATGTGTTAGATGAGCAAGCGCGAACGATTGAAGCTGCAAATACGGAGCTTCAAGAAAAAAATATGTCACTCCAGCAAATCAATACGCTGCTTGACATTGAGAAAGAAATGTCAGAATCGTTGCTGCTGAATATCATGCCTGAACCAATTGCCTTGCGCTTGAAGGCTGGTGAGCAGTTGATTGTGGATACCTTTTCGGATGTAACGGTCATGTTTGCTGATATTGTGGGATTCACAAAGCTCACAGGGCAGATGAAACCCGACTTGCTGATTTCACTCTTAGACACGATTTTCACAGAATTTGACGCAATGGCAGAACGGCATGGCGTGGAGAAAATCAAGACAATTGGGGATTCGTACATGGCGGTCTGTGGATTGCCTGAGCCAAACCCGCATCACTGCGAGGCTGTAGCAAATATGGCGCTCGAAATGAAAGATACTATTGGGCGTATGGCGCAAGAACTTGGTATCGTGGGATTGACGCTTCGTATAGGTATTCACACGGGTAGCGCGATTGCTGGTGTTATCGGCAAAAAGAAATTTAGCTACGACCTTTGGGGCGATACCGTCAACACCGCTTCACGCATGGAATCGCACGGCATGGCAGGAGAAATTCATTGTTCGGAGGAAGTCTATCAAAAACTGTCACCAGCCAGATTGTCATTGGTCATTGGTGATTTGTCATTGGTTGATGGTATTTCCACAGCCTACCAGGGAACAAACGACTTTCTTTTTGAAGAGCGCGGGTTGATGGAAATTCGCGGCAAAGGCATGATGCACACCTATTTTCTTACGGGAAAAAGCCAATAACGAGCCATCTACAACAAACCCTTCCTTTTGTTGACACTTTTGCGTAATTTTTCCGTTATTATACATCACTGCTACGTCTATGCAAATGGCAGTACCGTGTAGGTGTGCATAATGAGCAATAAACAATCACCATTTCCTTTACAATCATCATGGACTACAAAGCGCTCTACCACGAGCTTCTCGGCAAACTTCACCGTGTGCGCCGCAAGGAGCTAACGCTTTCGCTTTCCGCCGGGCTGCTTTCGGCGTTCGCTTGTTCACTGGCGCTGGCATTCGTATTTACAGGTATTGAAGCGCTTACGTTCTCCAGCACGGCTACTCGAACGGTACTCACATTAGGTTGGGTGGCGAGTACGCTCGGCGCAGTGGCGTATTTTGCAGGAGCGGCAATCATGCGGCTTCTCAGGATTCAACCTATTGCCAGCGAAGATGATGTGGCGCTGCGTGTGGGTAATAAATACCCTACGGTACAGGACAAATTGCTGAACGCGCTCCAACTCTATCGAATGTCTGAAATCCCATCGAATATTTCCAACGAACTCGCACTCGCAAGTTTTGGTACGGTTGGCGCACAAGCACGAATGCTGGATTTTGGGGCGATTTTGGATACAGAATCCCGCAAACGCGCATTGATGTGGTTTATGGGCGTGGCTGCTGTGGCGGCGCTCGTGTTTGGCGTGGCTGCAAAACCGATGTCTTCTGCGTTGTATCGTTTGGTGCATTTTAGTCAGTCGTTTGTACCACCCGCGCCATTTACGCTTGTCGTTCAGCCGACGGAACAGAAGGTGTTGCGGGGCGAAAATGTGACGATTACGGTCGTTGTTGATGGCGATCCGAATAATCCGAATATTGCAAATAAAGCGGCGTTTGGCGAAATCACGTTGCGTCTGCGCGAGAAAATGACGGATGACAAAACGCAAGAGAATTTTGATTCGTACACGCTGCGCCCTGACTCTATGGGCGCGTATCACTATCAAATTGCTTCCATCAAACGCGGCGTGGAATTTTTTGCCGAAGTGCCGTGGTATCTGGATTTCGTGCGCTCCGACATTGGGCGCGTGCTGGTCTATGACCGTCCTGATATTCGCTCACTCGCAGGCAGCGTCACGCCGCCCGCGTACACCAAACAGCCGTCGAGGACGCTTGACGAGAACTCTGCGGCTGTGATGAGTCTTGTAGGTTCGCACGTGGAATTGGCGGCAGTTGCGAATAAATCTCTGAAAGCTGCGGAAATTGTGCTGTTGAAGCAGCGAGGCGCAGGAATTGGCGGGAATGTGGGCAATGCTTCGTCACAAGATTCTTCCACAAAACGCTTCGACACAACCCGCATCGCCATGAACGTGAATGACCGCCGAGCTTCGGGCGGATTTAGCGTGAATTTTTCGGGCGAATATTTTATCCGCATCACCGACGTAAACGGCGAACAGAACACAGAGCCGATTCGTTATTCTGTGTTGGCGCTCACCGACGGTGCGCCTACGATTACGCTGTTGCAGCCAATTTCTGACGTAGAACTTACCGAACAGGGTTTGTTGCCAATGAAATTCACAGTGAGCGACGACTACGGTTTTTCTGCTCTTAAGCTCCATTATCGCCTTGTGGAATCGCGCTACTCGAAGCCGCAGGAGAATTTTAAATCCATAAATCTTTCGCTGCCGATAGGCGAAAAAACGGCCGAAATGCCCTACATCTGGGACGTAAACAAAGTTGGTATTTCGCCCGCTGACCGCTATGAGTTTTATGTGGAAGTGTTCGACAATGATGTCGTGACGGGTCCAAAATCCGCACGAACAAATATTCTGTCGGCGCGACTGCCATCACTTGACGAGATTTTCAAAGAGGCGGACAAAACGCAAGAAGTTGCTACCAAAGAGCTTCAGAATATCATGAAGGAAGCCGAGCAGATGAAGCGCGAGATGGAGGATGCCAGCCGCGAACTCCGCAAGCAGCAAGAAAAGCCGCAAGCGGATTGGAAAGAAAAAAAGCGCCTTGAAGAAATGCTCAAAAAGCAGGAGGAAATGACGAAGCGCGTTGACCAAGTGAAGCAACAATTGGAGCAAATGACCGATAAGCTCCAGCAAAATCAGACGATTTCGCAGGAGACACTGAAACAGTATATGGAGCTTCAAAAACTCTTAAAACAAGTGGATGCGCCGGAACTTCGTAAGGCTGCACAGCAGATGCAGCAAGCGCTTCAGCAAATGAATCCGCAGCAGATGCAGCAAGCGCTTCAGAAATTTCAACTCAATGAAGAGGAGTTTAAACGCAATATTGAGCGCACGATGAAGATTTTGCAACGGTTGCAAGCAAATCAGAAAACCGATGAACTTACCAAACGTGCACAGGCGTTGGAACAGAAGCAGCAGGAATTGCAAAAGCAGATGGAAAACGCGAATATGCAAGACAAGCAAAAACGCGAGCAGATGGCACAAAATCAGCAAGAACTTCGGAAAGATTTGGACAATCTGAACAAAGAGCTTTCTGACCTCGAAAAATTGATGAAAGACATTGAGCAAAAAGGCGGCAAAGATATGCCGATGGAAGAGATGAAAAAGGCACAGGAAGCGCTTCAGAAGGAGCAGACGGAGCAGGCAATGGAAGATGCTGAAAAGCAGATGGAGCAGGGCAACCAACAACAAGCCAAAAAGCAGCAAGAGCAGGCGCAAAAAAATCTGCAACAGTTTGCTAAACAAATGCAAAACCTGAAAAAAGAGATGCAGCGCAACGTGCAGCAAGAAGCTATTCGCTC
>JANYIG010000064.1 GCA_025358765.1 Candidatus Kapaibacterium sp.
TAGATAACCTTGACCACCCTCAAGCGTATCACCCCTCTGCAAGTCGCTTCACGTCTTGCTTCTCCCCTTATAAGGGGAGACTGAGTGGGGTTTTTGAGCGTAAGGTTTGATGCGGTTTCCAGGAATTTATCTAAACTTCAATTTCAAGAACATTGACACCCCATTGGATGTGTGTTCCGAATACTTTTTCATATCATTCCCGCGAAGGCGGGAATCCATACCACAAGCGACTTTTCTGGACACCCTCTGGAGTTTATCTCAGCGA
Organism: Candidatus Kapaibacterium sp.; assembly: GCA_025358765.1. Lineage (GTDB taxonomy): Bacteria > Bacteroidota > Ignavibacteria > Kapaibacteriales > UBA4661 > JANYIG01. Next base: position 266 of record JANYIG010000064.1, read on the forward strand.
AGGCTAAGACGGGTGTGACAGACCGGTAGATAATTCGGAATACAATTCATTCTATTTACCGCTCACATGAATACTGCAAGAGTTCTGGGCGATACTCGAAGTGCATTGTGTCGAAGTGATACCACTTCCCGCCCCAGATAAATCCATGGTTCTCAAAGATTTCCACAATCACCATCGGGATGCGGTTTTTATACTCGTATAGCCCGTTGCCGTCGGGTTTAAAATTCCGCCAATAATGTGTGTGTGGCACGTGGAGGTCAATGGCAATGCCAAAACTGTGCATACTCAACCGCTGCGTACCAGCAACCACACGCCACGTGAAGGTTCCGGCAGGACGACAAAGATATTTCATCAATGAATCCGGCAACGCATCTAATTCTAACGAAACCGCCTGTAATGCTTTATCTACGCCATTCACAGCCGATGCCATAAGTTTTACGCCTTCGTGCTTCGGAAGCCAGATCACAGAACGCAAATGTGATTGCACCTCTTCGGCGGTTGCCCCGTACATTTTGCGGAAAAGTGCGTCTTCGCGGGCACGACCGGGATCGTAATTCCTTGCAAGTGGTAAATAAAGCCGTGTGCGGGGATACCATTGCGCCATTTGGTCGCGCAGTGTTGCGGTGTTGAGCCATGCGTCGTAATCACTTGTGTCGCGCTTTGCGGCAGCCATATCCGTGCGCTCGCCATCGAGCGGCATTTTCATTCCGTCCTTCCAATACAAAAAGTGTTCATCAACAGAATCTAAAAACAACGGATATGCTTGCACAAGGCACTGTATTTGGCTTATCTGGCTTGCACGGGTTAAGAGAACTTGTGCATGCACGGAAGAACAAATAAAACAACCGATAAGGAGCATCAATACTCGCATTACAACCTATCCTTTCGCTAACGATTCATGCAACCACGTCATCAGTGGAAGAATTGCCCGAAACGTATCAGCCACCTCTTCCGCGAACGAAGCCGCAAATACGCTTGATTCCTTAAAGTCACGCCCAACAAAAAATTGTTTGTGCTTGAGGTGTTCCACCATCGGATGGTCTGCGGGAAAACCTTGCGGTGATTTTTTGAGTTTTTCGCCTTGAATGCTGCCAAAAAGCTCTTTGAATCGGTCTTCGCTGATAACATCCAAAAACGCATCTGGCTCGGCAACGATACTCTCCCGCAAAGCGCGAAGTTGCTTGCCATCCGGCATATAGATTCCACCGCCAGCAAACATGCCATCCGGCTCGATATGGACGTATAAACCCGGCATATCTACACCGATTGCGCTTGTCGAGGTAAAATGTGCGCCAATATTGGTTTTGTAGGGCGACTTATCCTTGCTAAAGCGCGTATCACGATAAATGCGGAAAATAGATTTTTGCGGATTAAAATCCAGCGTTGGAAAATCATCGTGCAGAATCCTGCCTAACGTAGCAATCAAACATTGCACGGGAAATTTTAACGATTGCTCAAACTCCTGCTTATGCGCTTGGAACCAATCACGATCGTTGTTCTTTTTCAGATCCCGTAGAAATGCTACTCCCTCCTTTGGAACGCCCGCAAACGGCGGGAGCATCTCAATGTCAACGGTTTTTGGCATATCAATATTGCAAATTGTGAAAAAATTATAGTTCTCATTGGTTTCCGTTGGAAAAACCAATTTTTAGAAAGAAAAATTGCGGCTATGAACTATGACTGTCATGCCAACGGAGTCCATAACAATCAAGCAAAATTCTACGCAGTTTATATGGATTCCAGCCGGAATGATAAAACACTTCCGACGAAAACCAATAAGAACCAAAATTATTTAGCGATTTTTTTCTCGCAAATTTCAGTTTTCTTTTTTTGTGTTTTCGTGCGGAAATTCTGCTGATACCGATTTTACTCCACGAACGATAACTATCGCAGCGAAACTCAACGCAATAGCAAAGTAACCAAGATACTGATAATTCTGGAGTTCACCGGTGGGTGTTTTAACTACGACGATACCCGCCAACAGCGCTGCTGCACCACCACTCAACTGCTGGATAGCATTACTAATGCTCAAAAAACTCCCGCGTTGCTGTGGCAATACCGTCGAATTAATCAATGCCATCGCAGAAATCATACGGCTGCTGATAAAAATGAACATCAGTGTACTCACGCAAAGCACCACTGCAATCGGTACGGGCGGGAGATTCGTTGCAATAAAAAGCGGGATGATAGACAAAGCTGATGCAACCATTAAAACACGGACACCACCAATTTTGTCCACCATTTTTCCGACGAATGGTGCTGATACACTTGATGCAATGCCGCCCACCAGATAAATAAATGGCAGTTTTATCTCGTCAAACTTTACATTTGAAACCATATAGGGGGCTAAAAAGGGTATCACGGCAAACTGCCCCATAATCAAACACGACAGAAGTAATATTGCGCGGAGTTGGTTCGGATTGCTCGTTACAGCAGTAACAACAGCGAACGGACTTGGTCGGGCAACAGCAGATTGCTCAAATTCTCCTTGCTTGGCAATGTGACCATGGAGATTAGGTATAAACGCAAAAATGAGGCATAAAACAACAACACCCACAATCACAATCGCCATAAAAGCAGAATGCCAGCCGAATGTATTCGCAAGATAAAGTCCCGCCGGTACACCCAAAACTGATGCAAGCGAAAACGATGCTGTGACAATACCCGTTGCCTGTCCCCGACGCTCAAATGGAATGGTATCGCCAATGACGGCAAAGACCTGTGAGCCAATCAGCCCACCAAATGCACCGGTGATTGTACGCGACACAAGTAAAAACATATAACTCGGAGCAAAGGCACAGCCAAGTGTTCCAAGAAGAAAACCAATATATGCTACGCTCAGAACATGTTTACGGTCGAATTTATCAACGACGAACGCACTCAAAAAACCACAAATACCTGCACTAAATGCGTATGCCGACAAAATAAAACCGAATTGTTGTGGTGTTATCTGGAAAATCCGCATCAATTGTGGTCCGAGCGGAGCCATAATAATAAATTCCACCACGTAGGTAAATTGGATAGCGGCAAGCGTTATCAGCAAGGATTTTTCGTTTTTCATATCAAATTTTTCATATCAAAATAGAATGGTAATGGAGTTTAACACTCTCTAATTTTATAATTTTATCGTTGATTTTATTGCGAAACCGAAAGTATAGTACATAAAATTGGCAACAACGTATGCGGTATTGAATATTTTAATCTTGCAATTTATACAAATTTGGTCTATTTTTAACATAAAGCTATTCAAGATAGTCTAATTTTGTGTAAAAAAGTAATGACGATTGCGCTAAAATGATCAAAGATGTTCATCGTAATGACAAATATACAAAGCTCTTTGAGTTAATGACGTATTGGCAAGAATTTGAAACATGCCAATGTAGCAACAGCTTAGAGCAGTTTTCTGTATGGTTGCATAAAAAAATTACCCGCGAACAACGGCGTTCACTTGATTTAGCAATCGAAGAAGGTAAGGATATAGAGCTTGCACCGACTACTATTGAATTGAGTGAATCTGATGCCGATTTGGATGATGATATAGTGAGTGGTACGGATATTAGCGAAATGAACTGCACTCACGCCCTTGAATTTCATCGCCAGATTCCTCTGGATTCACAAATTTCAGCCCTTATTACGCGCTTAAATCGTTTTGCAGGATTCTACGCCAAGAAGATATTTCAGGATACAGAAATTACATCGTTTAGTGATTTTGGAATTTTAGCGTGCATTTATGCCCTTAAAACGCCAAAAAAAATCGAGGTCATCAATTTTAACCTTATCGAAAAAACCACTGGTACGGAGATTATGAAGCGCCTCCTTCGAGCAGGCTTTATTGAAGAATTTGACGACACCTGCGACAAACGTTCAAAGCGTGTTGTGCTAACAAGTAGAGGCAAAGAAATGTTTGAAACACTCCGTGATAAAATTGCCGATGTAAGCCTTATCGTCTGTGGAAATTTGACGGAAAAGCACAAAAAAGACTTAGCAGAAACACTTGATTACTTAAATCATTTTCACATCAATATCTATTTCAACCAAAATGATGCAAGTGTACAAGAAATTATTGAGCGAAATATTATTCACACTGTTATGAAAGCATAACAGAGGTGATACGACAAAAACTTGCTTCTCAAGACGTTGAATCATATTTTAGCACTCAAGAAGAAGAAGCGCTAACAAAATCATATTATTGACTCCGCATTTTCTGAAACTTTTTCTTTTGATGTCCGTTTAACGAATTTGAGAACGTAGATTACGATTGCACTTTGACATGCCTTGATACGGTTTTAATATACGACGAATCCAGTCGCATTTTTGTTTTTGAATACGACCAAAATAGTCGTAATTTAAAATAAATGAGTCTTGGCAACAGACTTGATATACAGAAGAGAAACCCGACAGTACATTTTACTTACTATCCATTTTGGAGAACCGGTATGGATTTAGCATTGCAAATCGAGCAACTTTTCCGCACAGACCGGAAAAAGTTCTTGGGATTTATTCGTCAACGTGTCCGTTCAGCTGAAGAAGCAGAAGATATTCTGCAAGATGTCTTTACAAACGTTCTCAGCGCTTCACACAACGTCTCTAAACCAATCGAGAATATAGCATCGTGGGTGTTTACGGCTGTCCGCAATAGAATTATTGATTCCTACAGAAAAAAACGCGCGGAGACATTCTCCGATATGCAACTTCCCGGTCAATCCGACGACGGCAGTGATAGTTTTGAGAGCTTTATTAGCGATTATAGCACCAGCCCTGAAACCGAACTGATGCGGAAAACTATCTGGGAAGCCGTGCTTGAAGGTTTGGATGAGCTTCCAGCAGAACAACGCGAAGTATTTGTAAAGAATGAATTTGAAGGCATCCCCTTCCGACAAATTGCCGACGATACTGGTGTGAACATCAACACCCTACTCGCCCGCAAACGGTATGCAGTCTTGCATCTGCGGAAACGTCTGCAAGAAATGTACGACACGATTGATCAATAATCTCCAGCATCATTTTCAGAGTTTGATACA
>JANYIG010000067.1 GCA_025358765.1 Candidatus Kapaibacterium sp.
GTCAAAATCCGCTTCCCCGCTATGGTGATGAGCATTGTCGAGTGTCCAATCCATTGCACCGAAATGTCATTACCACTATCCTTGACGCTGTGGGTAGGTTCGGTACTCGTCTTGTAAGGATTTTGGGGTGAGGAATCAGCCAACGCGAGAGTCGGGCAAAGCAGCGCTCCGGCGCTTGCTGCAAAGGTAGAGGCACAGAAATCCCGTCGCGTCATTTGTGACAATGCGCGCATACATAACTCCAATAGTGTGATACAAGGTTCTTTTGTTATGGCATGACCATCATGAACTAAGGGTTTCGCCGCCAGTTCCGCAACCGTAGAAGCGACGATGCTCGGTGGACGCTTGTTGCTGCAAGCTGCGTCGCAAGCCGAGCGTTATGCTCAAGTGTTCGTTCTGTGTACTCCCGTTGCACGTTCGCATACAGCGTGTGCATTTCCGTCAAAATGGCTTCCCAACTATAATTTTGTGCTTGCTCGAACGCAGCTTTTGCCATAGTTTCTAACTTCGTCGAATCGTCCAAGAGCGCCCGGAGCGCTTGTTTCCAGTCTTCCACATTGTGCGGATGTAGTTTGAATCCCGTCGCATCCGCGTGAGTGCCGTGCTGCACCAAATCCGCCGAACCACCCGCATCAGCCACCACACATGGCAGTCCCGACGCTAAGGCTTCGAGTGTGACGTTGCCGAATGTTTCTGTGTCCGATGGGAATACGAACACGTCGCTTGAGGCGTACGCCTCCGACAAGTCATGTCCTGCCTTGAATCCAAGAAACTTCGCGTTTGGTATCATTGCTCGCAATTCCTCTTCCGCTGGTCCAGTGCCGACCATAACCATCTGGAAATCATCCCGTTCGATGGACAAGTCACCGATGACTTGCGCTAAAAGTTTCAGATTTTTCTCCCACACTAAACGCCCAACGTACAGCAAAATTTTCTTGTGTGATTGTTCACCTTGCTCTGTGCCAAGAACCGCATCACGCCATGCTTGCGAACGGAAGTTGCGATTGAACGCCTGCACGTCCACGCCGTGCGGCAAATACCACAAATTTTGTACACCATCGTCCTGAAGTTCTTTATAAAGGGCTTTGGAAGGCACAATGGTGGCATCACAACGGTTGTAGAAACGGCGAAGGAAGGTGCGAAACGTGTGTTCTAATTGCGGAACGCCGTGATATTTCAGGTAGCTTGGGAAATGGGTGTGATAGGTTGCTACACATGGCACACCAAGCCACCCAGCAATTTTTTGTCCCGCTCTGCCAAGCGTACACGGCGAGTTCAGGTGAATTAGCGAAGGTTGGAAGTGTTCGTGGCGAAGGTCGCGGTTGATGGAAAGTGCTGGCGCAATGGAGAGCTTGTAGCCGTCGTAGTTCGGAACTCGAATGCCACGTACTTCGATATAGGGCATCCCGCTTTCGTCATCACCAACGGGTGTTACGAAGAGCGAAGAAATATTGCGCTCGTGATTGTAGCGATGTATTTCCGACAGAACCCTCGTCACGCCGTCTTTGTCGCGTTCAATCGTTCCGCAAAAATAAGCGATTTGGTTCCGAAGCGTTGTTGGTGTAGCCATTGTCGTTGTCATTTTCATCCTTATTGAATATTTGGTGAAATTTAGACAACGCTAATTTACAACGCTTTTCGACACAAGCAAGATTATCAACGGGTTACATATGCTGTGTTACGAAATTTTGAATCGGTATGTTATCTATAGGTTACACAAATCCCTCCGTACCTCTCATCACGGCTGATTTTTGAGTAAAAACATTCGTTGTCGGGTTGCGGATATAGAGCCAAAAACACCGTAACCGCCTTTAATACTGCCTAAGAGTTTGTCGTAACGTGGGCTTTGTCCTTGCTGATTGGTTTGCCGGAACCAATTCAACCAGTTCGCATCGGGTGCATAGATTATAATTTCGTGCGGACCAAACCACTTAAATCCGACCCACACAACCGGAATTTTGGTGGAAGTAATAAATCCATACCGAATCACCTCCGGATAACGTGGAAAACGGTCTGCAAAAGTGCTGTACACACGGCGATTTTTCTGTGCAGTGTCCGGCGGCGTGAGATATTTTCCATAATTGGCGGTATCTAAACATAAAATCCCAAAAATGTAATCATTAATACCCGGAACGGCTTCCCATGCAATGCTCAGGGAATCTGGTGCCGCTGGCAGCGTTGCTGTATCTTTTGGGTATTGCAGAAGGGGCTTGGGTTCTTTGCCCGTCAGCCAGCGTATTTGCTTGGGTGTGCGGGTTTGCCCCGTCATTTCACGCCCGTTGGCGAGTTTTACGTACAGGCTATACACCGTATCCGGCAGCACACGTACACTTGCGTCTGCAACGCCGTAACTGCCGCCATTGGCGGTGTCGGGCATAAACGCAAGTTTCCACTCGCGGTTGCCCAAGCGAACGCGGACATCGGCATCACGCAGCACTTGATTCGCAAGTTTGAGCGTATCTACGATGTTGAGCGTCTTCGAGACGATGATACCTTGCAATGGCTCACCGACAGTAAGCAAGCCTTGAACAGCATAATCTTCGATGTAATCTTGAATCACGGGGTCACCACAGCTCACGAATCCGCTTAATACAAGGAAGAGAGCCGCGAGAAGGAATTGAGGGTTTTGAGTTTTGCGGTATAAATTCATAGTTTTAATATTCAGGTTTTAACAACAACAACACGGCACTTTAAAACTTTACTTCTAATGATAGTGTCGGGAGAATAGGTAATAGTCGCACGTCTGTCGGAACGGTGGTTTTGTCCGAAGTGTCGTAATAGCGAAAAAGAATGTCGCGCCGTGAATAAACGTTGTAGATGTCAATCAGCAGCCGCGCCGGAAGGTCGAAGAGCGTCGTATTGTAATTAACATTGAGGTTTAGCTGGTGCGACGGCGGCAAACGAAGACCATTGCGGTCGGTGGGAATCGTAACGCCTGTGCCAAACAGTTCGTTTGGTAAAAACGTCTGGAAACGAGAACTCACCCCCGTGAATGGCTGCCCCGATTGAAAAATAAACGACCCGCCGATTTCCCACCGATCGTTCAAACGGTAGAGTGCTACTGCTTTGAAATCGTGACGACGGTCGTAGCGTGTGTTGAAGCGGCGACCACCGTTTAGGCTGTCGAACGTTGACCACACCCAGCCCATTGCGTACCCTATCCAGCCCGTCAAATCGCCCGTTTTTTTCTCCAAAAATACCTCCGCGCCGTAAGAATAGCCATTACCAGAGTAGAAAATCTGAGAGACGTTGCGCGAACGGATGTTCGAGAGATTGATTTCGTTAATATTATTCAGCGTTTTGTAATACAAGTCGAAATTCAGCGAGTAACCCTCTACGGGCTTGGTTTCAAGGCTCAGAATATAGTGTAGAGCGCTACTCAAACCGAGCGATGAATCCGTAGGCAACCACGTATCGAAAAATGAAAAATTAGGGTTCGAGGCAAGCCGTAAATACTGATGATATAGTCCCCATGCAGCTTTGACGGTAATGTCGTCGTTGAATTGATAGCGAAACGACAACCGAGGGTCGAGCGCAACGCTGTTGTTCTGTCGGAAGTAGTAGCCTCGCAAGCCTGTTTGCACCGACATTTTGTCGCTAAGTTGGTAATTGAATTGACCGTAGGCAGCGTATGTCCAATCCGTAATGGCGAGATTCGTTTGTGTGCTGGTTTGTGTACCGATCTGCGCGATGGAATCTCTGCTGCCGCTAAAATTTTGCTCATATGTAAAGCGAAAATTCGTCACCTCTGCGCCAAACTTCACCGTTAAGTCACTGCTTGCAAACCACTCCAAATCGAGCTTTCCGGTGTAATCCGTAATCGTATTGTCCACAAAAAACTCGAATCCAGAGTTATTGCCGTCAAAGCCATTATTGTAACGGCTTGCGCTTAGATTCAGCGTCGAGAACAAGTTGTCACCAAACACGTGCGTCCAGCGAGCAGATGCAGAGCGGTTCCCAATGCCAATGCCAATTGAAATTCCGGAAGCACCAAGTTTAAGGTAATCACGGCTCAAAAAGCCACTGAGCGAGATTTTGTCGTCCGGCGTGATGTTTTGCGTGATTTTTGCATTCAGGTCGTAGAATGCGAAGTCGGGAAGCGGGTTCAAGGGGTCTTTTGGGAGAAGTGCTAAGATTGCATCCAAATACGTGCGTCGCGCACTCACCATAAAAGCGCCGTTACCGAGCGGTCCTTCCACAAAGGCTTTCGACGAGATGATACCGAGCGCCGCAGAGCCAGCCACTTTTTCACGGTTGCCCTCTTTTTGCGTCAGGTTTACCACCGCCGACAAGCGCCCGCCATACTCAGGACCAAAACCGCCGCGATTCAAATCCACGTCTTTGATGGCATCGGTGTTGAACGAAGAAATAAATCCAAACAAGTGCGACGGATTGTAAACCGTCATGCCATCAAGTAGCACCAGATTCTGGTCGGGTGAGCCGCCGCGAATATACAGCCCGCTCGAAACCTGCGATGCCGTCAGAACGCCCGGCAAATATTGAATGGTGCGAAACACATCCGATTCGCCACCAATCCGAAGTTGCTTTACCTGCTCCATTTGTACGCTGACTTGGCTGATATTAATTTGCCGTTTTTCTGCTTCGCGCGTGGCTTCTACGTTGACTTGCTCGGATTGTTTAATGCTACGTTTAAGCTCTGCTGTCAGTTTTTTGGATTCGCCCGCCTGAAACGTCAGTTCCACCTCTTTTTTTGCATATCCCAAATAGCTCACTGTGACAGTATATGTACCTGATGGAATATTTTTGAGTGCAAAAAAACCGCTTTTGTTTGTGAAGGTTCCGAGCTTTGCTGCTTTGATGCTGACCACGGCGGAAACTATTGTTTCTTTCGATTCCATATCCATCACATAGCCGCTAAGAGTGGCGTTATTTGCGGTGTTCTGGGCAACGAGTGGTCGCGCGGGGGAAAATAAGAGCCACGCGAGACACACGAAAAAAAACAAAAAATGTCGGTTAGGATTCATAGCAATAATAATAGGTGGAACATATACAGGAAATAAGCCGTGGCGAACAAAAGAGTTACAAACAGGCGTATGGGAAGACGTTTTGGCGGTTGGTTTTAGTATAAGGCTTGGAATGAAGTCCGTAGCACAAAGCAGCAATAAAATCAAACATTCGCCATAGAAAATCAACCACAAATATTTGCTGAAAAAGCGCTCAATGCGTAGATTGCTACTGTAACAACGTCTCCATCGTTGGTTAAATTAACCCCGAACACACGATTATTTAACGCCTTCAAGGATATACACTATGGCTATTCGTATTACCGACGACTGCATCAACTGTGGCGCGTGCGAGCCGGAATGCCCGAACACGGCTATCTATGAACCTTCCGTCTCATGGAAACTCGGCGATAAAGAGTTTGGCGATTCTACATCGCCCGGAGGTTTTAAAAGCAATTTTTACTCTACTGATTATTTTTATATCGTGCCAGACAAATGTACTGAATGCGTAGGTTTCCACGACGAACCACAGTGTGCGGCGGTCTGCCCCGTAGATTGTTGCTTGCCCGACCCAGAGAATGTCGAAACGAAAGAATCGCTGCTGGCAAAGGTAGATTTTTTGAATTCTATTGACAGTACACGGCTCCGAAGCTAATCCATTGCACACGTTCTTGTGTTTTGATTCCCATTCTTCTTACATTCATGGCGCAGAAACCACAGAAATCTTCATTGTCCGTTTCCAAGCAGAAATTATCGTCGGCTCAAACTCAAACGCGAGCATTTGTGATGCCCGTAATTCCTCTTTGGGCAGTTGCCATGTTTTTTCTGTTGACAACGCTTGTTTTTTTTCGTACACAGATATTTGGCAGCGCGTATTTCTGGGAGGACTTTGCGGAGTATGTCTATCCGGCGCAATCCTTTGCAGCACGGGCGCTCCGAGCAGGCGAGATTCCATTTTGGAACCCATACACACTTTCTGGATTGCCGTTTTTGGCGGATGTTGCTGTTGGCTTCTTCTACCCACCAAACTGGCTTCTGGCGCTGTTTGTGAAGGATGGTAAATTGCCTGTGTTGGCATTGGAACTCGTAATTATCGCTCATTTCTGGTTAGCACAATGTACGATGTATCTTCTTGCGCGACAATTCAAGGTCAGTAGCCTTGGAAGCCTCATTGCGGCTGTATCCTACGGTTTTTCGAGCATTTTAGTCTGTCATACGTTCCACCCGATGATGGTTGCCCATTTTGCATGGTTTCCGCTTGCATTTCTCTATTTTCGCCGAGCCATTAGCGAACAACGAATCGTATTTTCGCTCTTATCGGGTTTAGTTTTGGGAGCGATGATGCTTTCGGGTCACCCACAAACGACGCTGTATCTGGTGTTATTCTTATTTTTTGTAACGCTATGGACGGCAATTGCGAAGATTGTCAATGACCACGCATCAATAACAACGATTCTCCGGCTTGGCGTTTTGGCAGCCCTGCCGATTGTAATTGCGGCGGGCTTATTTGCCGTGCAGTTACTCCATTCGCAGGAATTTTCGGCGTATTCGGAACGAAACGCACTCACCCTGGAAAAAGCATCCATCGGTTCCATGCAACTCAAGCAAGTATTTACGGCAGCTGTGCCAAAACTCTTTGGTGCTTCGGACGCACAAACGAGTAGTGGAGCGGCAAAAGGTACTCCGTTTTTTCTCGAAGGTTCCGAGTATTATGCGTATTGGGAAACTGCGTTTTACTTTGGCATTCCGGCATTATTGTTGGGGTTGATAGGACTGAGTGCAACCGTTCGCAGCCGTGAACACGACAATGTGGGCGGATTGATTCTATTCACGAGCGTTTTTGCCGTGCTGTTTGCCCTCGGTAACAACGGCTTTTTGTTCCCCGCAATGTTTCATCTTCCTTTTTTTGACCGCTTTCGTGTGCCGTCGCGGATGGTGATGCTCCTTCCGCCTGGATTCACGCTGCTTGCAGGCATTGGCTTCGACAAACTTTTACACAACGGGCAGAGGCTTACACGCAGCACTCTTGCGGTTGTGGGTGTAGTTATACTGATAGCAATTATAGCTGCAAGTGGTTCTTTGTCGAATGTACCAACGAATGCAGAAGGCAGCGCAAATGCAATTGCCCAAGCAATTCAAGGTTTCGGCATTACGGCACTTGTTATGGCGTTTGCCGCCGGAGCATTGATACTACTGCTTTTGCGGAATACTCTTTCGCCGACTCTTATCGGAATCGCATTGTTACTGCTCACGGTGATAGATTTGAACATAGCTAATTCGTCATTCAACACGGGCAGAACAAACCCTGAAGCCATGTATTCTATGGACTCAGGACTTCAAACTCAATTACAAATCCAGCCGCCGGGCAGTATTTTTCGTGTGCGAACGCGCGAACGTGGTATTACGGCAATGCCGCGCAATCAAGGATTGATGTCGCCTGTGATGATGTACGATGGATATATGCCACTTTTGCCTGAACGCCGTGTGCCGCCAACACATTCCGCAAGTGTGACCTACGACCTGCTTGCTATTCGTTATGAAATAGCGATTGATCCCGCACAAGGCGGAGCGTACTTTGCAGAACGCCGAACGGCATTTCCTCACGCACGGATGCTATACAAAGCACTGCAAACTAATCCCGAACAAGCGAAAGCCGTCGCAACATCCGGCAACGTAGATTTTGCGAACGAGGTCATTCTGGAAACCTCTTTACCGCTTGTTTTGCCAAATGTGAGTGCCGCAACCGTGCAACATAACGTCCAATGTGTAGCATACAGCGCAAACGAGATTGAGTACAAAATTTCATCGGCACAAAATGGCATTCTTGTGGTGAGCGAAGTCTGGTATCCCGCTTGGAAAGCCACGTTGGACGGTAACTCTGTAGATGTCTTACGTGCGGACTATAGTTTGCGCGGTATCGCAGTTCCTGCGGGCGACCACACCGTACGTTTATTCTATGCTTCATCAGCATTTCGGGCGGGTGCTTGGATAAGTATATTAACGCTTGTGTTGACGCTTGGTGTACTTGGGTTCGTGGCGATGCGGCGTAATGGTGAGGGCGGTGCGTGACCAATCAAAAACCGAATCAGTATAGTGGGTTTCCATCAATATATCTGACTTTCCTGCTCGATAAACCGCGAAACTTTCCTATCTTTCGTCTCCATTATCAATTATCCACTATTAATTTGCCATCATGTTTTCTCGATTACGCTCTGCATCTACGTTTGGCGTGAATGCGTTTGTGGTGGAAATTGAAACGCATCTTGAAAATGGGCTACCAAACTTCACTGTTGTCGGACTACCCGATTCAGCAGTGAAGGAGTCACGAGAGCGTGTTTCGGCGGCAATCAAGAACTCAAACTTTGTGTTTCCGCAAAAAAAAATTACCGTCAATCTGGCTCCGGCAGACGTTCGCAAAGAGGGTAGCGCCTTCGATTTGCCGATAGCAATAGGCGTTCTGGCATCGCTCGGGCAGGTGAATGCCGCCGTGCTTGATTCCATGCTGATTCTGGGAGAACTTGCGCTCGACGGCACACTCCGCCCTATTCGTGGCGCTCTACCCGTTGCTCTTGAGGCAAAAAAACAAGGATTTACAAGTCTCCTTGTCCCCGCTCAAAACGCTGACGAAGCTGCGATGGTCGAGGGCGTGAACGTGATCCCGCTTGAATCACTACGCCAAACCGTCGAGTTTCTGAATGCTGAATGCCCCATTGCATCCCGCGTGGTGGACGTGGCGGGCATCTTTGCTCACGACCAGCACCACAGCGTAGATTTGGGCGACGTAAAGGGGCAAGAAAACGTCAAACGTGCGTTGGAAGTGGCTGCGGCAGGCGGACATAATCTTATCATGGTTGGTTCGCCCGGTTCTGGCAAAACAATGATTGCGAAACGGTTGCCCACAATTTTACCGCCTCTTACGCTCGAAGAAGCGCTTGAAACCACAAAGATTCACTCCGTCGTCGGCGCATTGCCCGAAGGAACGGCACTACTGACGGTGCGGCCATTCCGAGCGCCGCACCACACGATTTCTGACGCAGCACTTGTGGGTGGCGGTATGGGCTTTGTGCGCCCGGGCGAGATTTCGCTGGCGCATCACGGCGTGTTGTTTATGGATGAGCTGCCTGAATTTGCGCGGAACGTCTTAGAAGTTCTTCGTCAGCCGCTTGAAGACAGGCGTATCACGATTTCTCGCACGAAAATGACTGTAGAATATCCCGCCAGTTTTATGCTCGTTTGTTCGATGAATCCTTGCCCTTGTGGCAATTTCGGCAATCCAAATCAAGCATGTTCTTGTTCGCCGCCCCAGATACAGCGCTACATGGCAAAAATTTCTGGTCCGCTGCTCGACCGCATAGATATTCACGTGGATGTAGCTCCGGTGAAGTATCAAGAACTTGCATCCACGCGGCAAGGCGAAGCCTCCGTTCACGTGCGGACGCGGGTGATAAAGGCGCGTGAGATTCAGAAACACCGTTTTGCCAAACGCAAAGGTGTCTATAAAAATGCCGATATGAGTTCCAAAGATATTCGGGAATTTTGCAAACTCGACGCACAAAGCGAAGCGCTCGTCAAAACAGCAATGACGAAAATGGGTCTATCTGCACGAGCGTTTGACCGCATTTTAAAGGTATCGCGCACCATCGCTGACTTGGACGACCGCGCTGATATTTTGCCGCAGCATATTGGCGAGGCAATTCAGTATCGCAGCTTGGACAGACAATATTGGAACGCGTAAAATGACTCTGACCATGATTGTACGATTCTTCATCGTAATATTTATCATTTTTTGCGGCGCGGCTGCTGGGTATTCTCTTTCCGCACAAGAAATCGCATCGGATTCCACCCGCTCGTTCGATATGAGCCTGGATTTGAGTATCACACGTTCTATTAATGCGCTCGACACACCTCCTATTGTTCAAACTTCGCATATTTTGAGCAATTCCCTCCTGCCTGTCGTGGTAAGCGTACCAGCATTAATGATTGCAGGCGGTTACATCGGTAAAGACCCGTATTTGACGGAAACAGGCATTCTCACGCTCACCTCCGAAGCCGCAACATATCTTGTGACGTTTGGCGTGAAGGCACTTATTCAGCGTGAACGACCATACAAAGCCCGCCCTGACGTGATTACAGGACGTGATGTCGAATCTGCATATTCTTTTCCATCGGGACACGCATCCGGCTCTGCGGCGTTTGCGACGATGCTTTCTCTACGTTACCCACATTGGTACGTGATTGCGCCGAGTGTGCTATATTCGCTTGGTGTGAGTCTGAGTCGCATGAATTTGGGCGTACATTACCTCACGGATGTGCTGGTGGGAACGGTTGTCGGTGCGGGTATTTCGGCACTTGTTTATGGTCTGAGAAGCAAAATACAGCCGGCTTACCAAGGCATTTTACCAACGGTCACTATGACTTCTCCCATATCTCCAATGATTATCCCCAATGCTGTGCCGCGCACGGGTATTTTTTTTACACCAGAACGAGTGGGGTTTTGCTTTGTGTTGCAATGAAATTTTCGCCCACACACCGACTCTGAAGTATTGTTACGGTCTGCTTTTGCGTCCAATGCGAACTACTCTTTTTCAGAGTACAAAACTCGTAATTATTCTACTTCCATCACTGTTTGCAAGGAATTTTTATGAATTATAGATTCTTTTCTTTTATTCGCATTATTTCGGTTTGTGTACTGTTCACGGTTTTCCGTGCGTCATCGGTATTGTGTGCAACCACGCCCGATGCGCCAGATACAACACGTGGCTGGAGAACAGGCGGTGTCTTTGGTATTAACATTACAAATATCGGGCTTTCTAATTGGGCAGGCGGCGGGCAGAACACGTTTGCTATTGCTGGGCTGATTAACGCATTTGCAAGCTACAAAAGTGAGAATCTTATGAACTCCTGGGATAATGCGTTTGATGCGGGGTATGGTTTTGCGCGAGTTGGCAAAGACCCTCTCCGCAAAAGCGACGACCGCATTGTGATTATCTCAAAATATACACGCCAATTAGTTAAAGAATCACCCTTTGGTGTGAGTGTTTTGTTGGATTTTCGTACACAATTAGCGGATGGGTATGATTATGCTAAGGCAACGCCGACGGGTGATGCGCTTTTGATTTCACGCGCCTTTGCACCGGCATACGTGAGCATTTCAACAGGTATTGATTACAAACCGAGCGAGAATCTCTCGCTTTTTCTATCACCTGTTGGCGGCAGGGTGATTATCGTCGGTGATACACAACTGTCCAACCGGGCGGCTTTTGGCGTTGATTCTGGGCGAACCGCAACATTGGATTTAGGTGCAACATTTAACGTTTTCTATAAAATGCAAGTGATGGAAAACATCACCTTCCAGACCCGTTTGGGGCTGTTTAGCGCCTATACCAGCCTATCTACGGTCGTTGTTAATTGGGAAACACTAACGCTGATGAATGTGAATAAATATATCAAGGTTAGCTTTAACACACAGTTGATTTACGATGATAAAGTAATGATTAACCGTGATAACGGTACAGTGGGACCATCTACACAATTCAAAAATACGCTCGCTATCGGATTTTCACTGCCATTTTAAAACTCAACATCATCCTGCCTTCATTATGTTTTTAATAGAAGCCGTTATGCGTCTTTGCCGCTCCGATATTTTTTGAAAAACCAATAAAACGGCAGACCTGTCGCTACAAGGAACAACCCAAAGACCGAGTTAATAATGGGCGATTGACCATTTACGTAGGCGATAATGTCGTTGTAAAGTGTGAGAACAACGTAGATAGATGCCACCCCAACGAAAATGGCGGGGACATATGGATAGCCGAAAACTCTATAAGGACGTGGTGTATCTGGCATCTTCTTCCGCAGTATGAACACGCCGTACGCGCCCATCGCATATGAAATCCACGTTACAAAAATAAGCATGTCCGTAAGTGCATCAAACGTGCCGCTCAATACCAAGACGCTCGACCAAAATGCTTGCACCATAAGCGCATTGCCGGGTGTGTGGAAACGCGGATGAATCACGCCAGAAGATTTGAAAAAGAGCTTGTCGTGTGCCATTGCATAATAGACCCGTGCGCTGGCAAGAATCGTTCCGTTTGCCGTGCCAAACGTTGAAAGCATCACAGCAGCAGCCGTAAACGCTCCGCCGATTGGTCCCATAATTGCTTTTGCCACATCGGAAGCCACGAGCGTTGACTTTGCCATCACATCTACTGGCAGCACATACAAATATGCAAGCGTGATGGAGATATACACACCAATCACAATCATCATCGCGATGAAAAGCGCACGCGGGATAGTACGATTCGGGTCTTTGATTTCACCAGCAATATAGGTGATGCTGTTCCAACCATCGTACGCCCAGAACGCCCCGCTAAATGCCGTTGCCATGAGCAATATTAATGCAAACGGTGATGCTGTGCTGATAGGGCTTGTGGCTGCGTGTGTAAAAAAGTTCGCCGTTGAACCCCCGGAATACGTAAAACTGGCTATCACCAATGATGCCATCACAATGAGCTTTAGTGAGGTGAAAATACCCTGAATGATGCCGCCAAACCGCACACCGAGGTAATTCACACCGCTCAACAAACAAATCACAAAAATTGTGACGAGCTTCACGCCTATATTTTCAAGCGGCAAAATCGTTCCGATAAACGGCAGATGCACCGCCACCGCCTTTTCTAACTCCGGCGCAAAGCGTGGTAGATGGATAAAATACTGCGTATATTCGGAGAAAATATAGGTAATGCCCGCAATTGAACCCGTCTGAATCACTGCAAACACCGCCCAACCGTACAAATACGCAACAAAATTGCCATATATTTTTTGGAAAAAGATATACTGCCCGCCCGTTGCAGATATCATACTCGCAATCTCCGCGTTGGTGAGCGCTCCGAAAAGCGTCAGTAACCCCGCGCCAATCCACACGAAAATCATTAATTCTGGCGAACCAAGCTGCCCAGCCATCAGTGCGGGTTTGCGGAAAACGCCGGAACCGATAATGGAACCGGAAATCATGGCAACCGTTGTAAACAAACCAAGCGTGGGAATAAGCGAGGGTGCACTCTTTGGGGGTTGATTATGAGTTGTTGCGTTCTGAGGTTGTGCCAATTGCGCCATAAAGTGCCAATAATTGAAGTGGACAAGGGTTGTATGTTCGGCAAGAATTTACACAGAAGAAACGAAAACAGGCAAAAGATTTTTTTACCGCTCTGTTCTCAACACCTCAGCGCTATAACATTGCAGAAGTGAATCTCAAAATTGAATCTCAAAATTGAACGTTAATGCCCGCCGTGACCATGCTGAAACTGCTCAGGTTATAATCCGCCACAATACCTATTGGTCCTAAATGCAGTGCAGTCCCTACTGTCCAGCGTAGGCTGTTTGTGACAAGTGGCACAATTTGCGTTTGTGGATTTGGGTCGCCCGGATAGCCATTAGCAGGATCAGGAACGTATTCATCATCGGCAATTACGCCGTCGTTATTGAGGTCAATCCCACGAATCAAACCAAGCTGCGCTTGCAACTGGCGTGGAATCGTGAATTCATATTTCGCATTGATACTCAAATGGTCATAGGAAAGTCCCGTGAAAAATTCAATCGCGCCAAACCGTTTGCTTACGTGAATATTCGCATTGAGGATGTCTGCGGTAGCATCAAGTTTTGCTCCGGTCGCGCCGATCGTGTTTTGGAGAGTGGTGCGTTGAATCATACCTTGAACGGCAACCTCAATCGGACAGTCTTCGATATATTGCGACAGGCTGTGCTTTAAGCCCACGCCCCAAAAACCGAATTTACCGATATTTTTACCCCAGTCAAGGCTTGGAATATAGCGTACAAGTAGCTCTGTGCCAAGTACCGAGCCGATTTCAATCTGCGGCACACCAAGCGGCAAGAAATTCAAATTTTGTCCCGCCGGCAGTGGAAATTCTGGTGGGAGCTGCTCAATCGCGGGCAAAATGGTATTGCGGACGTTCGGCGAAAGCAGGCTGAGAAGGTCGCCTTGAGCAGGATTTTTGATGCGTTGGCGCAAATATTCTTTTGGCACTTTGAAGGATTGCTGAATATTACCAAAAAACGTCGGCGCACTTCCCGGAACTTCAATCTGTTTTGTGGTAATGCCATCGTTAATCAGCACCTTTGCCGCGTAGGTAATAAGTCCCGCCGTGTCTTTGATGACAAACTGTTGTTTTGCGAGGTCAATAATGGTCACAAATTTTCCTAATGTGTCCAGATTAAGTGAAGAGTTTGGCAATGCCGGCGTGTACGTGCGCTCGTTCTCATTCACAAACGCCAACATTCCATACACGCCGAAGCGTACATAAAACTTGCTGCCTATCTGTGCCGTATGGAATGTGCGAGAATTCGTTGCAGCATTTAAGCGGCTGACAAGTGGCTGCAAATACGCTTTGCTATTGAGCAAAAACAATTCACCACCAAATTGCCGAACGACTTCGACTGTGGTCGGATCTGCTTTGGGTACAGGCGTTTGGCAGCGGAGTGTGGAAAATGGATACGAGAGGATAAAGCATGCGATGTACAACAAGAGTGAATGGCGTTTGGACGGTTGTGATAGTTGGAAATACGACATACAGTTCTTCATAAACAATAAATATGAGTGGTGGTTATATCTCTGAAATTGGGCATGAAGTTTAAACATAGATTGATGCGTAGAGTTATTGTTTTAGTGGTTGTTGTTGTAACGAACGACGATTTACCACCAATGTCAGCACGAGAAATGCGGTTAGGATAGCAAGAACAAGAAGCGTCTCGATATCGGCTATTGGCTCCGTTTGCATAAATGATGATTTGGATGATGATTATGCTTGCTCGTGTTTGAGTGATTCAATGTGCTGCAACACGTACTGTTTCATGGCATCTTCTACTTCCACGTGCGCCGTTCCCTTAATCATATATTCAAGCTGCGGACAATAGGACGCATAACCAGTTTCACCCCAACGGCGAATCAGGATTTCGTAGTCGGAGGGGTTGATGCTTATTGGTTTTGACATAAAGTATGATAAATCGAAGTTGGGAATCGTGGTTAGTTGCTAATCTCGGCATTTGGCATTAATTTCCGCAAAATATCCACTTCACTGGCAGAGATAGGATTTTCCTTGATATCAAGTGCTTTGAGTTTGTTCAATCGAATAATATCGCCCGGAAGTTTAGTAATGCGGTTGTAATCTAAATAAAGTGCTTGCAAGTCCACAAGATTGGTGATGTCCTGTGGTAGCGCCGTAAGGCGGTTATTTTTCAGATAAAGTTTCTGCATATTACTCAGTTTGCCGAGTTCGGCAGGTACGGCAGCAAGCTGATTGCGCGTTAAGTTCAGTTGTAATAGTGCTTTCAGGTTGCCGATGCTGGCGGGCAGCACCGAAAGCAAATTATTGCTAATGTTGAGGATTTGCAAGTTGAATAAGTTGCCAATTTCTGTCGGTAATTCTTTGATTTGGTTGCTATTGAGGGCTAATTTTTGCAGTGCTGTCATCTTTCCAATTTCCATAGGAACAGCAACCAATTGATTGCTGTTGAGCGAAAGTTTTTCGAGTTTGGCAAGTTGTCCTATTTCTGGGGGAATGGCTGCCAACTTTGTCCCGCCAAGCTCCAACACCTGTAAACTGAGCATTTTGCCAATCTCGGAGGGTAGCGCTGTAATGGGGTTGCCGCTTAAATCCAACAACTTAAGATTTGTAAGTTTTCCGATATCGAGCGGTAATTCTTTAATCTGATTACCCAGAAGGCGCAAAGAATCAAGATTTGTAAGCCTGCCAATTTCCGCAGGCAGCGCTTCGATAGCGTTACTACTAAGCTCCAATTTTCGCAATAGCGTAAGTTTACTAATGCCACCGGAAATTTTCGTAACCTGATTGCCCTCTGCGGAAAGTACCACAAGGCTCTTTATATCAAGTACTTCGCCCAAGTCAGTGAGCTTATTGCGGCTTATGTCTAGCAGCCTCAGGAAAGGTAGCCCACCAAGCTCCGGCGGGAGTATTGTGAGCTGATTATTGCTGAGTTCAAAGGATTCAAGTTGAGTGAGCTTGCCGATTTCGCTGGCAATTATGGACATTGCATTATTCCGCATATCGAGCCGAATCAGGTTCCCCAAACCACCAATTTCCGGCGGAATACCGCCAATCTGGTTGCTGCTCAAATTGAGATACGCAAGATTTATGAGCTTGGTGATTTCCTTTGGGAACACGCCCATTTTGTTTGCACTAAGCGTCAGCACTTGCAGGTTTTTGAGTTTAGCAATGCCAGCGGGAACAGAAGTTAAGCCGTTGCCGTCCAAATTGAGTACTTGTAGGTTGATAAGTTTGAACACGTTGGGGGGGATTTCGCCCAACTGTGCGCCGTTGAGGTCGAGTTTATAGACTTTATCGGGTGTTTTGACGGCATCG
>JANYIG010000212.1 GCA_025358765.1 Candidatus Kapaibacterium sp.
TTAGGTCTGTTTACAACGGTTGCGATTATCACCGGCTCTGTGATTGGTTCCGGCATCTTCCGCAAACCGGCGCTTATGGCTTCACAACTGCCTTCGCCGGAATTACTGTTGCTCGTGTGGATTGGTGCAGGCGTGATGACGCTCTTCGGGGCGCTCACAAATGCTGAAGTTGCGGGTATGATGTCTGCTACAGGTGGTCAGTACGTCTTTTTCCAGCGTATGTATGGCAATTTTGTGGCGTACCTTTATGGCTGGGCGGCGTTTGTAGTGATTCAAAGCGGTTCGATCGCAAGTGTGGCGTATGTTTTTGCCGAATACTCACAATATTTTGTAACGCTACCACATTTCGCGCCTGCCGTAGAGCACACTTTTGTCCTTCATATCCCGTTTGTCGGCAATATTTTTCCGCTTCAAGACATTGGTGTAAAGCTCGTGGCGGTGGCTACCATCTGGCTTCTAACGACGGTGAATTACCTCGGTGTGCGTTTAGGCGGCATAGTGCAGGGCGTGTTTACAACAATGAAATTGGCGGCAATGGCGTTTTTGGTCGGGGCGAGTTTTTTATATGCAGGCGGCTCTACGAGCCATTTTTTCACGAATCCTGCTACAACAACGCTCACAGCATCAGGATGGAATCTGGCGCTCTTAATGGTGGCGGTGCTGGCTGGCGCGTTTTGGACGTATGATGGCTGGAATAATATAACCTACGTCGCTGGAGAAGTAAAAGACCCGCACCGTACGATTCCCCGTGCGTTGTTCATCTCAATGGCGATTGTGATAAGCGTCTATGTGGCAATAAACTTGGCGTACCTTTACGTGTTGCCGGTTGAGATAATGGCAAAATCGAAACTCGTAGCGGCAGACGTAGCGACAATTGTGATGGGAAGCGGTGGCGGGGCGTTTGTAGCAGCGGCAGTGATGATTTCCACGTTTGGAACGGTCAACGGAACGATTCTGGTTTGTGCACGTGTTTATTTTGCAATGGCGAAAGACAAACTTTTTTTTGCGCCTATCGGAGCAATTCATCCACGTTTTCACACACCCGGAAACTCACTCTTTATGCAAGCTACATGGGCAAGTGCGTTGGTGGTAAGCGGTACATTCGACATGATCACGAATATGCTCATTTTTATCATTTGGATTTTCTACGCATTGGGCGCTTACGGGGTATTCGTGCTACGAAAGAAAATGCCTGAGGCACCGCGTCCGTACAAGGTTTGGGGATATCCGTACGTTCCGGCGCTGTTTGTTACGTTTGCGGCAATGTATGTCCTCATCACGCTTTATAACGACGTGACAGCATACATGAAAGGCGAATCACCGATTATCAATTCCGTATTTGGATTGCTGCTTGTGGCAGCCGGCATACCGCTCTATTACTACTTCCGGCGACGCGAGCGGTTGGGATAACTTTTGGGGATTTCATGCAAATGGGCGTTAGTTCGTCTTCTGCTCAACTCTCGATAGCAAGATTTCTTTCTGCCGAATCGTTGCAAGCATTTTCCCGTCAG
Organism: Candidatus Kapaibacterium sp.; assembly: GCA_025358765.1. Classification (GTDB taxonomy): domain Bacteria; phylum Bacteroidota; class Ignavibacteria; order Kapaibacteriales; family UBA4661; genus JANYIG01. Next base: position 1,512 of record JANYIG010000212.1, read on the forward strand.
GGCTGAATGCTGCAGGGCTTCCCACACACGAAACACCAGCCGTTGATTGCAGGCGTTCGCCCGTTTCCACATTCCACACTTGGACTGTTCGGTCGGGGCTGCCGCTCATCACGTATTTACCATCGGGGCTAAAAAACACGGACGTAACGCCTTTGCTGTGTCCGCGCAACGAGCGAACAATCTTGCCTGTTGCCGGATCCCAGAGTTTCACGGTTTTGTCGGAACCCCCGCTTGCAAGATACTTCCCGTCAGGGCTAAACGATACGGTTTGCACCATTCCCAAATGCCCGCGCAACATCATCACGGCATTTTTCGCAGCCTCTGTTTTGAGCAACTGCGTTACGTGTGGCGGTTGGGGAGTTGTAGAAAGTGGTGTGGCAAGAGGCATAGAAGTAGTTGCCACGCGAGTACTATCGGCAACCATTGCGTTCGAGCGGGAGGTTGAACGAGGTGTTACACGGGCAGCTGTGCTGTATTTTGAGCGGCGATCGCTCGGTTTGAAACCAGCATCTTCGTTTTCAACCTTGTCAGGTCGCGGTCGTGGCGAACGACTCTGTTTACTGCTGGTCGTAGCCTGAGCGGAATTGGTTGCGGGAGCCTTTTTGCCGATAGAGCTTTTTGGCTCTTGCAGGGTAGAACCGTCTTTCTTTACAGGCTTAGGCGAAGACGAGGATTTTTTTGCAGCTTTGGCTGCACGAGCTTTTTCGCGGCGCTCAATCAAGTGCTGTTTTGCCGCCTCGCGTTCTTTGGCTTGACGTTGCTTGAGTTCTTCGCGGCGCTGACGTGCCTTTTCTTGCGCTGTTTGTTTTGAGGTTGGCTGTTTTGCGGCAGTAGCAGCAGGCATTGTGGTTCCTGTTGCAGTTGGAAGCTGCTTCGTGTCTGGCTTTGACGCTTCTTGTTTTGCTGTAGCATTATTATTTGCGGGAGCCGCAGTCGTGCTGAGAGCTTGCCCCTTCTCACGCGGTAAATTAGCCAGCACAGACGGTAATTTTTTCTTTGCGTCAGCGTTCACAGACCCACTATGGTCAGCAACAACCGATTGCGATGCTTTTTCGTTCGCAACAGGCTCGGTTTTCTGAGTCGTTGGCTGCTCTGCTGGCTTTTCCGTCGGCTTTTGTGCCATTTTCTGTTCTAATGCTAACTGGGCTGCTTTGATGGAATCGAGGCGTGGTCCAGGGTCAATGGTATCTTCAACGTCTGCATGAACTTCGGGAACGGCTGCAAGCGTGTCGAGGCGGCGCAGGCGTTGTTCCGTAGAATCCGGTGCAGTCAAAGCCACCGATGATTGTGGTTTTGCTTGCCAAGGCTTATCCTGCCACACTTTATACAACAGAAACACTGCGACACCACCCGCCAACAATCCGCCGATAATGAAATATCGTGCATTGCCCTTCTTTTCTGGTGTTGGAGGGATGGAAGTACTCGCTGCCGATTGCTCGCCAAAACTTTTTATGGGTGTATTCGGCATCGCAGGTCGCGGAGAGGCTACTTGTGGAGAAGCGGTTTGTGGTGTGCGTTGCTGAAACGACAGTGCCGAAGCCTCATTTGGTGACGTGGAGGCTTCCGGTACAACCTGTGAGAAAGCGGTATTTGGAGCAGCCATGCCCTGTGCGGCTTGGGCAGCCCTAGCCGCAGTCGCAATACGCTGGCGGTCTTGTTCTGTTCGTAATTCCTGCATTCGGCGTTCAGCCATGTTCGGCATCGCTGGCGGCGAACTTTGAAAGGGCGACACATAGCCCTGTTGTTCTGGTGTCTGACCGGTTGGGGTTTTTCCAGACCCCGATGCCGCTTCCGACGAGCCTTCTGAACTTCGGAAGGGCGACGGGAATGCTAAACGTGATTTTGTCGGCGGTACTACCGACGTTTCGTTGCTTTGCAACGGATTCACAAGTGGTAGCACTTGTGTTTGTTGGGTAGTTGATTGTTCTGGTTGATAACGCTGTAGCTGCTTCAAAAACTCTCGTGTGGTCGGTCGGTCGCCACGCTGTTTTGCCAATGCACTGCGAACGGTTTCCACAAGCGGAGCTGGGAGGTTTTCAAAAATTGGGGGCGACGGTAGATTTTTTTTAATAATGGCATTCCGAACGTAAATCTCCGGCGAACTGTCATCCGCATACGGAAGATACCCCGAAAGCATTTGGTACAGCATCATGCCAATGCTATAGACATCACTTCGGTCGTCAATCAGCTCATCTTTCACTTGTTCCGGCGACATGTAGGGCAGTTTGCCCGTTTTGCCCGCAATCTTCATCATTCCTTGCGAATTGAACACAGGCACAAGACCAAAGCCTTCCACCTTCACACGATTATCATTGCTAACAAGAACGTCCGAAGGCTTGAGATTGCCGTGCAGCATCCGTTTGGAATGTGCCGCAATCGTCCCGCGAAGCACTTGAGCGATAATCGGTACGGCAAGCTCTGGCGCAAGCGGGCGAGCTTTTTTGCCAATGATGGAGCCGAGCGGCTTGCCCGGAACATATTCCATCACCATAAAGACGTTATCGCCACGCTCAATCACGTCCAACACCTGAGCAATATTCTCGTGTTTGAGCGACTGTAATGTCTTTGCCTCATGGATAAAGCGCTTTCGCACTTTTTGGTCACGCGAAAGGTCTGTGTTCAGGATTTTAATGGCAACATCCGTCTTTGCCTCTGTGTCTCGCCCACGATGCACCGTTCCCGTTGCACCGATTCCAATGCGGCTCAAAATTTCGTATTGCTGTATCTTCTCTGCCATAGTGTTCTAAAATTCAAGGTTCAAAGGATTATTTCAAGGTTCAGATTTTAAGGGCTATGCAAATGACTGCTAACCAATGACTATTAAGCACCGACCAACTTCACGCGATTTTCCAATATACCAATACCTTCAATCTCGCATTCGACGACATCGCCGTCGTGAAGCCACTTTGCGGGGGTAAAAACCTTACTGCCGTTGAGTTCAAGTAAACATCCCGTGCCGCAGGTTCCGCTTCCTATCACCTCGCCCGGGTACAGCGTCACACCATAACTTGCGCGTTCGATGATTTGCGCGAACGTCCAATGCATATCTTTTACATTGCCTCGCGAAACCTCTTCGCCATTGATGCGCGTGGTCATCGTAAGGTCATACTGTGCGCCGTTTGGTGTGTCTATGCGTTTATGCTTAAATTCATCCATCGTCACAAGGCACGGACCAAGCGACGTTGCAAAGTCTTTGCCTTTTGCCGGACCAAGATTCATCTGCATTTCCTGCATTTGCAGCGCACGGGCGCTCCAGTCGTTCATGACCGTGAAACCGAATATGTGTTCGTCTGCTTTGTTTGCGGGAATGTTTTTGCCTTCTTTGCCGATAACGATAGCGATTTCAAGCTCAAAATCAAGCTGATTCAGATGTTGCTCTTGCACGTTCACATCACCTTCACCCGTAACGGTAAGATGATTCGTAAAGTAAAAAATTGGAATCTCGTCGAATACGGGAATCATTTCCAATCCACGATTGCGCCGTGCCGTCTCGACGTGCTGGCGGAACGCATAACCATCACGCATGGACACCGGACGTGGCACAGGCGAATACAACCGTGAATCGTAGGCACTCACTATCGCCGGAGAGTGTACCGGAGCGTGATGCGCGGCAGTAAACCACGCGCAAAGCTTATGCGCTTCGTGGAACGTTACCTCGCCAAGCCGTAAAAAATCAAGAATATTGTCCGGCATGGCAGCAAGTGTGCCGTGAATAGAGTGTTTGGCCGCATCGTAGCCACGTTGGGCATCCATTATTAGGCTGTCAAATGCAAATCCCAAGCGCTGGGAGCCGCTATGGTCATAGGTTACAAGGCGCATAAAACAATAATTCTTTGTTCGTCGTACTTACGTTCGTACTCGAAACGTGGCACGAAAAACTTGTTTGTTGAGGTTGTGTTGAGACGGTGCAAAGATACGCAACAAAAAACCAATGACCAATGACCAATGACAAATTTTCCGTCTTTAACCTTCCCGCTCCGCAAGAATCACGAGATGCCCACGCTCTGTGCGGGTCAGAAAAATCACGCCAAATGCCTGCGTTTCCTTGAGTTTTAGCCAAGCCCGCACCTGTTCCGGTGTATCGGGGAAACCACGTTTTTTGATTTCCGTACGCGTTCCCCAACCATGAGCCGTCACCCGCTGTTTGAGTGTTTTACGATTATACGGAAATGCCTCGACAATCCGAAACGTTTGATAAAATGGGCTTTCGGGCAGTTTTTTCTGTGAAATCCCGTACGCAATATGGCTATCCAATAACGACACATCCCATTCGGCAAAAAACGCCGCCAGATGCCCGCTCCGAATTAGAGAGTTGTGGGGTTCCACCAAATAACCGTTAATGGCGCTTATGACGTTGACGGGCGATACGTTTTTAGGGGGAAACCACGCGCAAGCCTTGTCCACCAATGTTGCCGTGCCATCAACACCCGCAATCCCACTCCACAGAACCTGTTCGCGGCATTCGTCGCCAAAGCCAATCCATTCGCGCCAATAGGCAGAAGAGTGAGGCGGAAACGAAAGATTGGCAGCAGGCGAGATTTTTACTCCACGCACCCCCCGTATTGGTAAGGCTTGCAGCCACGCAAGCGATGGTTTGTATTCATTTGGGTTTTCGATGCGCCGTCCGTGTTCGTTGCGGCGCGAAGGGTCGCACCAAAAGCCGTCAAAGCGAGCTACATCAAGCGTTGGTACGACATTTTCCGCGAGACCACAGACGACCTCAACGTTTGTTATACCCTGCGCCGCCAGATTGTGTCGCGCCATTGCCGCAAGTTCGGCGCTAGCTTCAATGCTTGTTATTAAACCGCCATTCATTGCCAATACTCTTGCAAGCGCCGCAGTATCGAAACCCGCACCAGTACAAATCTCCAGAACGTGTTTGCAACTCGTGAAGCGTTTTGCATGGTGCGCGGCAATCGCAGGTGCGGTGGCTTGCTCAAGGCTTTGTTGTGTAAAAAAACCGTTCTGCGTCCAGCTTCCAAGCCCTTTAGTGTGCGCTTTTTTACGCAGAAGCATGATTTTAAGCGCTTCTCCGGCATAAACGGATGAGGCGTATTTCCGCACGTCCGTACCAGCGCGAAGCGTGTCGCCCCCGTGCCGCGCCAATGCGTCACTTGCGCGGGCAAGGAGTGCCAAGCCTTCGCCAGAAAGCCAGTATTCAAGCGATGTGTGCGCTGCTCTCATGCTCTGCTGTTTCGAGGTTGGCAAAGTAGGGAAGCTGTATGTCAGGCGTGATGCGGTGTGCGCGGACGTACCAGGCAAGTGGTATTGCAGAAAGGAGCGTTAAGGCAACAAACACCCACACACCAGCATTATGAAACTCTTGCACGGTCTGCATTGCGGGCATTCCCGGAATAAACTCGACAACACCAGTCAAAGAATTATTCAGCACGTGAATCAGAATGGGTATCCAAAGCGTTCGGGTGTGGATGTACACGGTGCTTACCACATAAGCCATGACAAACGTGCCGATGATATTTTGAGGGTGATGAGCAGCGAATAAGACGCTTGACCATACTACGGCTTTCAGGACATTCTGTTTGTAGGAATCAAAACGATAAATGAATACTCCTCGAAAAAGGGTTTCTTCGGCAAATGGAGCAAATAAACAACCACAAATGCTTGCGAATAGGGTGAATGCAATGCCGTGAGGGGCTGCGGAGAATGAAGCAAGGAATGAATCCAACCACGTTGGCGCGATGGTAGAAAGTCCGTAAAAGACAATCCCAACCGTTCCGATTGAGAAAAACAACAACGGCACAACGAGCAATACCGATTGCCAATGACGTTTGAGGTCAGCAAATGTCCCGAAAAAATGTCGCAGACTAATTTCTTTTAGCCGAAAAACCCACAGAAGAAATAATACAATTATTGCGCTGGAGCACCCCGAAACAGCCATACTTTTCACATAATCTTTGCCCGGAATAAGAAAATAAAGAGGTATGGTTACCAATTGCACAGCAACAATAAGAGCTATCACCGAAAAATCATGAAAGGGTGATGGCGCAAAGGACGATAGCGGCTTTTTTTGCAACGTTAGCTCTGTAAGCAGCTCAGGTACTGCATCAAGCGGCATCAAATTGGGTTCGGTTTGTTCTTCTCTATTTTCCATTTGAGCATCAAAACGATATAGTGAAACATTCGTGAATGTGAATGAAAGCGCAATATAGCTAAAAACATACCTATTCAGGGATTGTCTGACTTCGGCGGTGGCAGCCACACCCAAGCGACAATTGCCGCCAGAAGCAATAAACCGCCCGCTATCCAAAGTACTCGTTCAATAAAGCGATGAATCTGGTTACGAGAGCCTCGATATACAAAAAAATGCGCTCTGGAAATGCTGCATTACCAGCTTCCAGAGCGCGTTGTTGTGTGGTTTCAAGGTGAGGAGCAGAGCCGAAAGGCTTCCGAGACTTCGGTACTCAAGCCTTATTTATTGCTATTCATTATGTAAGCGTATCGTAGAGGATGCGCCGTCTGCCGTACCCAAACGTGCCGTCACGCCTTCGGGGAATGTTTCACTGATTGGCGCATCATTGGCTGGTTTTGTGGTCTTGACGGTTTTTTTGCTGCCGCGTTTGAAAAGACGGCGCAAGAACGCAGGAAAGCGATTTTTCCAATCGTCAAGTTTGATATAGACAACCGGAACCAGCACGAGCGTCAAGAACATCGAGCTTGTCAAACCGCCTATAAGCGCCCACGCCAGCCCGGATTTCCACTCTGCGCCCGATGAAGATGATGTTGCAATGGGCAACATTCCCACCACCATCGCTACGGTCGTCATAATAATAGGGCGTATGCGTGATTCTCCCGCTTCAATCAACGCATCGAACGTTGATAGATTATGTTCCGCACGAGTTTGATTCGTGCGATCTACAAGCAAAATAGCGTTTTTCGTTACCAAGCCCACAAGCATAATAATGCCAAGCGCCGGGAACAAGCCAATAGCCTTGTTTGCAAGCGCCATCGCCAACAGCGCACCCACAAGCGCTACCGGAATGGAGAATAACACTACAAACGGGTACAAATAGGAATCGTAGAGCGCCACCATCACGAGATACACGAAGATAATTGCTACAATAACCGCAATACCCATGCTTTGAAAGGATTCCTGTTGATTTTTTGTGTCGCCACCGTAGGAAATAGAAATTCCCTGCGGAATTTTGCCTTCAAGCGCCTTCTGAATCTCTGCTACCACTGTTCCTGACGGACGACCCAGCACCTGCGAATACACCGTGACCGAACTGTTTCGGTTTTCCCGTTGCAATTTCGACGGACCGACCGATTTATAGATATTCGCAAACTGCTGAAGCTGAATTTGCTGCCCTTTGCTATTCGTTACCGTCAACGAACCGAGATTATCCGTCTTAGAGCGGTCGAACTGGTCAAGCGCAATGAGCATAGTATATTCGGTGTTGCCATCACGGAATTTTGAATCATCATCACCAGCGATTGCCACTTTAAGCGTTTGCCCAACATCGTTAATCGTCAAACCAAATTGAGACATCTTCTGGCGGTCAATCTCCACGCGAGTTTCAGGCTTGCCGTCCTCCGAAGACAACCGCACGTCTGCTGTTCCGGGAACGCCACGCATAATATCCGCAATCGCTCTTGAGGCTTTCGAGACTTCCTGATACGTTTTGCCGCTCACTACCATTTGAATCGGCGTTTGATTGCCTGTGCCAAAGATACCGATAGGATTCACACGCACTTTTACACCCGGAATCTGTTTTGTTGCCTGTTTAATATCGCGGCTCACGTCGTCAGTCGAGCGTATGCGTTCCGTGATTGGTACCAACGCTACGTTGATTTCCGATGAGTTATTAGCGTATTGCCCAAGCAAACCTTCGCTCGAAGCGCCCACGTTCACGAACATACGGCTTACTTCTGGAATTTTACGGATAACCTGTTCCAATTGAAGCGTCACCTGATTTGTTTGCTCAAACGTCGCACCAGTGGGCAATTCCAGTGTTACCGAAAATTCGCCTCTGTCCGACTGCGTCATAAACTCCGCGCCAATAAAACCAAGAGGGATGAGTGCTATAGAAGAAACAAACAACATTATCGTGATTAGAACTGTCTGCCAGCGATGCGTCAAGCACCAGCGAAGTATTTGTTCATATTGTTTCGTTAATCCTTTGAACATTTTTTCAAACCACAAGGCAAAACGACCAAATAATGTGTCGCGCGTGAGGTTCTCAATCGTTGCAAAACGAGCTGCAAGCGTTGGTGTGACGGTGAACGACACGAGTAAACTCAAAAGCGTGGAAATAAGAACCACAAGTGAAAACTCACGCAAAATATTTCCCACAATACCCGGCAATACCGAAAGCGGCAAGAAAACCACAACGTCCACCATCGTGATGGAGAGCGCCGCAAAGCCGATTTCGTTTCGCCCAATAAGTGCCGCTTCACGCCGTTCTTTGCCTTTTTCAAGGTGATGATAAATATTTTCCAACACCACAATCGAATCATCCACCAGAATACCAATCACCAATGACATTCCCAACAACGTCATCAAGTTCAGCGTGAATCCAAGCGCCCACATACCCACAAGTGAACCCACAAGCGAGCAGGGAATCGCTACCATGACGATAAGCGATGAACGGATGGAATGCAAGAATAACAACATTACGAGTGACACAAAAACAATAGCAAGCATCAGGTCGTGTTTAACAGCATCAGCAGCATCAATCGTAAATTGCGAACCGTCTTGGGAGATGGTAAATTTTAGATTGATATTCGCGTAATCTTTTTCGATGCTTTTTAACTCTTCGCGTACTTTTTTACTCACATCCACCGAATTTGCATCCGAGCCTTTGACAATTAGCATCCCGATAGACGTGACACCGTTCACACGGTTGACGCTGAAAATCTCTTTCGTACCGTTTTGGATTTCGGCAATGTCTGCAAGGCGAATGTCGCCGGATACGCCAGCAACGGGCTTAGAACGACCGATAATCACACTCTTTAACTCCTCGACCGACGAGATTTTCCCAGCCACACGGACAACAAACTGCCCGTCGGTATCTTTGATTTTGCCCGTCGGAAATTCTATGTTCGAGGCTTTGATTGCTTGTGTGACCTGCGTGATGGACAAACCATATGATTGCATTTTTTGAGCATCGAGATTAACTTTGATTTGACGCTCTTCGCCTCCAACAAGACTGATTTGTCCCACGCCATCAATCTTTGCAATACGGGGCTGTATCTGGTCTTTCACCGCTTGGTAAAAGTCGCGTGTGGGCATCGTGCTTGTAATGCCCATACGGAGTACTGGAATCTCGTCCAATGCAAATTTATTAATAATCGGCTGGCGCACGTCTTTCGGAAACTGACCCGTGACGGCGTTTACCTTGCGTTGTGCCTCTTGAACGGCAATATCTACTTTCGCAGATTGCGTGAACTCAAGTGTAATAATTGAAACACCTTCTTGCGAGCTTGAGCGTACAGCTGAAATTTTATCCATACCCGATACGGCATCTTCGATAACTTTTGTCACGTTCGTTTCAACTTCGCTGGGGCTTGCGCCCGGATAGACGGTTGAAATCGTGACAATTGGCGGACTAATCTTCGGTAGAAGGTCGTATTTAAGCTGTCCGTAGCCAATCAAGCCCAAAATGGTCAAGACGGAAAAAAACACGACCACGAGCGAGGGGCGTTTAATAGCAAGTTCTGTCATTGTCATTTGAGTAGTGCTCCTTCACGTTATGGTTATTTGATGACAGCAACAGCCGCACCATCTTTAAGATTATTTTGACCATTGATGACGATACTATCGCCTTCCTTCAAGCCTTGGAGGATAGACACCAGCCCGCCTGATTCCGTACCCGCAACAACATTCCGCAATTTTACGGTGTTGCCGCCTTCCACAACATAAACTTTTGCATCTTTCACGCTGCCAACAATCGCTTCGCGCGGGATCGTCAACGATTTTTGATGTTGCACCGAAGTAAATATCACCCGAGCAAACATGCCAGCTTTGAGCGGACTCGTTTTGCTATTCGACAGCGCTATTTCTACCGGATAGGTGTGTGCTTCATCGCCTTTCGCTGCAATGTTCGTGATTTTCGCATCGAACTTTACGCCTTGATATACTTCCGTTGAAACTTGCACTTTTTCGCCTACTTTCAGCTTGAACACATCGGATTCACCAACATTGACCTTCACTTTCAGCGTTGAAATATCTACCACCGTGCCGATAATCATGTTGTTTTGCACGTTTGCGCCCACATCCACGCTGCGAGCCGTCAGAAAACCAGAAATCGGTGTTGAAATGCGGCTGTCTTTCAGTTGGCGGCGTGCGGTAATAAGCTGCGCTTCGGCTGATTTATAGCCGAGTTTAGCAGCATCCATTTGTGCATCTGTGACTGCTTTTTCTTTCCAAAGCGCTTGTGTACGTTCAAAATCTGCCTTCGATTTCTCGAAATTTGCCTCAGCGCTAATAAGGTTTGCCTGTTTTAATTCGTCATCAAGGTGGATAATCGTTGAGCCTGCCGTTACGAAATCGCCTACTTTTGCGTTGACGGCTTTAACGCGCCCTTGCGTTTCCGATGCAATGTTTACGTCATTATTTGCTGCAATCGTGCCGACGAGCGACAACTCCTCGTCCAACTCACTTTTCGTCACCAATGCCACCGTTATCGGCAAAGCGCTTGTTATCTCGCTTTGCGCCGCAACTTTTGCGTTGCTTTTGGCTTTGTTGTTCATCAGCACCAGCACAATTACGCCAATCATACCAATAACTGCTAATGTTGTCCATACCTTTTTCATTGCGAAATTCCTTTGTTTGGTTGTAAATTTTTAGAGGGTAATTTTTCCTGTAGTGTTATTTCTGTAGTTATTATTTGCCTGCCGCTACCGTCTGCTCGCCAATGGATTTTATGAGTTTTGCTTGCGCGACTTCGTGATCCACAACGGAGTTCACGTAACTGACTTTTGCTTGCAAACGGGCTGTTTCTGCATCCACAACATCGGTGGTAAGCGCGGAGCCTTTTTTGAATTTTTCGTTTGTCACGCGATAATTCTCTTCCGATTGTTCTACGCCTTGTTTTGCAACGCTAATTTTCTCTTTGGCTTGCAACAACGAAAGATAATTTTGCATTACTTCCACCTTGATGCCATCTTTTAATTGCTCCAAGTTATCTTGTACTTGCGCTACCTGCGCCTCTGCTTGTGCGGCTTGATATCCGGTCACGCCCCAATTCCAAACCGTCCATGAAAGTTGTACGCCAAGATTCCACGTACCTTTCCAGACCGCACCAGCAAGTGTATATCGCTGGTTGGGGTTTGCCATTTCGTAGTTCACGCCGACATTAACTTGCGGTAGCGCAGAACCTTTTGTTGCGCGAACGTTTTCTTCTGCCGCTTTAATGCGGAGTTCTGTTGCCGCAAGTTCAGGGCGGCTTGCTAAGGCTTTTTGGAGCGATTGCTCAAACTCAGGAGTCGTTGTCGCTTGGTATTCCACCGATGTGGTGAGATTTAACTCTGTCGCAAGCGGTAATCCAAGCAGATTGTTGAGGCTTACCATCGAAAGGCGAACGGCATTGTTCGCATCAATTCTGGATAGCTGTGTGTTGGAAAGCTGCACTTGCAGGCGCAGAACATCATTGGTGGTCATCATGCCATTTTTCAGCATGTTTTGTGCGTCTTTCAAACGAGCTTCCACTTGTGTTACGGACTCTTCTGCGACTTTTTTAAGCTGGAATGCTTTGTACAATGTCCAATAGGCATTTTTCACATTGAATGCTGTTTCAATCTTATCTTTTGTTAAGTCCTGGTTTGCAGCTTGGGCATTGTATTCTGCCGCACTTTTCGCCGCTTCCAAGCGAAAGCCTGTAAATACTGGGTACGCAACGGAGGCTTTCAGCGAAAAATTATCGAGAATGACTGGAAACCCAACACCACCAGACGAACCACTTTCAGCGGGTTTGTTTAATTGCGCCAATAAGGGTAAAAATGCGTCTTGCGAGGCTTTGGGGAGCGCAGCAAAATCCACACCGGCAAACAAGTTAATGCGCTGTGGGTCAATATCACTCAAGCGTGTGTAGTTTCCACTCACGGAAAGCGAGGGTAGCATCGAAGCGCCGGATTCCTGTACTTTTGCATCGGCAGCGTTGACTTTCATTTGTGATGAATGCAACACTTTGCTGGATTCCAATCCAAGTTTAACGGCTTGCTCAAGCGAGAGCTGTTGCGAGAGCGCTTGTTTCTGTTGTGCATACGTGGCAGTTAGCGCCGAGAAGCTGAAATACAGCACAACAAGGGAATAAAAACGAATCTTCATAGTGAATTATCCTTTGAAAAAATAGAATTGGTTGTGTTACGTAATTTGAATGGTACAAATATCATTTTTGTGAGCCGAATGAACAATTCTTGTTCGGTAAAGCGTCGGATTTTGGTGCTGAACTGTCTGAATATGCAATTGAATGTTTTTTGTTGCGTTATACCAGACGAAATATTTGACGAAACCCATGCCGTTTTATTGGTTTCCTCATGACTACGAAATCTTACATTACTTCGACTAAATATTCCCAAAACGGAGCATCATTTTTTTTCGCCTGACCATTGGTATGACTCTTAGCATGATTATGTTGCGAGCCATTTATTGCACTGTTATGTCCGTTTTTTTGCACGTTAAACGTGTAGTGAGGGCTTACAGCGCGACCTGTTTCGGTCAGCACACCATCGAATAAAATGGAAATCAACATTTTATAGACATCGCCCGGCGTATGGGGCAGTTCTGCCATCATCATTGGATTCATCAGATATTCCACCGCATTGAGATAGATAAGCATAAATACGTCGTAGTTCAAATCCGAACGGAATACTTTTTTTTCAACACCCTCAAGTAACACAGGTTTGAACGATGCCATAATCATTTCGCGGCGCTGCGCTTCAAATTGTTTCCAGACAAGCGGGTAGTTGCGTTGAAGGTCACGGAACATCTGGAGCGATTGCATATTGTTAATATTCGCAGAAACTTGATCGGCAACTTGGCTCATGGTGGTAGCAAAACGCTCGGCATCGGCTTGGAGTGCGGCGTTAATAAGCGGCATAATTGTATCGGACATTGTACATTGAAATTGCTCAATGACCGTACTCAAAAGCTCGTCTTTACTTGTAAAAAACTTATACAACGTCTTTTTGCTCATGCCTAACTTATCAGCGATCTCCTCCATCGTTACCCGCGATGGACCAAACTGGAAGAACAGGTCGCTCGCCTGATTGATAATTTTATTTTTCGCTCCGATATCCATTTTTTAGTAAATAATGTTTGCGGAAACTCTATTCGTTTTTATGGTTTCCAATTTACCTGTGTTTTACGAGCCAACCAAGAAAAAAGTTTCGGAAATATTTTACTTTAATGTTTTACTTGATTCTTCGGGCTTGAAATACTGCGGTGAATGAGGCAAATTGCGGAAGGAATACATTCAATGACAAAAATTTAAGGTTAGATAACCTTGGCTACCCTCAAGCGCATCACCCCTCTGCAAGCCGCCACGAAGACGTGTTGCGTCTTGCTTCTCCCCTTACAAGGGGAGATTGAGTGGGGTTCTTGCGCGTAAGGTTTGATGCGGTTTTCAGGAATTCATCTAAACTTCAAAAAAAAGAATAATAACTGTCGTATCGTAGGACTATAGGATGAAAGTAATGATGGCACAGCACATTTTTAAGGTATGTATTTTTCTTTTTGCTGCCTTTGCCACACCGCTTATAGCACAGCAACATATATGGCAAAAGGCAATGAGTTTTCGTCACGTTTCTGTTGAGCAAGGGCTTTCGCAGAGTACTGTGTATGCCTCACTCCAAGACAAACGCGGTTTTATGTGGTTTGGTACGGCAGATGGATTGAATAAATATGACGGCTACACGTTTACTATTTATCGTAACCACCAGTCGAACCCACATTCACTTTCGAATAATTTCGTGCAAGCACTTCACGAAGACAAAGCTGGTACGTTGTGGGTCGGCACACGCGACGGCGGTTTGAACCGCTTTGAGCGTGCAACGGGTACGTTTACCGCGTACAAATACGACCCCACGAATGCAGCCAGCCTCAGCAATAATTACGTTTCCTCTATTTGCGAGGATTCATCTGGAACGTTGTGGGTTGGAACTGAAGGCGGCGGTGTCAATAAATTTGATCAACAAACAGGCTTGTTTACTGCCTACAAACACGACGCAACAAATCCGCAAAGCCTCAGTCACAATGTTGTTTTTGCCGTCCGTCAAACACGTGACGGAATGCTGTGGATAGGCACACAAGGCGGTCTTGACTGCTTTAATCCTCGCACGAGAGCATTCCAGCATTTTCGTCGTAATAATAGCGCTACACGTGTTCCAAGTCTTGCCGGCGACACTGTTCGCGTTCTGTTCGAGGACAGCAAAGGTATTCTCTGGGCTGGAACCGAAGGAAGCGGTTTGTCCGCATTTAACCCCAAAACACAGACGTGGACGACGTACCGCAATGAGTTGAAAAACCCTACGAGCCTTGGCAATAATTGGATTCGCGTTATTTACGAAGATGTTAATGGGGTACTCTGGGTAGGAACGCTTGGCGGCGGGCTGCATACCTTCAATCGTAGCGATGATGACCCAGCTCGTGGAGCGTTTACGCGCATCGTGAACAACCCCAATAATCCTCGCAGCATTGGTGGTGATGCCGTGTATTCGATTGTTCAAGACCGCTCCGGTGTGTTGTGGGTAGGAACATACGGCACGGGATTGAGTACGTTCCACCGCAACAGCAATGCGTTCACCACATACTCTCATGACCCATCGAATCCGCAAAGCCTGAATACAAACGGCATCTCAGCTCTTTGCGAGGACAGGCGGGGTGCGGTCTGGGTTGGAACATGGACGGGTGGCTTGAACAGGCTCGACCGTGTGGCAAACGATGGGCAGGGAGCATTCTCCAGACCAAAATTATCCTTGAGTGGAACGTTCATCCGTGCTATCCTCGAAGACCGTGCGGGCAAGCTCTGGATAGGTTCGTTGGGCGGTGTGGATGTGATTGACCCTGTTCGCATGAAAATTCACCAATCCTTCAAACACGACCTGCAAAACCAGAACAGCCTTACAAGCAATGACGTTTTTACGCTGTTCGAGGACAGCAAGGGGCGAATCTGGATTGGCACACTCGGCGGTGGATTGGATATGTATATTCCTGAAAGCGGTATATTCACTCACTTTCAGAATCACCTCGCCGACACGACCAGCATCGGGAACAATATTATTCGTTCTATTTGTGAAGACAAACGAGGCAATATTTGGATAGGAACACGTGGTGGCGGGTTGAATCGCTACAACGAGCGCACAGGAACGTTCACACGGTTTTTTCACGACGAAAAAAATCCTCGGAGCATCGGCAATAATGCGATGTTTGCGCTCTATGTTGCGCGAGACAGTGCCTTGTGGATAGGCACACAAGGTGGTGGTTTATGTAGGTTTGATGCGGCTACGGAGACGTTCACCACATTCCGCGAGGAGGATGGATTGCCTAATAATGTCGTCTATGGTATTACGGAAGATAACACGGGGAATCTTTGGTTGAGTACGAATAAAGGTTTGGCGAAGATGGGGGCTTATAGTCATTTGCCATCGGTCAGTAATCAAGCGGTTACGGACGCACATTCTTCCCCAATGACCAATCCACCAATGACTAATGACCAATCCACCAATGACCAACGTATTTTTCGCACCTACGACGTTCGGGATGGCTTGCAATCAAATGAATTTAATGGCGGTGCGTACCACAGTGGGCGCTCTGGACGCTTGTATTTTGGGGGTGTGCAAGGCTTTAATGAGTTTTTCCCCGACAGCATTCGTGATAATATGTACGTCCCACCTGTAGTGATAACGTCGTTCAAAAAATTTAACCGCAATGTGATATTTGACAAAGATATTTCAGAGCTGGGTACGATTGAGCTTACGTACAAAGACGATTATTTTTCGTTTGAGTTTGCGGCGTTGAATTATTTGTTGCCAGAGGAGAATGAGTATCAATACATGCTGGAAGGCTTCGATAAAGACTGGGTAAACGCCGGAACCAAGCGCGAAGCTGCGTACACAAGCATTGACGGCGGCACGTACACGTTTCGTGTTCGCGCCAGCAACAACGACGACGTCTGGAACGAAACGGGTGTTTCCATGCGTGTAGTGATTAATCCGCCATTTTGGGAAACAATGTGGTTCCGCGTGATAGCTGTTGCATTCATTGTGACGTTGATTGCTTTATTGTACCACCTCCGCACCAAAGCCATACGCGAAATTAACCGTCGGCTCGAATTGCAAGTCACCGAGCGCACAACGGAGATTCGTGACCGCAACAATCAGCTTCAGGGCGCAAACGAGGAGATTCAGCGTCAGTTGGAGCTTTTGGACGAGCAAACGCGCATGATTGAGTTAAGCAATACCGAGCTTCAAGAGAAGAATTTGGAAGTCGAAATAGAGCGCCAGAAATCGGAGGAGCTTTTGCTGAATGTATTGCCCGTAACGATTGCAAATCGCTTAAAAGCTGGCGAACAGACAATTGCGGATTGTTTCGAGGAAGTGACGGTGCTGTTTGCGGACATTGTGGGGTTCACACAGCTTTCGGCGCAGCAAGAGCCGGTGGAAGTGGTCAATCTCTTGAACCGTGTTTTTTCAGCATTTGACATATTTTCAGAGCAATATCACCTCGAAAAAATCAAGACCATCGGCGACGCGTACATGATTGTCGGCGGCATCCCCGAAGCCCGCGAAGACCACTGCGAGGCGGTTGCGCTGATGGCGCTCGAAATGCTCGAAACAATTGACATTATTGGTAAAACGCTAAAACTGAGGTCTCCATTAGCAGTACGGATAGGTATTCACACTGGTAGAGTGATAGCGGGCGTTATTGGGCAAAAGAAGTTCAGCTATGACCTTTGGGGCGACACCGTGAACACCGCAAGCCGGATGGAATCGCACGGCGAGGCGGGAAAGATACACGTGTCGGAGGAGGTGTACCGAAGATTGTCATCGGTCAGTGGTCATTTGTCATTGGGCATTGGTGCTACCGATGAACATCCACCAATGACGACTGACCAATCAACCAATGGCTTCCATTTCGAGGAACGCGGCGAAATTGAGATTAAGGGCAAAGGTTTGATGCGGACGTGGTTCTTGGTGGGAAGATGATAGAGCTTGACAATGTCTGTCGTTCAAGTATGGCGCTTGCTCTGAATAAATTGTGCCACGGCATCAAAAAAAATCGCCGGTGGACGCACAGGGCGCATAGTATCTGCCTTGACAAAGCTGTGCGTGGTGTAGCCGATGGCAATGTCTGTTGTATTGCGCTGTATCGCGTAATCGAGCCGCACTATTGCCTTTCGTTCAAGGGTGTAGCTTGTGTGGATGTCCAGAAGGTCGTCGTAGTAGGCGGGAGATTTGTATGCGATGTGCGCTTCCAACACGGGAAGCATAAAACCTTGCTCTTCGATTGTGCTGTAGGGCAGATTGCAGGCGCGAAGTAGCTCTGTTCTACCAACCTCGAAATACACAAAATAATTGCCATTGTACACGATTTTCATTTTGTCGGTATCGGCGTAGCGAACGCGGACAGTAGCAGTGTGGCGGGCGGTGTGCATAGACAGAATGATTTTTCGCTCGAACAATGTTGGAATAACATCGGGTGCAACCCATTAAATGGAATGCTTCAAGAATATTGCTCGCGTTCGATAATAGAAAAAAGCTCTCGAAGGCGCTCTAATTCATCGGTTGAGTAAAAATCAATTTCAATTGCGCCGCTTCCGTTCGATCTCAGGCGGAGTCGCACTTGGGTGGCAAGGATATGGCGCAGTTGCGATTCTATCTTAGCGATTTCTGCCAGCTCTTCTGTATTTTCCGGCGTTGCGGGCTGGTCGGGCTTTGCCGACGGCTTAAATTCATCTTTCAAATCTTCGGGAATCGTGAACCCGTCGGTGCTTATTGTCGCAGTGTTTTTTGTATGAGAAGGAGTAATTTGTGGCAGAGAAGCCGTTGCCGATGGTGCAGCAGCGCGGTCTTCTGCTGGTGCCGGAGTGCCATTTTTTTTCTCAATGGCTTCTAACAATGCCTCACTAACCGAAGCGCCTGCTTCCACTTTCTTCACGATTTCCTCGGTTTTCCGCACGGAAAGCTCGCTGTCACGTACTTGATGGAAAACTTCGCGTTGTTTATCCTCGTCGGAAAGTGCCAAAATAGCGCGAGCATGACCCATAGAAAGCGTTTTGGTTCGCAGCGATATTTGAATCTCCTTTGGCAGCCGCAGCAAGCGCATGAAGTTTGTGACGGTTGTGCGGTCTTTACCCACTTTTTTCGAGACTTCCTCTTGCGTTAGGTCGCATTCTTCCATCAATCGTCGGTAACCAAGCGCCACTTCAATCGGGTTTAAGTTATCGCGTTGAACGTTCTCGATGAGCGCAAGTTCGAGCATTTCTGCGTCGGTCTCGATGTCGAGGATATAGGCGGGAACCTTTTCCATGCCGATTTCAACCGAAGCGCGGACGCGGCGTTCCCCAGCAATAATCTCGTAACCGCCTTCAATGCGCCGCACCGTAATTGGCTGAATAACGCCTTTTTCCTTGATGGATTTTTTCAAATCCTCCATCGCAACGGGGTCGAAATCTTCACGAGGCTGCATCCTGTTCGGACGGACTCTGTTTAACTCAATCATTGCCGTCACGCCCACGGAATCACCGTCGTCCACCGAAAGCGGTCGTTTGGGTGGTTCTATACTAAACTCGCTGGGAAGTAGTGCTTCCAAGCCTTTGCCGAGAGATGCGATTCTTTTTGCCATTGCCATGAATTTGTAATGTCTGTGTCCGTCGTCTATGTTCGTTCTCCACGTGAGTGGGTTTATGCACCCGCTACGACCGCATTAGTCGCATTATTCGTGCCATTATTTACATTCGGCGGCGGTGCCACGCCTGCAGCAACAGCAGCAGTGGCGTTCGTAACCGCAGAAATGGCGGGTTCGATGCTCGCGTGAGTGCTGGTGCGGTTTTGGTCGCGTTGCAAGATTTCCTGTGCCAAGTCAAGATAATGCTTCGCTCCCATCGAAATTGCGTCGTAAAGCAACACCGGTTTGCCGTGGCTGGGCGCTTCCGCCAAACGCACGTTCCGCCCGATGATGGTTTTGCAGACTTTTTCACCCAAATGTCGCGTGACTTCTTGCACGACTTGATTGGAAAGCCGCAAACGATTATCGTACATTGTCAGCAAAATACCTTCGATTTCGAGCTTCGGGTTGAGGTGTTTGCGAACAATCGAAATTGTGTTCAAAAGCTGTCCCAAACCCTCCAACGCATAATATTCGCACTGCACCGGAACGAGAATGGAATCCGCTGCGGTGAGCGCGTTCAGCGTGAGCAAACCAAGGGACGGTGGGCAATCAATGATGATATACTTATATTTATGACGGACAGTATTGATGCGCTCTGCGAGCAATCGTTCGCGGTTTTTTACGTCCACAATTTCAATTTCCGCGCCCACAAGGTTGATGTGCGACGGCAATACGTCCAAAAACGGCATTTCTGACGTGAGAACGGCATCTTCAACCGCCAAATTCCCGACGAGTACCTCGTAAATCGTTTTATCAAGTTCGCGGGTTTTAATGCCTAACCCGTTGGAGGCGTTTGCTTGCGGGTCAATGTCAATCAGCAGCGTCGGCTGCTCGGCGGCGGCAAGCGATGCCGAAAGATTGACGGACGTTGTGGTTTTGCCAACGCCACCTTTTTGGTTGGCAACTGCAATGACTTTTCCCATGATGCTGTTGAACCGTTCTTGAAAATTTGATTTGCAGGGTAGTTTTCGCGTACAACACTTGTAATAAAGCGTGTTTCACGGAATAGTGGGCAATTCAGAGAAATGTTTCACAGAATGTTCCACGATGTTCCACAAACATACAAAAAAAAGGATTCAGGCGAGAAATTACTTTTCCACTATGCCCTGCTGCGTGTGTAAAACATGAAACAAGAACGCCACCAAGACCAGAGAATGCTGAATCACGCCTGTCTGAATGAGTCGGAAGGCTTCTTCCATTGATACTTCCACCACTTCGATGTCTTCGTGTTCATCTAAACCCTGTGCGCCGCGTAGAGTGCAGTTACGCCAAAGGTAGCAGTGGCACACATTGTCGAGAAATGCCGGATTGGGCTGGTTCACGCCGAGCAATTCCGCGTCAGCATCGGCGCTGTAGCCTGTTTCTTCTATGCACTCGCGCATTGCCGCTTTGCACGGGTCTTCGCCCTCGTCAACTAAACCGCCCGGTACTTCGAGCGTAAAATCGTCCACACCGTGCCGATACTGCTTTATCATCACAACGTGTCCCGCCGGCGTAAGTGGAATGATATTCACCCAGTTAGGCGAGTTCAGAACGAAAAAATCACCCGCGATATTATTGCCTTCCTGATTGATGACCGTGCGGCGAACCTTATCTACTGTGAAGATACGACAGTCGTTGATGGTTGTGCGTTCAAGTGTTTTCCAGCGTGAGAGCATTTTTCGTATAGCATTGAATATTGATAGGTTTACAATTATCGTGAGCAAAATTTACGCAATAATTCTTACATTTGTAGCTACGAAGCCACACATTTATTCATCACGTTCATCCCTCATGCAAACGTCCACGCACCTCAACGGGTCAGAAAATAATTCGCACAGTGATATTCCCCAAACGCAGATGTTATGCGGCTCGGAGGAACTACGTTTGCTATTTCCGCATTGTGCAACGGGGCTTGTATATTTGGATCATGCTGCCGTAAGCCCGCTTTCCACGCGCGTTGTGGCTGCTATGGAAGAACATTTGCGGCATCGCTCCGAGGGCGAGGTGAACACGTACGGGCGAGATTTGAAAGAGGTGATGGAATGCCGCGTTCTGGTCAAAAGGCTTATCAATGCTGAATCGGCGGAGAGAATTGCGTTTTGTATGAACACATCAGATGCGCTCAATGTTATTGCGGCAGGCTTGAATCTGAAAGCTGGAGACCGTATTATTCTGAATGATTGGGAATTTCCCTCGAATGTGTATCCATTCCTCAACCTGCGCTCAAAGGGTGTTGAAATTGACATTTTGAAAACGGAACACGGTATCGTGACCGCCGAAATGGTGGAAAACGCTATTACGGCTCATGGTGATAACGTAAAAGCAGTATCCATCAGTGCCGTGCAGTTTTTGAGCGGTTACAAAGCAGATTTGGCGGCAATTGGCGCGGTGTGCAAACGTCAAGGTGTGGTGTTTATTGTAGATGGTATTCAAGCGCTTGGCGCTTCGCCAGTGGATGTGCAAGCGATGGGCATTGATGCACTTGCGGCGAGCGCCCACAAGTGGCTTATGGCTCCGCACGGTATTGCCATGCTGTACGTCAGTGAGGCATTGCAGGCACGGCTTCAGCAGGCACACGTAGGGTGGTTATCGGTGCAAACGCCGTGGGATTTTTTTCAATATGACCAGCCACTTGCGGCATCGGCGAGGCGATATGAAAACGGCACGATGAATTTCATCGGCGCAAGTGGCTTCAAAGCGTCACTTGAATTACTTTTGGCAATGGGTGTTGAAAATATTCACCGTCATCTGTTGAAACTCACGGAGCGCTTGACGACAGGCTTGCGCGGTATGGATGGTGTGGTGTCCGTGATTGCGCTGTCGGATGCTGACCGTGCGGGCATAACAAGTGCCAAGCTACACGACACAACCACAACAGTGAGCGATGCTGTTCACAAACACTTGATGGAAGCAAACGTGACGATTTCGCTGCGGGAAGGGTATTTGCGCTACGCGCCGCATCTGTACAACACAGCAGCAGAGGTAGATGCTGCATTAGAAGCCACGCGAGAAGCGTTTACAAACGTTGCAGCAGAAACTCTGTAGCCATCCCTTCCACGAGCTTGCAGACCATAGACCATTTGCAAAAAAATGTTCCGTGAATATTATTCATCCTTTCGTATATTCAAAATCATATATTGAAGTTGTTTAAGATTTTTTACCGCAGAGGCGCAGAGGGCGCAGAGAATCAAGATTGTGGAATAAGTTTCAAAAGCTGTTTTTACCGCCTCTCTACCTCTGCGCCTCTGCGGTCAATCTCGAAGAAATATCAAACAAGTTCATTTAAATCAATTTTGCATTTACGTTTTTCTCTCGTTTTTTATTTGGAGTATAACATGAAACGAGCATTTAACCGTGCTTTGAGGATTATGGTAGCACTGAACGTTGTTATGTTGGCAACGTTCGTACAATCACTCGCGCAGACAGCATCAAAGCCTGAACTCATCGTCCAGACGGGGCATTTCGGAGATATTGTTAGAGTCCAGTATAGCCCGAACGGGCAACTCGTGGTGAGCGGCAGCGAGGATAATACCGTCAAAATCTGGGATGCCGCCACTGGTATGGTCGTCCGCACGTTGGTTGGGCATAAAGGTTATATCACCTCGCTTGACATGAACGCGGCGGGTGATATGCTTGTGAGTGCGAGCAAGGACAATTCGATTCGCTTATGGGATTTGAAAACGGGTAAGGAAATTCGCCAACTGCCCGCACACTCGTTTTATGCGTCATCGGTGATGTTTAGCCCATCAAACAATATTATCGCCAGTTGCAGTATTGATAAAACCGTCAAACTTTGGGACATCCGCATCGGCAAGGAAATTCCCATTCCCATTAAACACGATAAAGCCGTGAACTCGCTCGCCTTCAGCCCTGATGGGCTAACGCTTATCACCGGCAGCGACGACAAAACCGTAAAAGTGCTGAATATACCTACGAATACGCTAAAAGTTCTTACCGATGCTCAAGCGGAGGTGTTGTCGGTTGCCTACGCTGCTGATGGCTCTGTGTTTGCAGCGCAATGTGCGGACAATACTGTCATCATCTGGGATGCAGCCAAAGGCACGGTTCTTCGCAAGGTGCAAGGCTGGGGCAAACAGATTGCTATCAGCCCGAATGGGCGTTTTTTGGCATCCATAGGTGATGACGAACAAGCAATCATCCTCTGGAATGTACTTAACGGTAAGCGCCAACGCATGATGCAGGGCAACAACCCTCGTACGCTGTCACTTGGGTTTTCGCCCGACGGGAACAAGCTCTTGAGCGGTGGCGGTGACCGTTTGGTGCGGATGTGGGATGTTTCGACGGGTCGGGAAACCAAAAATTTATCTGGCTATACGAAGGTGATTAAATCTGTTGCGTTTAATAAGCAAGGAAGTGTGTTGGCAAGCGCTTTGTCGGACAAAGAGGGCAATAATATTCGCGTGTGGGATATTGCAGGTGGTAAAGACCCTGGAACGTTGATTGCTCCTCTTATTCAAGTCGAGAGCATTGCCTATACGCAAGACGGCGCAACAATAGCCGCTGGTGGAACAGCGCTCGACAACAAGAGTATTGCGCTTTGGAGTACCCAAACTGGCAAACTCATCAAACTTCTGCAAGCCGATGAAAACAGTATTCGTGCCATAGCATTTTCGCCAGACGGTAAGTTGCTTGCATCTGCAACGACTGATTCGGCGTTGCAAATCTGGGATGTGGCAAAAGGCGAAGTTGTAAAGAAATTTAGCGGACATAAAAAGACGATTAACGGCGTTCGTTTTTCGCCAGATGGTGCAAAGGTTGCAACAGCATCAAGCGACAAAACAGCTCGAATCTGGGATGTGGCAAGCGGCAAAGAATTAAAAACTCTCGGCGGGCATAGTGAATGGGTAAATACAGTTTCGTTTAGCCCAGACGGTAAGACGCTTCTGACGGGTAGTGCTGACCGAACGGTAAAGCTCTGGAACTCCGAATCCGGCGCACTGGTGAGAACGTTGGAAGGACATAAAGGCGAGGTGCTGTGCGCTTCGTTTTCGCCGGACGGCACCAAGATTGCTTCGGGTGCAACGGACGACAACGTGAAACTTTGGAATACTGCTGATGGCAAGGAAGTACGGACGTTTAAGGGACACGCAAACTGGGTGACAACGCTTTCATTCCACCCCGATGGCAAGACGCTTGCCAGTGCGAGTGCGGATGCGAAGGTGATTTTGTGGGATTTAGGTAAAGGTGCAGAAGTGGCGACACTTGTGGGCATTGGCAATGACGATTGGGCAGTGGTCACGCCGGACGGTCAATTTGACGGCTCCGAGGACGGTACGAAACTGCTGCACTGGGTTGTGGATGCACAGCCCGTTCAGTTAGATGCGTTTTTTGAGCGGTATTATTCGCCGAAATTGATTACGCGCATTTTCCCGACTTCCGCAGGAGCATTAGCGTTGAAGGCAAAAGCTGATGCTGAGGACAAAGCCCGCAAAGTCCGCGAAGACAATGCAAAACGCGAAGCGGTTGAACGCGAGAAAAAAGAACAAGAATTGATTGCCCTGCAAATCAAGCAGGAAGCCGAAGCGAAGATGAAAGCCGAAGCGGATGCGAAGGCAAGATTGGCGCTTGAGGCGAAGATGAAAGCCGAGGCAGATGCGAAGGCAAAACAAGCGTTACAAGAGCAATTGGCAAAAGCGGAAGCCGAAACCAAAGCTCGGAAAGAAGCCGAAGCGAAGGCGAAAGCTGATCTTGCAAAGAAGGAAGCAGAACTTGCCGCACAAGCTGTCGCCGCAGCGAAAGAAGCTGAAGTCGTGCCGGGTATAGCCGCAATTCGTCCCCCAGACATTGCTAAAGACCTGAAATTGCCGCCAGTTGTCGAAGTTCTTTCGCCTCGAAGTGGCGATACGGCAACGGCATCAAACGGTCGCCTGAATTTTACGTTTGGTGTGAAGGACAGAGGTGGTGCGATTAACGAAATCCGCATCTACCAAAACGGTAAACTGCTATTTCCCGAAGAGTTCAAAAATATTCCGTCCGCACCTGGCTACACGATGCTGAGGGATTACAGTTTGCAGCTATTACCGGGCAAAAACGAGTTTAAAGTCATCGCGTTCAACAACGATCGCACAGAATCGAATCCGGCGGAGGTTTCGGTATTCTATAATGCTCCACCACTGCCGACTACGATGTATATTTTGGCAATCGGTGTGAACAAATATGTCAACAAAGAATACACGCTGCGCTTTGCCCGTCCTGATGCGGAAGCCTTAGTAAAAAAATTGGAAGAAGGCAGTAAAAAAGCCTACGACAAAGTGGTGAAATATGAACTTTACGACGAAAACGCCACGATTGAAAAAGTGAATGCTGTATTCAAAAAGATTGCTGACTCGTCGCAACGGCAGGACGTACTGGCGTTCTTCTATGCGGGTCACGGAAAAGTTTCTACCGATGGCGATGGTGCATCGGGATTTTATCTCGTGCTGCACGATGTAAAAAACGAAAAAGAGCTTCCAATGCGTGGTTTGTCAGCAAAACAACTTAGCACGAATTTGCAGAATATTCCGGCGGGAAAACAGCTCGTGATGTTCGATGCGTGCCAGTCGGCGGCGGCGGTGGATGATTTTGTGCAAGCAAAGTCCGTAAAAGCGGTTTCCCGCAAAACGGGCAATAGCATCATCGCTTCGGCGGGCAGCGACCAAGCGGCGCTTGAAAACAACGAACTCAATCAGGGTATTTTCACCTATGCACTTTTGAAGGCGCTTGGCGGGGAGGCGAAAAACAGCAAAGGTAGAATCACCGCCGACGGTTTGAAACGCTATGTGGAAGAGCAAGTGCCGGAATTTGCGCGGTTGTACATGAAAGGGCGCGAGCAAACGCCATACGGTCAGCTTTCGGGAAAAGATTTTGATATTACCGTTATTCAGAAATAATTTTTTTATTGTTAATTCCTTGAATGTATGTGGAAATATCTTCGCAGCAAGCGTACTGTGTATTCAACGCTAACAATCTTGGCATTATTCGCTGCCGTATATTATTCGCCCGGTAATATCGAGATATTTGACCCGATTAAAAATGCTATTAGTGATTTTGATTTTACAGATGTCGTATTCTATTCTTTCCGTAATGGTGACACGGCAATTGATACGAACATTGTGATTATCAATATTGGTAATTTGAGGCGTGCAGAACTTGCGGAGAAAATTCGCCTGATAAATGCTTTTGAGCCAAAGGTTATCGGGTTGGATGCAAATTTCAAAAGTGAACGAACGCCGGAACAAGATACACCACTTGTTAATGCCCTGCGGGAAGCAAAAAGTATTGTGTTAGCAGCACAGGCAAAAGGTCAAAGCGATGAGGATAATCCCTATCTTCGTGATACGCTTATCAACTCACATCCAAAATTCTTTTCGCCCAATGTCACCTATGGGCATGATGATTTACTTCTCGACGATCAAAATAGCAAAGCCACAACTGTACGAAAAATAGCACCGCAGCTTTCTATCCGGGGTTCGGAGTCGAAGCCAGTGCCTGCGTTTGCCGTCAAAATCGCTGAAAAATTCAATCCAGCACTTGTCGAACGGATTCTCAAACGCGGCAACGAGGCAGAGCGTATCAATTATCGAGGCTATGCCAGCAAAAACTTCATTACCTTGGATGTTGATCAAATCACGCCAGAGAATTTAGCGATCGTTCGCGGGAAAGCGGTGTTGATGGGTTTTATGGGAGCGACTTTTGAGGATGTCAACAATAATGAAGATAAGAAATGGTCGCCGATGAGTAGAGACCTCAGTAAGTCGCTGCCGGACATGCACGGCGTTGTTGTTCATGCCAATTTCCTCTCGACCATTATCCGAGGTGATTTTATTGATGAAATGAGTGATTGGGTCGCCACGGTTCTCGGCATCGTCGTTTGTTTTTTGAACGTCGCCTTGTTTTTTTATGTCGAGGAAAAAGCACCAGAGTTTTTTGGTGGCATTATCAAACTTTTACAGTTTATCGAAGCGGTCACTCTGATGTTTGCCTCCATTTTACTCATGTATAATTTTGATTATATTTTTGGCTTTGGGTTGATGTTGGGGGTTATCATCTTGGCACCAGACCTGTATGAATTATACGAAAGTTCGTATCGTTTTTTGAAGACAAAACTACGGAATGCACCGCGTATCCCTTTGGACAAGCTGCAACAGCCACACGGGGCGCATCAGCGCTGATAGGAAGTGCAATAATGAATTTTAGACTATCCAAGTTCGGCATGTAGTGTTTTGATGCGAGCCATGACTTTAGGTCATAGAAGATAGTTACTTTTGTGGCTATAGTATTTTTGTTGAAAAATAATATATTTGCAGGAGCAATACATCACCGAATTGTAACGATGTGCCAAAACGTTTGTTCTTAATCTACATATTCATACAATAAACGCCTTTGCACTACAACCTAACGAAACATCCGTATTATAAACCTTTTCTCTCATTTTTCTCATTCCAATTCAGGAGTCCTCTCATGTCTGCTTCCTTCAAACGCCTATCGGCACTCGCCATTGCTTGCTTGATGTGTCCGCTTATCCTTGCGGCACAAGGCGACGAAATCTTCAAGGTTATTGCTTGCAAAGGCAAAATCACCTTGCAACGCACAAAAAAGACCCTTGCTATCGGCACACCGTTGAACACCACCGACCAACTTCGTTTGGAAGGTCCAGTCTATCTTGGTTTGGTTCACAAAACTGGCAAAGCTATCGAAGTAAAATCCGAAGGCTCGTTGGCTGTCGGCGATTTGCTCAAGCAAGTTTCCAGCAAACAAAGCGGCATGGATAAACTCGTTGGTTTTGTTGTGCAATCCGTTGTTGGTGCTAACGAGAAAAAAGAAATTTCTGGCAGCGTCGAGCGCTCCATTGCTGTGAACAAAATCCGTATGCTTGCTCCGCGCACTACCAAAGTGGTTGATGCCGATGTGAACTTCCAATGGGCTGGTTCAGACGGTTCTACAAAAGATGTGAACTACATCTTCACCCTGAGCGATGACCATCAGAACGTTCGTTTCAAAAAAGAAACCAAAGAAACCGCACTTTCGCTCAACGTACAACAACTTGGCTTGGAAAAAGACAAATGCTACTACTGGAGCGTAACGCAAGCTGGTTCGACCACGCCGTCGTTTGAAAGCTATTGCATCTATCCGGTCAACGACGCGGACGCTGCTGCTATCAACAGCCAATTGACGAATATCAAGCAAGACCAAGGCGCAACACCAAATGCTCTTGAAAACCTCATGCTTGCATCGTTCTACGAGCAAAACGGTTTGACCTACAAAGCAATGGGTGCGTACAAAGAAGCTGTGAAAAAAGGCGGCGATGTGGAAATCTTTGGCTCTGCATATTCGCAATTCCTCACCCGTATTGGCGTTGACTACGAGTCACAAAAATTGATGAAATAAGCATTGTAGTGCCGGACACGGCAAGACTTTAGTTCTAAGTCATTGAAATTAGAAACGCCCTGCGGTTGGATACTCTCCCGCAGGGCGTTTTTTATGATTTTCTTCCGTTTTTTCCTCGTGACGATTTTTTACTCATAAAAAGGTAGCAATAAAACGTAGAGATTTCATACATTTGCGGACGCAAATAGTATGCTTTGTTCCAGAGTTTGTGAGGTCGTCAGACATTATGCTTCAACAGTTAAGTATTCGCAATTTCACACTTATTGAATCGGTTGATATTTCCTTTTCGCGCGGGTTGAACATCATCACGGGCGAGACTGGTGCCGGCAAGTCCATCATTGTTGATGCGTTGCTGCTGCTGTTTGGCGAGCGTGGTTCGGCGGAATACGTCCGCAAAGGTTCGCCCAAAGCCGTAATTGAAGGCGTATTTGGTATTGCCAATAACCGCACATTGATTGAATTTTTGCAGGAACACGAGTTCGACGTTCACGAAAACGAATTGATGTTGCGCCGTGAAATCTCGGAAAAAGGCGTTTCGCGTTCGTTCATTAACGACACACCCTCAACGCTGAATCTTACTCGTGAAATGGGTAATTTGCTCGTGGATTTTCATGGACAGCACGAGCATCAATCGTTGTTAAAAGCAGAGTTTCACGTTAATTTCCTCGACACGTTTGACGATTTGCCGAAAACACTTTCGTCGTACAAATCCGCTTTTCTTGCGCTCAAAACCTCCGTACAGCACGTGGCGGAGCTTTCGGCAAAGGAAATTTCGCTTAAAGAGCAAGCAGAATTTCGCAATTTTCAGTTGCAAGAACTTGAACAAGCAAATCCGCAGCCTGACGAAGAACAAACGCTCGAAGAAGAGCTTGCCATTCGTGAAAACTCGGAGCAGCTTGTGGAACTTACGCACCAACTTTCATCCGTGTTGTACGACGAGGAAGGTTCCGTGCGTGACCGCCTTGCAAGTGCTCGTGCGCTTCTCACTGAACTTGCCGATATTGACAAATCATTCGCGGAGTTTCGCGGTGAATGCCAGTCTGCTATTGTGATTGTAGAAGAAATCGCTAAATTCACGCAAGGCTACCGTGACGGCATCGAATTTGAGCCGGAGCGTTTGGAAGAAATCCGCCATCGTTTGCAACAGCTTTCGCGGTTGCGGCGCAAATATGGTTCTATGGACGACCTCTTCCGCAAGTGGGAGGAATTTAAGCGCGAACAAGCGTTGACGGAAAATTTTGAAGAAGAAATTCGTCGTTTGTATGCCGAAATCGAGCAGCAGCGCACCGTGCTTGGCATACTCGGCGCAGCACTTACCGAAAAACGAATGAAAGTGGCTTCACAGATTGAAAAAACGATTATTGCGTCGCTGCAAAATCTTGGAATGCCGCATATTCGCTTTGCGGTGAAGTTCGACCGTTACCGTATTCCTGTTCCATCGCCAAACGATCTGTATGCAATGGCGGACGGTGAGGCATTTTCCGCGTTTGCCAATGGATTGGACGAGGTAGAATTTTTGATTGGTGCAAATCCGGGCGAAGAGTTGAAGCCACTTGCGCGGATAGCCTCCGGCGGCGAGATTTCGCGCGTGATGCTGGCGCTCAAACAGGCGCTTGCTGAAAGCGACCGTTTACCGATGATGGTGTTCGACGAGATTGATACGGGGATTAGCGGGCGCATTGCCCAGAAAGTCGGAAAAACCATGCGCGAATTGGCAAAAATTCCGCAAATTATTGCCATCACACACCAACCGCAGATTGCCGCTTTTGCGGATGCACACGTTTTGGTCGAGAAAAATCAAACGAAGACGGAAACGCGCATATCGGCGCGGGTTTTGAGCGAAGAAGAACATATTCACGAAGTAGCACGGCTTTTGAGCGGCGAGGAAATTACCGATGCGGCATTGCAAAGCGCACGGGAACTCATTGCGACCAAATAAACTCACCCATTGAAGGTAATCATTATGGCTACACTTGGACATGCTATTGCTATTGCCGCCGAAGCGCATAAACGCCAGTACGACCGTGCAGGCAAACCGTACATCTTGCATCCGCTTCGGATTATGATGCGGATGACGAGCGAGCAAGACATGATTGCCGCCATTTTACACGATGTGGTGGAAGATACGGACTGGACGATAGACTTGCTCCGTGCGGAAGGCTTTGCCGAAGAAATTTTGTTTGCGGTGGATTGTCTAACCAAACGTGACGGGGAGCCGTACCAAGCGTTGATTGACCGTGCAAAACACAGTCCCATTGCCCGCCGCGTCAAAATTGGTGACCTCGAAGATAATATGGACATCAAGCGGGTGGGGGTACTCTCTACGCATGATATGGAACGCCTTGCACGGTATCATGCGGCATGGGTAGAATTGCAAAGTGATTCCTCGAAAATGTAAATACTCCACTATCACAATGACGCAACAGCATCTTCTTGACATCATCGCTCCACCGCTAAAAAGCTCTGCGACTGCTTTACGTACCATCTCGCCATTCACTCAATCGTTGTTCGATGAAATCCATCTGTTACCGCTTCAACCGATACGAACGCCGTCAATGCTTGCGAGTGTGGCTCGCGCTTTGAATCCACGTCCGACGGAGCGCGTACTTCAGCAGATTTCCCACCATATCGAACATTCCATACAAAACACCCACACCTTTGCGGAAGCCATCGCCGGACTTCAAGCGTTGTATGCAATTGCATCGGCTGAAATCCCTGTGCTGACGGCGTTTGCAAGTGTTCCACTTTATGCTTTGGAGCAGCGTGACATCACAAACCCTGAAGGCAGCATAGAAACACAATTCTCGCAATTTTCGCATGATTGGAATAAACTTTGGGGGTTAGTGCAGTATTTCCCGCAGATCAATAATGACTTTGAACATGGTGGTATTCCTGATAACATCTACTTCCGTTCGGCATGGTACTGGTTTCGGCATCGGCACAAGCATCGCGGCTTTTTGGTTGCGGGTGAATACGAAGCAGATGTCGCTATTGCTCGTTTCCATGAGTATTTCGGTGAACGCCGCTCGGAGGTATTTACACAATTTGTGACGGCAGAGCAGCCATATCCTGAACTGCAAGAGTACGAACCCTCGTCATCAATATTCGCAACATTCCAGAAAGCGCATTGGAACTGTGCTGTGAGTCTTGTGGAACAACGTGATGCGTTGCGTTCTGCCGTGCTTGTGGGCATTGATGCTGCGCGTGGTGTAATGCTTCGTCGTGCGGCGCTGCTCGCCGAACGTGGCGTAATCGAAAGCATGGGTAAAAGTATGGACGTACTTTGGCGAATGTCTGTTGATGAGGTTCGCAGGCTTGATAATCAATAAACTCTATTGATGCCATAACAAAAACAAAAACTACCGGAGTCGCCTTGTGGAATGTTTGTTTGCACCTGAACTCACAGAGATCTCATATGAAATAACGCTTGTAGGCGACGAATTTACCCATGCGCGGGCGCTACGGTTGCGCGAAGGTGAACGGGTGATGCTCTCGAATGGCGCGGGTCTTTGCGCTGAAGTGCGTGTGCAAACGATGATGCCCAAACAGGGCGTATTCGCTGTTGTGCGGCTTTTATCGGAGCATCATGAGTTACAGACGAGTATCCATCTGGCATTGGGGATATTGGATAACCGCGAGCGGATGGAATGGGCGATTGAAAAGTGTACCGAGCTTGGTGTGCAAGCATTCACACCACTGATAACGCGCCACAGCCAACGCAACCGCATCAACGTTGAACGCCTAGAAGCAAAAGCATTGGCGGCAATGAAACAGTGCCAACGCGCCCGCCTCCCCGTATTGCACCCCGCTACATCTCTTGAAACCCTGTTGTCACACCATTTGCCAGAAACCACCCTTTTGCTTGCTGATGCCGAAGGAAGTCGCCCGCATCCGCTTCCAAGCCGTGATGAAATGACTAAAGTGTTGATATTGGTTGGTCCCGAAGGTGGGTTTTCGCAGCAGGAATTGGTGTTGATTGCTTCGCATTCGCCGCTTCGATGGAATCTGTCACCCAGCCGCCTTCGGGCTGAA
>JANYIG010000227.1 GCA_025358765.1 Candidatus Kapaibacterium sp.
TTCTTCTCAGCACTAAACTCTGGATTATAGAGCCGATGAGAAGCTGAAAAATGACATTTTCGCGTAACGTACACCATAATGCTGTGGGTGAATGAGATGAATGAAAATGCTACACTTGAGAATGAAATTTTGCGAGTTCGGAGTAACGATAATGAATGATACTCGTCATCATCGCTCATCACAATCCATCACACAGACGGATAAAGCCACGACTTTATTTGCGGTAGTAATGGAAAATAAATATATTTTATCCTATCGCAAAACGATAGAATGTACGGTGTTTTTTTTTACGTTTTTATAGCCGAATGGACGATTTCCGATTGCGCGTATTTCACAGCGTTGCCACAAATCTCAGTTTCACAAAAGCTGCGAACGAGCTATTCATCACGCAACCTGCCGTGACTCAGCACATCAAAGAGTTGGAAAAACGCTACAACACGCGACTTTTCGACCGTAAAGGCAGCAGAATCGCTCTCACTCTTGATGGCGCGGCGTTGTTGCGTTATGCGGAAACAGTATTAAATCTCCATCGTCAACTTGAGCGCGAACTCCAGACCACCCAAACAACGCTCGCAGGGCGGCTTCGGATAGGAGCGAGTACGACGATCGCTCAGTATGTGCTTCCGCCCGTCATTGCACGGTTTTATCAACGGTATCCAAACGTTCGCATTTCTTTGGTCAGCGAAAATACCAAACAAATTGCCGATGCTTTACTTAAAGGGCGTATAGATATTGGGCTTGTGGAGGGTCACATCAACCGCCGCGACCTCAAACAAGAACAATTTATGGAAGATGAACTCCTTGCTATCGTCTCGCCGCGCAGTGAATTTGCCCATCCGAACGAAATATTGGCAGAAAATCTTGCGCTGTTGCCAATCGTATTGCGGGAAGGTGGCTCAGGAACGTTAGAAATCCTCGAACAAGCGCTTGAATCAAAAGGCATAGATGTGGCTTCGTTAAACGTCGTGATGTCTCTTGGAAGTACAGAATCTATCAAATCGTTTGTGGAGGCGGGCTACGGCATAGGCTTTGTGTCTCAGTACGCCGTAAAAAAAGAACGAATGCTCGGCACACTAACAACGCTCACCATCAAAAATCTTCGCCTCAAACGTTCGTTCTATTTTATTTACCTGCAAGGACCCAAACCCAGCGGTTTGATAGGCACATTTATGGAATTTGCTCAGAAATCAGCACTTTAATTATAATTTTATCTTATAGTAAATAATAACAAACGATTTTTACAACTCCCAAAACAAGGTTATTTTTGGAGAATCAATCGTGATTTTTTCCACTATTTATTGTTCTTTATCCTCCATATCCATGCTTCTTTCAAATCGCTTCTTATAAATCTCAATGCAAACAAAGCCTGACCATCCCTTCCGTTCAAATGATTTCCTTCGCACATCCGTGTTCGCTATAGCCTTTATCGGCTGCCTAACACCATTCGCTTCACCTCCGCTTGCACTTGCGGCGGGTATGGTATTATCGCTCACCCTCGGCAACCCCGTTGCAGCATTTACCAGCAAAGCAACCAAAATTTTACTGCAAATCTGCGTTGTTGGCTTGGGGTTTGGCATGAACATCGGGACAGTGATTCAAGCAGGCAGTTCTGGTGTGCTGTTTACGATAGCTTCTGTTGCGGGAACGCTTGGGTTAGGTGTATTGATAGGAAAGTGGATGAAAATTGAGCGTACAATTGCGTACTTGATTTCTTGTGGAACTGCGATTTGCGGCGGAAGTGCCATAGCGGCTATCGGACCTGTTGTGAAAGCGGACACAGAACAGATGAGTGTCTCGTTAGCGACAATTTTTATGCTCAACTCCGTCGCCTTGCTTATTTTTCCGCCAATAGGTCATTGGCTGCATTTGACAGAAACACAATTTGGACTGTGGGCAGCAATCGCCATTCACGACACGAGTTCAGTTGTAGGAGCAGCGGCACGGTATGGCAACGAAGCGCTCCAAATCGCTACCACCGTAAAACTCACCCGCGCACTTTGGATAGTCCCGGTTGCCGTCATAACGTCGTTTTTCTTCAAAAATGCCTCCTCCGAACAATCATCTGCCCCATCAAAAATTTCTGTACCCTACTTCATTCTGTTATTTGTGTTGGCATCGCTTGTCAGAACGTGGTTTCCGGTATTTGACACCATATACGCAAGCATTGTCAACCTCTCCAAAACGGGCTTAGTTGCAACGCTCTTTCTGATTGGCGCAGGATTATCGAAACAAACACTCAAATCGGTAGGTGTAAAGCCGCTTGTGCAAGGTGTGGTGTTGTGGATAGTTATTTCGCTTGCGTCGCTATGGGTGGTGCTTGCTTCGTAAGGTTCGTACATTTTAATGTTGTCATTGTTGTTTCCTTGAAGTAGATTTGTAGCCCCTTCGTAAAACCAAGCATCCTTAGCTCAGTTGGTAGAGCAGCTGACTCTTAATCAGCGGGCCGTAGGTTCGAGTCCTACAGGATGCACTAACCGAAAAAGCCGATTATTTTCCGTGTTATTGGTCTCGCATCATATTCGCCGCTTTTTTTCTTCAAAGGACAGATTGTAGTTGCCGTTCGACATGCGGCAATTCCCCGACGGAATGTATTACGTTCGATTACGTATTGTTGGTGCTGGCGGGGCAATAACAACTCAAACGATTATGGTACGAAAGATTTGAACTCAAATGCTCCATTGCTAATTCAAAAAAGGAACGGAAACCGGAGACGCGGAGAGGTGTTGTGAAGCGGCATAAAGAGCAGTAATACGCAAAGATTCTTCGTGCATAAAGTGGCAAAGTGGTTCGGGCGAAAGCACACGCACCGATGCACCAAACCCCATCAACCACGCTCCTATCCACCTCAGCGAAGGTACAATAAAGCGCATGGTTACGTGTTCAGTATCAGCAACTTCTTCCACAAAACCGTAATAATATTTTTGCGATAAACCACGCGCCACTGTTGCTGTGAAGCGCACCACTACCTCTAATGGTTTTTCGAGCTGATAACGCTGTTGAAGGTAATTCATCAACGAATAATCGGGGCGAATAGGAAAAGCTTCTTGATACGAGTGGATACCATGAATGCGATCAGCACGAAAATCGCGGATGTCCTTGCGAAGCCGACAATACGCAATTAAATGCCAGTTGGAGCCGTAATAAATCAGGTTCAGGGGTTCCACGTCGCGTGTGGTAGCACTTTCTGAACGACTTGAATACTCAATCGTCACAACGTGGCGGTGAACAATTGCTCGCTGAACGGTCGTCATCACATCATCCCGAACTTCGCTTTGATATGCTGCAGGGCGTGTGAATACAGCGATAGAGCTTTGTAATCGTTCGATATATTCCTTTTTTTCATTCGGTAGCACAGCCCGAATTTTGAGCAGTGCCGAGCGAACGTGTTTGTGCAAGGAATCATCCGTCATTTGGCGAACAAACTCTGCCCCAATGATAAGAGCGCTCGCTTCCTCTTCGGTGAACATCACCGGAGGCAAGTTGTAACCCGCAACAAGGCTGTATCCAACGCCCGCCTCGCCTGCTACCGGCACACCTGCTTCACAAAGCGCATTGATGTCTCGGTAAACCGTTCGTACGCTTATCTCGAAGTGGTCGGCAATATCTTCCGCCCGAATCAGGCGTTTGCTCTGCAAAAGCAGCACGATAGCAACAAGACGGTCTATACGGTTCATAGTAGTATTATTGCGTTATGATTGCCGGGGTTTCTGGTGGCTCACGCAAAAACTGAATGGTTGCAGCGGGAATGCGCTCGAACACAAGTCCTTGCAAATCTGCTACTGTTCGCGCCGAGTCAATCTCTATACCGACAATAACTCCTTGAGCATCCACATCGGCTATCATTCCCTCGGTGATTTCAACAACATCAGTGCCAGAGCGGTCTGCAAAACGGATATAGAGTGTATCGGTTTCAGGGAAATAAGAAAACTTCATGGTTTTAATGTGGAGAAGGTGGTTTAAAATTTCTGTCAGGAAATGCCGTATGGAGCGTTTCTCCATCTTCGAGAACAACCACACGGACGTATTTACCCAATTTTTCAACAAAACCCCAGAACTTTATACGCCCATTTTCCTGATGCTCTCTATGAATGGGATTATCTACAATTGCCTCACACATCTCGCGGCTTAAATACGGTCGTTGGACAAGAACATCATGCTCAAAATGCCGTGAAGTTTTCATAGACATATTCTGTCATTTCTCGCCCAAAAACTTCGTCAGTGTTTTCTCCAACGCATCCCCGCGCAATTCGCCTTCGGTCGCAACTACCGTCCCGTCCGGTCCCACCAAAATCGGTTTCGGAATGCCTTGTACCTCGAACGCTTGCGCCAATGGGCTACTAAAACCTTTTTCCACAAACGTGTGCAACCACGGCATCGTCCATTGCCCCGCACGGAATTTCCCCACGTCCTCTGGCTTGCGGTCGAAGGAAAGACTCAAGACCGTAAATTTCCCTTTGAATTTTTCGTACGCCGCATGAAGTCCCGGAAGCTCGCCACGACACGGACCACACCACACCGCCCAAAAATCCATCATGTAATATCCGCCTGCCAAGGTTTTGTTGGAAATCACCGAATCTTTATCCATCAACTTCACTTCAAACGCAGGAACAGCCTTGCCTTTGGCAACTGCTTTTTCGGTACTCGCCATTTTTATGACGTATTTGATTTCGGGTTCGTCAATGTCCGCGTATTGCTCTTTGAGTTCTTTCAAAAGCTCCTTCGTTTTATCTGCCTTGCTCCTGAATGACGCTTGAGCAAGGGCGTTGCTTAACACACGTGCCCTGACAAGACGATTTGGTTGTTTCGTCAAAAAATCACGCAATACCGCATCATCAGCCAACCCAAAAACCGAAGATGGCGCACTACGACTCACCGACCACATTACCGATTCCGGTTGAACGATTTCCCGTGCGAGCTGGATGTTTTTTTCATCACGCTCCATAAAAGGAAGCGGCTCTACGAGCATCACCGCCGCAAATTCTCGCAAAGCATGGTGATTTTTCGTGTTCGTAGCTTCTTTAAGGTATGCAGCACGAAGTGGCGCGAAGTCAAACTTAAAATCTTCACGCTTGCCGCCCTTTGTGGTGAATGCCTCGAATGATGTTTGCGCCTTAAAAAACTCAGCATTCGAGCGCCGTTCAAGCGTAACGATGGTATTCAAATGCCCGTGTGCTTTATCAAATGCCACTTGCGGCAAATCTTTGAGTTTTGTACGAATAAGGTTTTTAGGGTCGAATACAATCTTCACAGTCACACCTTTTTTCACCTTCAGCACCGAACGGTAATCTCCCGCACCGTCGTACACGTAATAATCGCTCTGCGTACCGTTTACGCTATGTTGTTCGCCATCCACGCCCAACAGTTGGTAGCCTACCGTGTCAGCATTAGCGGTCGTTTCGTAGGTATAGGTTCCATTCGACTGCTTTTTCATTGGCGTTGCTTGCTGGAAATCGTACCCATTCCAATCGCCCACAATCTGCACATTGTTAATGGAGGAGCCTTTGTACGGAGCAAGTGTTACTAACACTTGCAAGGTTTTGTCGGATTTTTCGAGGACGAGCGGGAATTCGTAAGTACTATGCCCAGGAGCGCTCACTGCCAAACGATATACACCAGCTTCGGATGCGGTCACGACGGCAGACGCAGGGGTTTTCCCGATGCTTTTTGCCTGTATGGATTGAAGCGGTACGCGGGGATTGTTCATGGAAAACAGACGCACGTCCGTGAGCGCCAATGGTTTGCCGTCCGCACTGTTGACCGTTGTCGTAATAGTTATTTGAGCATATACCGCCGACGCAAAGAATGATAGCGTGACGAAGAATGCGATGAAGAAAAATTTTCGATAATTCATGATGATTGCTAAAAATGTCGTAAGTAGTCAGATATTCTTGTAAGAAAATTTGACCGCAGAGGCGCAGAGCGAGAGAGGGTAAAACCGTGAAGAAAATATCATGATATTCTTCTCTCTGCGTTCTCCGTGCCTCTGCGGTCAATAATCTAAATCATACCCTGACTAATCACAAAAAGTGAACGAAAAAATAGTCAAGGAGGTGTACCAATACCAACTGTTTGAAAAGCCGCTTCCTGCCTGGCTTCAGCCACCTTCGCCTCGTGCTGCGCCAAACGCGGATGCACCACACGGTAAAAAAGTGGCGGCACAAGTGACAACAGCATCATGCCTGGATAGCCCGTTGGCAACTGCGGTGATTCGTCGAACACGCGCAACGACTGGTAGCGCCGCGTCGGATTCACGTGGTGGTCGGCATGGCGCTGGAGCTTGATAAGCAGCGCGTTCGTAAGTGTTTCCCGTGCTTCCCACGAGTGAATCGGCTTCACGGATTCGTAGCGTCCAGGAGCCACTTCGCGCCTCGATAATCCGTAATGCTCAATATAATTCACCATTTCCAACAATTGAATGGCAACAAGGCTTTGCCGCACGAAAAAGAACAATGCCACCCATCCAAATGCCAATGTGAGCGACGTGCTAAAAACTACAGGCAGCGCCACAAACCACAACATCTGATTCCGCCAATGCAGCGCGGGAATGCTCCGTTTTTGTAAGCGTTTCGCCTCAATCATCCACGCACTCCGAAAACTGCCGATGACAGTACGCAGAAAAAAGCGGTAAAAATTCTCATTTTTGCGGGCAGATGCCGGGTCATCTGGCGTGGCAACACGGACGTGATGACCGCTTGTATGCTCAATCGTGAAGTGCATGTAGCTGACCATCATCAAACTAATTTTCGCACAAAATCGCTCGAATTTTGTGGTTTTGTGCAAAAGTTCGTGCGAAAAATTGATACCATTGCCGTTGATAATCCCAATGGAAAGCGTCAGACCGACGATTTCTATCCACGTGAGTGACTGTGTGGCAACAGCCCACGCGCCAACCACCGTGAGCATCACTTGCGCGAGTGCGTAGGCGATGGTGATAATGCGAAAACTCCAGCGATGTTCGAGCTTTTCGTATTCTTCCGCAGAATAATTACGATGGTCGCGCCAGCCCGTCAAATCTATTGCCGGAATGACCACAAACGCAAGTAACGGCACAAGAAAATTCCATGCGCCACCCAACAGGAAACCCGCCAGCACTGCCACGTGGAATATAAAAATGGAATAATACGGAAGGACACTCATCGTATAGTCTCCTTGTGAAGAGTGATTACACTCGTTTTTTGAACTCCGCACCGATGCTCGAAAGTAACGATCCTGCTTTTTCCTTCGCCGCGCTCACGCTATTGCCCATTGCTTCAAGCGCTTCGTCGGTGAACTGTTCTGCCGCCGCAAAACTATTGACCAGCCTCATGTCCGCGTTTTTGTCCACATTCGGAATCTCGTTTGTGAGCGGGAAGGTGGCGCAAAACTTCTGAACATCGGCTCTTACCGCGTTTTTCACTGTATCGTCGCTGATATTTGTAATCACCCGATTGATAAAGTCTGCTACGGTTTCCATGTCCGCTTCCTTCATGCCACGCGTTGTTAATGCTGGTGTTCCAAGACGGATGCCACTTGTAATGAGCGGGGATTTGTCGTCGAACGGCACGGAATTTTTGTTACACGTAATTCCTGCTGCATCCAACGCTTCTTGTGCTTCTTTACCCGTCACGCCTTTGTTGCGAAGGTCAATCAGCATCAAGTGATTGTCCGTGCCACCGGAAGCAATGCTAAAGCCGTGATTCGCAAGCGCTGCCGCAAGTGCGCGAGCGTTGCGGATAATTTGTGCTGTATATTCCTTAAAATCGTCCGTGAGTGCTTCTTTGAAGGCAATCGCCTTTGCCGCAACTACGTGCATAAGTGGTCCGCCCTGAATACCCGGAATCACCCACGAATCAATGATTTCGCTCATCATCTTGGTTCTACCAGATTTTGCCATCGTGATGCCAAACGGGTTCTCGAAGTCTTTACCGAGTAGAATCACGCCTGAACGCGGTCCGCGCAAGGTTTTATGCGTAGTCGAGGCAACGACGTGAGCGTACGGCACAGGCGTGTCCAAATGCCCTTTCGCTATCAAACCAGCCGGATGCGCGATGTCGGCAAACAAAAATGCGCCAACACTGTCGGCAATTTCGCGGAACGCTTTGTAATCAATATTCCGCGAATACGCCGATGCACCGACAGTAATCATCTTGGGTTTGTGTTGTTTGGCGAGGTCGGCGGCTTTGTTGTAATCAATCAAGCCCGTTTTTTCGTCAATGCCGTACGCAACAAAGTTGTAAAATTTGCCGGAAAAATTTACGGGTGAACCATGCGTCAAATGCCCGCCGTGCGACAAATCCATACCCATCACCGTATCGCCCATGTTCAGAAAGCTAAAATACACCGCCATGTTTGCCGTTGTGCCGCTATGGGGCTGCACGTTGGCGTATTCTGCGCCAAAAAGCGCTTTGGCACGGTCTTGCGCGAGCACTTCCGCCACATCCACCCACTCACAACCGCCATAATAACGTTTGCCCGGATACCCTTCGGCGTATTTATTGGTCATCAGCGAACCTTGCGCCTCCAATACAGCTGCGGACGTGTAGTTTTCGCTGGCAATAAGTTCGAGCTTATGCGATTGGCGCTCGTACTCGCCTTTGAGCGCTGCAAATACTTCCGGGTCTTGATGTTTGATGTGTGAATACATA
>JANYIG010000255.1 GCA_025358765.1 Candidatus Kapaibacterium sp.
TGATTACGGGCTTTTTTGTTGTCAGTTTTACCAAAGGATATTATTATGATAACGACCTGTCAATGCCACAGAACGCATTCTACACTCCATCATTCTTCGATCTGCATTTTGCTTGTCATACTATCATTAGCTTTTGGGTTCTCCACGACAACTACCCACGCTCAAACAGGCGCTACCCCACCCACAGCATCTGCCGATTGTAATAATCTCTATGATACATTCGGAACCTCCGTCATTATGCGCTATATGTTTCCCATTGTTCGGTATTTTGGTGCTGGCTCTATCCAACAAGTTTATGTGCTCTACGATGTTTCTGCCAACAGAGCGTTTACCCAAATCCTTGCCTCCAAAAGGAAAGTCGTGTTTGATATTGGATGCCGTACATTCTTTGATGCCTCCCTTCTCAACGATTCGCTGTTAACCACCCAGATTATCTGCCGAGAGGCTGCACTTCCAGACAGCGTGTTCTTCAGAGCAAAGATTCTGGCATTCTACACCAACAATGTGTACTCTTCCTCCTACTCCAACACCATTGTTACCCAAATCATACGCAACCCAACAGCAGCGCCAGACCCAGCTGCACCTAATGTCTTTAATCCTAAGAATATTTCTAAGAGTGAATTTGGTACGTTTTGGAATTTAGGCGGGGCTTCCAATGGTCCACAGACCAATTATATAGATGTTGCTACCGATAGTCTGTTCAAAAATACCCTGCCACAATACACAAACATCGAAGTACCTGGCAATCTGTTTAATGCTACTGGCTTACAACCCAACACACAATATTATTTCCGCACACGCAACACGGGTGAACAAGGCACAACACCCTATTCCCGTACCGTGCCTGTTCGTACCCTGCCAGCAGCATATCCCTTCCGGATGACCTATAGTGGTATTAAATTTTTTCTTCTCCAGTTGGCAAACCCCGTTTGCAATCTTTCCTACGTCTATCAACCAGCCAGCAACATGACCATCGACGAAGCAGAGGCGATGCTTGCTGCTATGGGGCAACAAGGGCTACCCGTTGATAGCGCTTGGTTTCAGGATAATACCACCTGCAACCCTGCCGTCAAAGGTGGCTCTGAATTTGTGGTTAAACTCAAATCTCCCAACGATGCCGCCATGAAACAGTTCGGCTTTGGCAATAGGCAAATGCTCTGGGGCAGCAATTGTGGCTGCAAAAACTTTCGGCAGTATTTCAATTTTATGACAACCTCTGTTGGCATCGCCGCCCAAACGAATGACCTGCCACCACAAAGCCTTACCATCAAAAACAACGCCCCGAACCCGTTTAGCGATGGCACGGCAATTACGTTCTCGCTTCCCCACGCGGCAATGGTAGTGGTGGATGTGGTGGACGTTATGGGCAGGGTTATCAAAACGCTTGCTGACAGCTATCATTCATCGGGCGACCACACGGTCGAGCTACGAAGAGAAGACCTCCACGCTCCGGGCGTGTATTTTGTTCGTGTGCAATCCCCCGATGTGCGCGGTAACGCCGAAGCACGAGTGCTGCCCATCTCTGCGATGTGGTAATCACAGGTCATTATGGGCAGAATATTTTCTGCCCATATTCATAAGCAAGCTATGAAAGCGACAGACAAAAGATTTGTGCTGCCGCTTTTTTTGTTGTGTCTGCCAAACGCCACTGCCAACAACGGCATCTATCAAGCGCAAGCCTTGACCAATAACACCGCCACTTTTATCTTCATTTAGCTCTTGTCATTTTGAGGTGAAATCAGACGGATGATTGAATCCACAACGGGCATACCAATAAAAACCACCCAAGGAACTAATGACAAGGTTAATAATAATGTCCTCTGATACAATGGCAGGACGGATAATTTTTCCCCGAATAGATAAAGAAACAGTGTGATAGATGGGTAGATTACTACCCATATCCTTAAGGATGCGATTAATTTTGCTTTCGTTTTCATACAGGCTTCTTTCTTATTTGTTGAACTATCATTGTACTTATGACAAAAATAATTCATTTAATCATCTGTATGATAGGACAAAAATGTAGTTCAATAGGACTTATCTGAAGTTGTTCCGAAACGCTTCGGGTGAAAACCCGGTTTGTTTTTTGAAGAATCTGATAAAGTAGGAAACATCTTCGTATCCCAGATGATATGCTATTTGACTTACCTGATTCGATGTTGCAAGAAGGTATCGTTTGGACTCCAGAATAATATATTCATTGATAAGCGCCAAACACGTTTTGTCTAACGTTGCTTTCGTGATTGCATTAAGCTGATAGGGTGTAAGGTTCAACATATCTGCATAGTGCGACACTTGCTTATGGTCAGAAATATGAGTCTCTACAAGCTCTAAAAATTTCTCAAGACGTTCTTGAGTGTATGTATTGACATTCTCAGAGTTTTTTTTGTTTTTGTGCCGAACAAGTTCGATAAAGAAAATACCCAGATTTGCTTTTATGACTTCTTGATACCCTTCTTGTTTTTCATCATACTCCCGAAAGATGGAAGCCAATAAAGCGAATAACGTTTTGAATCTTTTGGCATCAAACTGATAGAAGTTCATCGTAGATGTCTTACGTAACAGCTGATTCGATAGCTTGTCATGAGGATAATAAAAATCAGGTTTAAATTGCATCAAATATCCCGCACTTCCTGCCTTCAGCGTGAGTTGATGTACCTGACCGGGGCGCATGAAGAAAATAGAATTATCACAAACTTCATATCGTATAAAGTCTATCTCATGATTTCCCGTTCCTTTTATCAATGCCAGAATATAAAAAAAATCATGCCTGTGGAACTCCTGAACCATGTCTGTTCCAACAAGTAATTCATGAATATTTCGTATGCTAAGGCTTTCAGAAAAACTCGGCTCTTTTGGAGGAGGAGTAATTTTTCTTATTGGAATGTCTTTCATTGTAAATGACCATTACACTGTGTTAAACTGGCTATGATTCGACTTTTATTGAAACGATTGACCGAATAATGTGTTTTCAAACAGTCTCTAAAAACAAGATAAGGCGAGCTAAAACTGGATAGGAAAATACATAAAATTTATGCGGTCTTGCCTTCAAGTGTGATTTTTTTTATCTCTGTGCGAATAATAGAATAACAACCAAGTTTTGTTCACCTTTGTTATTCAACATA
Source organism: Candidatus Kapaibacterium sp. (assembly GCA_025358765.1). Classification (GTDB taxonomy): domain Bacteria; phylum Bacteroidota; class Ignavibacteria; order Kapaibacteriales; family UBA4661; genus JANYIG01. The sequence continues at coordinate 3,126 of JANYIG010000255.1, forward strand.
ATGCAAAGAATCAACACATTCACAACGAGCATCATGCTCGTATCAAGTGCCTTTTTGTATGTCCTGAGTAGTAGCCAACCAGCAGCCATAGCCCAATCAAACTCGCAGCAAAGCAAGATATCTGTGATGAGTCAGACGCAAAGCAAGATATCTGTGATGAGTAAAACGCAAATTACCGATTCAGCGTTGAAGTTGATAACGTTGCCCGAACCCACCTTTAAGCCTTCCAAGCCTCAAGAAATGGACGCTGCCCAAATAGCGGATATGGGGTTTGAGCAAGTATATAAAAACGAACCGAAAAAATTCATCATGCGTGATGGCGCATCCTTATTCGCTCGGACGTTTGCCAAAGAATCCAATATCACGATTATTCTGCTTCACGGTGTATTGTCGAACAGTTATTTATACAACAAGACGGCAGGATTATTGCGCGATGCCGCCGATGCAGAAGTGATTGCCCTTGATTTTCGGGGGCATGGTCAGTCTGCAGGTACACCCGGCGACGTATCGTACATAGACCAGTATGCCGATGATGTGGCTGATGTTATTGCCGCTATCAGAAAGACCAAACCGAACAACAAAATTATTATCGCTGGTCACTCAATGGGTGGTGGTGTTGCGTTACGGTATGCAATGAAAAAAGACCGACCTGCTGTTGATGGGTATTGTTTGTTTGCGCCTTTGTTGGGGCATACCGCGCCCACATTGCCGTATTTGAACGAGGGCTGGCTCGCTGACCAAAAAAACAAGCCGCAAGATACAAAGGAGCCGTTTATGAAAATTCACGTACCGAGAATAATTGGGCTTACCATGTTGAACTCCATCGGCATTCACACGTATGATTCGTTACACACGATATTTTTCAATTTGCCGGATGAAATGCCGTTAAAAAAATATAGCTCTCGAAGCAACATCAGTATGGCTCCCGACGATTACGCAAAAGGTTTACAAGCCGTCAACAAACCACTGCTTGTGCTTGTCGGCAGCGACGATGAGGCATTTGTGGCTTCGGCGTTCAAACCAGCCGTCACGAGTAACAGCAAGGGCGTGGTTATTGTTATTGAAGGGGCAAGCCACAATGGTATTCGTCATAATGACAAAGCAATGAAAGCTGTGAAAGAGTGGATGCCGACGTTGTGATTTCTCCTATACTTCTCATTGTTTTACCGTAAAATATCGCCAAATACCGCGCAATACCATGAATTCAATTCAAAACGACAGCCAGTTTTTGGCTCTGATACAAACAAACAAAAAACTGATTTACAAAGTGTGTAACTCTTATTGCAACAACGCTGAGGATAAAAAAGACCTTGCTCAAGAAATTATCATTCAGCTTTGGCAATCCTACCGCAAATACGACGACCAGTACAAGCTGTCAACATGGATGTACCGCATTGCCTTGAATGTTGCTATATCGTTTTACCGAAAAGAACACAAACGAAACAAGGCTCCGTCCGGTGGCTCCGAGAGCTTGCTCCACATCATTGACAACAATGAAGAGTCCGAACAATTGGAGTCGAATATTCAACTGCTTCACCAGTTTATTGACCAGTTAGACGAACTGAATAAAGCGCTGATTATCACCTACCTTGACGGGAAAAGTTATCAAGAAATAGCAGAAATTCTTGGGATTACGGAAACAAATGTGGCAACAAAAATCTCCAGAATCAAACAAAAACTCAAACAACAATTTTCCACCATTCAATAATCATCATCGTCATGGACTTACAAGACATTCAAAACCTATGGAGCGAATACGACAAAAAATTAGACAGGAATTTGGAGCTGAACATCAAAGTATTACGAGAGCTAAACGTAAGCAAAGCCCAACACAACCTTCGGAATTTTGTCCTACTGCGAATCGCTGCCGCGTTATGGTTTGTGGCAGTTGCTGTAGTATTAGGCAATTTCATTGCGGATAATATTTCAAACATCCCTCTTGTTCTATCGGCAGCCATTATTGATATTTTTACGCTGCTTTCGTTGCATTTCACCGTACGTCAAATTGTTATAGCTACTACGATGGATTATTCAGCACCGATTGTGGTTATACAAAAACAGATACTATCGCTCAAACCACTGATATTATCCTACGCAAGGATAGGTGCGCTGTCCATACCCCTCTATCCATTATATTTTATTGTTGGATGCAAAATCTTTTTAGATATTGATATCATTGATATTCTTCTTAAACATGCCGATACATGGTTTTGGATATGGCTGATACTCTCCGTCGCGATTGTTATACCACCGGCTTTATGGTTGTACAAAAAGACTCGCCTTGAAAATGTGGGGCATACGTGGGTAAAATGGTTTATCGTTGATGTGAGTTGGAAGCAAATTGACAAGGCTGTTGACTTTTTGCATACGATTGAACAATTTGAAAAAGAGGATTCAACGAGCAGCAGAGCGGTTGCCAACAATGAATGAGCATAAACATGAATAGTTACGTGTTGTGCGGATGTCGTGATAGCGCATGAGATATTGGGCAACGAGTTTTTTTCGTGTATCTGCTTGGACGGTTCATCCCCGCGTGCGCGGGAAACGTATTTTAGCTCCCGATGCAAGCACCAAGATACACGTAGGTGGAATTGTTTTCCATGAAGGGGCAAATGTAAGTATTCTGCGACATTGAATAATCCAAATACGCCGATGATAGACCTTGACAGCAATAGCAACATTTCCCCCGACAATGTCTATTGTGCCCAACTATGCAAAAAAAGCCTGTAGTTGTTGAACTACAGGCTTTTTTGCATTTTATTACTCTGTGGACCCTACTGGACTCGAACCAGTGACCCCTACCATGTCAAGGTAGTACTCTAACCAGCTGAGCTAAGAGTCCGAAACAATGAGTCCGAAACAATCAAACTTCGATTGTTGCGAAACGGCTACAAATATAGAATTTTTCTTTATACGTAACAACAATTTTTTGCGTACATTTGAAGCTGTTTGTTCTGTCGTAAACCCTTATGATAGGGATAGGAACACCTACCGAATGCTTGTACGTTCACATACTTGTTTCACATTTGTTTCACAATTTTTGAGAGCTATTTTTTATGATGATAATGGCTATTATTCTGGCATTAGGGCTTCTGTCCTTGCTTGTGGCGCTTTTTTTTCAGCGTCAGGTCACGTCTGTTTCAATTGAACACGGTGCTGCTTCCAAGGAAGAAGTTGTGCGGTTGACGGAGATTTCAACGGCTATCGCTGAAGGCGCAATGGCATTTCTCACGCGCGAATATCGTATCTTGGCTATCTTCATGGTTATTTTTGCCGTGATTATTGGCTTTTTTGTAAACGACCCACACTCAAGTACTTCCACGGGCTGGCTGTCGGCAGTGAGTTTCCTTATTGGCGCAGGCACAAGTGTTGCTGCGGGCTTTATCGGAATGCGTATTGCTACCAAAGGCAACGTTCGCACAGCTGCGGCTGCACGAATTTCGTTGGCAGAATCGTTTGGAACAGCCTTCAAATCTGGTGCGGTAATGGGGTTTGGTCTTACCGGTTTGGCTGTGCTTGGCATAGGGCTTGTGTATTTGGGGCTTCGCGCAGTTCTGCCGTCCGCAGAAATTCACACTATTATGGAAATCCTTTCGGGTTTTGCGCTCGGTGGCTCGTCGGTAGCACTTTTTGGTCGTGTGGGTGGTGGTATTTATACCAAAGCAGCTGACGTGGGTGCTGACCTTGTGGGCAAGGTAGAAGCTGGTATCCCCGAAGACGACCCGCGCAATCCCGCTGTTATCGCGGACAACGTAGGCGATAACGTGGGCGACATCGCAGGTATGGGTGCTGACCTTTTTGGCTCCGTTGCAGAAAGCACCTGCGCGGCAATGGTGATTGGCGCAACAGCGTTTGCTTACGTGCCAGATGAAAATTTACGGCTGTCGGCATTACTTTTCCCGCTTTTTGTGAGTGGCATCGGCATCGTAGCAAGTTTGCTTTCGCTGCCATTTGTCCGTCCGAAAACTGAGGCAAAAGTGGAGGGAGCGCTTAAAATGGCTCTTATCGTGTCAACGTTGCTCATGTTGGTTGGTCTGTACTTCCCAACAATGATGTTGATTCCTCACGAATTCAAACTCTCGCCAGAGAGTCCAACGATTTATCATAATACCGGCGTATTTATCGCGCTTGCAGCAGGCTTGATAGCTGGCTTGGCAATTGGTTTGATAACCGAATATTTCACATCACACCGCTACAGCCCTGTGCGTCAAGTTGCCGATGCGTCGCAAACAGGCGCAGCAACAAATATCATTTACGGTTTGGCACTTGGCTACAATAGTTCGGTTGTGCCGATGATTCTGATTGCCATTACCGCTGCTGTGGGCTTTGCTTCGGCGGGTATGTACGGCATTGCAATGGCGGCTATCGGTATGCTTGGCACGATTGCAGTGGGTTTGACGATTGATGCATATGGTCCGGTCTCGGACAACGCAGGTGGTATTGCGGAAATGGCGCATATGGGCAAAGATATTCGCAAACGCACCGACGCGCTTGATGCCGCAGGCAATACAACGGCTGCCATCGGTAAAGGGTTTGCTATTGGCTCGGCTGCGCTTACGTCGCTGGCGCTCACATCGGCATTCCTTACCCGTGCAGCACAGGCGAAACCAGAACTCAGCGTGATTAACCTTACTGACCCGTCCGTACTTTCGGGTTTGTTGGTAGGTGGCGCACTTCCGTTCGCGTTTTCGGCAATGACAATGAAATCTGTCGGCAAAGCAGCATTCGCTATGATTGAGGAAGTACGCCGTCAGTTCCGCGAGATTCCGGGTTTGCTGCAAGGCAAAGCACGGGCAGATTACAAAACGTGTGTGGATATTTCAACGGCGGCATCACTCCGCGAGATGATTGCGCCGGGTTTGTTGGTTATTCTCACGCCGCTTCTGGTAGGCGCGTTGTTTGGCATAAAAATGCTTGCAGGCGTACTCATTGGCTCATTGGTAGCAGGTGTGATGCTGGCTATCTCGATGGCAAATTCCGGCGGCGCATGGGATAATGCGAAAAAATACATCGAATCGGGACAGCTTGGCGGCAAAGGCTCCGATACTCACAAAGCAGCCGTTGTTGGCGATACCGTTGGCGACCCATTCAAGGATACGTCCGGTCCGTCGTTGAATATCCTTATTAAACTCATGGCTATTATCAGCCTTGTGTTTGTGCCGTTCTTCGTCTCCAAAGGCGGGTTACTTCTGAAATAATCGTTGGCAAATAACTATTGTCTTTACGAAATACTAAGGCACGAAGACGTTTTATACCAACGTTTTTGTGCCTTTTTTGTATTTTTTCAACAATGCTTCGGTTTTAAGTTTAGATAACCTTGACTACCCTCAAGCGCAT
>JANYIG010000258.1 GCA_025358765.1 Candidatus Kapaibacterium sp.
GTGTTTTCGCTGGTTGGAGTAAAACTCGGATTTTTCGTCAAGTCAATATCGAACTGTTCCGGCGGATTCATTGCTCCTTCATCGTATTTAAGCGTGATAACTTCATTCCCATCCACTTGTGTGGCTTCCAGTGCCCACTGCTTTAAGCCTGGTCCGGCGGATACATCCAACGCCAAACGAATCACTTTTAATCCCACCACACGGAGCGGGTCGGTAAACACGAGCGGTTTGAAGACCTCCGCATTATCTGACCGAAGCTCCACACATCTGTTTTCCCCAAGCGAAGCACTGTCCGAGCTTGCAGCCTGTTCCGGCAGGTTCCTGTCTTGCACGTCCAACCGCGTGGCAGGAATGCGCCAAACATCCTGCAAATAATCTGCCACCGCTTGCGCTCGTTGTCGTGACAGCTTACGATTACCTTTTTCGTAGCCCACATCAGTGTTGCAGCCGATAATGGTTAGTTTTGCTTGCGGATTTTGTGCAAGGCGTTTGCCAATGATGTTCAGCGTGTGCTGATACATGTTTTCTATGGGGACTTTGGACAGATTTTCTATTCGGTAGTTTTCGCGGTCGGCGGCACGAATCCTTGTGTAGCGTGATGGCAGTACGCCAGAACCATCCTCGAAAAATACACGATTTAAGACGCTCAACGTTTTGCTCGAAGGAAATTCTTCCACGCGCACCGTTGGATTTGTCGTAATCCTGCCTTCCTTATCCACGCCCGTAATCTGTGGAATCCGGACAAAAACGCCCGTCTTTTTTAGCTCTTGTATTTGATTCTGAATTTTTTCGCGTTCTTTTGTGATGCTTTGTTCGATGACCGCCACCCGTTCTTCCATAGCCGCAAGTTGGCGCATTTTCGCCTCGCGTTCGCCCGCTTGCGATGCACGGACGGGCGTGTAACGGATAGATGCTCCAGCCCGCAACGACACTGTTTTCCACGTCAGGTTTTGCACCGGAGAACCAAGTCCGTACATAAAAAACGCCTCTGGAGCCAAACTGAGTGACCCCGAAACGTTGAGCGGAAGCTCATAACTCACGCCCGCAAGCAGAGACCATGCGAGCTTTTGCACGTCGGGGATTGCCGAACCGTTTTGCGGATTGCGCGTCCGTTGACCGTTTTCAAACGTACCCTCCACCGGGCTGACAAGTGTTTCAATCTGGTCGAACTTGCTTCGTAGAGCAAAACCCGCCCGCGCTCCGGCATAAAGTGTCAGTCCACTAACAGGCGAAAAGCCTATCATCGGTTCCACGCCAGCCGTTACGATGCTGGTGTTGAGAGTGCGTTCAAATACGCCGGGCTTAGACGTTCCGTCACGAAAACCCACGCGCGTCCGTTCTTCACCGGTAAGCGTACTACGGGAAACCACATAACTACCCCGCAGGCTTGCCCAAAGCTTCCCGAACAGCGGATATTCCACCAGCACACCAAACGCGCCGCCAGCCTCGCCCACGCCTTTGGTGAAATTCGTGCAACAATTGGCAATGCCCGCTAATTGCAGGAAATCCACTTTGTGCCAGTCTTGGGTGTAGTCTGCAAACACGCCCAAACGAATACCTTCTTGCGTCTCCGGCATTTGCAGGGCGGGCAGATGTTTCACGGGCGGTGCGGCTTGTTGTATAGGTTCTTGGGCAAAACTACTATATGTACCTATCAGCACAAAGGCTACGAGCGCTGTAATGACGCGAGTTATGAGCATTTTCATCGTACCACCTCCATTCTGTACGAAACAAGCTGCGTTGGCGTTTGTAGCAACAGAAAATATGTGCCTTGCGGAAGGTCGGATATTTTCATGCTTGTGGTGTACGTTCCCGCTGGCAATGGTGCATTCACGAGGTTTTTTACTTCTTGTCCAAACATATTTACGACTTTCAAAATATTTGTTCCCGATTCGATGGTGGAATAATTGACTTCAACCGCATCGCTGGCGGGATTGGGCTTTGATACGAGTGTGAGCGAACCGGAACGGAACAGCCTTGTGGCACCACCCGCGTTCGACAAACCTGTGAGCGTGAACAGTCCGGGATTTGGCGCTGTCAGGTTTGCATTCGTCGCCGTTATCCGTATCAGGAAAAGCGGCGTGGCGGGGCTGTCGCCCAACAACGCACGGAATCGCAAGGTTTTTACGGTTGCGCCCGTTGTCGAACTAAGCACCAACGAATCCAGTCGCATGGCGCGTTGCCCGTCCACCACCGACGTGTTTTGCGCGTCGGAAAGCGGCTCTAACAGCGATGCGTTATACAGAAGTGTTGCCGTTGCTATCGGTGGCGGCGAAGGAAGGTTTGAATTTTTCCCCATTTTAATGGGAACCGTGAACTCGTCGCCCGGCGATTTCGTAATGTCGGACGAAATTACCAACTCCGCCCGTGCCGCAATGACAGACGAAAGCAACGATGCACGGTGGATATAATTCCCGCTCAATCCTGCGTACAACACGCCATCGCTGGCGGCAAGGGCATCCACGAATTGATAGGAGCCATTATCAGCCCGAGGGAGTTCTTGACTGACCTGTTCCCATGTTCCGCCGTAGTCACGCGAGCGAAAAATGCCGACATAGTTTGTTCCAGCATACAGGCTGCCGTTGACAAACACAAGAGTGTGAGGTAGAGCCCCTTTTAAAACAGTGTCTTTGGGCGAAACATTATTCCACGTGTCGCCGAAATCGCCCGAACGGAAGATGCCGCCGTCCGTTGCTGCAAACATGAGCGTATTATTCACCGCTATCAGCGAAAACACACGGCGGTTTGCGCCCATGCCGTTGCTGACGGGAACCCACGTAGCGCCGTTGTCGCTGGAGCGGAACACACCTTGCCCCGATGAGTTTTCATCGGGTGAGCCGCCCGTGCCAGCAAACAGAAAAAAGTTTGTGGCGAGAAGGGTGGAAATGGCGGAATTGAAGGCGGCAAGACTACCACCGAGCGGCAAATCTGTCCACGACATACCATTGTCGTTGGAGCGCAGCAGACGTGCACGGGTGTTACCATTATCGCCACCAGCAAAAACGGTCTGTCCGCTCGTGAGCAAGGTATAATAGCGGATACCACCATTCACGCCCGTTTTTATTTCCGACCAACTTCCGCCATTGTCGCTGGAGCGAAAAATACCGCCCCCGTTAAAGTCGTAGGAAGCAGCATACATGTCACTGCCGTTTGTAGTGAACGCCCCGATAAAACGGTCGTCAATACCCGTGTTGGAAGGCATCCACGTTTCGCCGTTGTCGTCCGACCGCAGAATGCCAGCACCCGCCATTCCAGCATACACTAACGCTCCCCGCGTGAGTAACGAAACGGTAATACCCGCCGCCAACCCTGTATTTGCTGGTTGCCAGCGCCCACCATTATCGGCAGAAACAAAAACGCCATTGTTTGTGCCAGCAAACACAATATTGTCCGATGCGGTAAGCGCGTTTATGAAGTTCTCCGTCAGCCCCGTGTTCACCGCTTGCCACGTCAGTCCGTTGTCGTCCGAACGATAGATTCCTTTTCCAAAGATGCCCGCAAAAACACTGCTTCCGCTTACAACCAGAGCCGCCACGCTTGTTTTTGCACCCGGATCGGCAAGCTGCCACGATGCACCGTTGTCGTCCGAACGATAGATGCCGCCTAATGTTCCGGCAAACAGGCTCGTACCGTTCAAAACAAGGGCAACCACATTTTTATTATCTAATCCGGTGTTCGATTCTTGCCACGATGTGCCGTCATTATCCGAACGATAGATGCCGCCTGACGTTCCGGCAATCAAGCTCATACCACTGAACGCCAGCGCCTTCACGAAAAGCGCAGAGCCGCTCAAACCGTTATTCAGCGGCGATGGAGTAGTTTCCGAAACGCTGTTCAATCCAAAGACACCACCATTGGTACCAGCAAAAACCTTGCCGTTGCGGATAAGAATAGCATTCACCGCCTGAGCGGGCGAATTATCGGCACCAAACCTGATAAACGTCTGATTCCCACCGTTCGCGCTTGCTCGTACTATGCCGGAGCCAGTTAGTACGCCCGTAGCGGTGATAAAACTTGTTCCGATGAATAAATATCCACCGCCATAGGCAAGAGCATTGGCTCTGGTATTTTGCAGCGTCGTCAGCCGTGACCATGCTGCCCCATCGCTGGTGGAACGGTACAACTCGCCAAACGCTCCCGTGTAGATAGAGCCATTCAGCACCGCCAACGAGTAGATTCGCGCTGTATAAGGACCGTTCGTGGGTTGCCAGAAAATTGATGGAGCCGCCGTACCCGTAGCAAAGACGTATTTCGGAGGCGCAGAGCCAATGGCGTGAACAACCACACCCGTAAAGTTGCCCGGAATAGTGGGGTTGAAGCGAACAATGATTTGCACGGGTAATTGGTTGGGTTTCAATCGCAAACCTTCACTAAATACGCCGTTGCTCAGACTAAGCTGAAAGCCGCTCGTGGCTTGGACTAAGAGTGTTGAATCGGGCGGCAAATTCACCCCCGATAGCGTGTACGACACGGTTGCCGTCGTCAAACCCGCCACAATCGTAGGAAACGTAAACAGCGAGCCAACAATTGAATTTCCTTTGCTGTCGGCGAGTACAATCGTTGGTGTGACTTGATATTTTGCCACCCAACCCGCATCGGTTCCCAATAGACCAGATGTGAACCGCAGTAACAGCGATTTTTTTTCCGTCACAATTGTTGGTGGCACGGTAGTTCCGCTAAAGCGCCCCAATACTCGCGCTGTCGTGTCGTTACCTTCGTACACCGTCACGAAATCATTCACGTCCGTGCGGAACCGTGAGAACGAGAGGCGAATGGAGTCCGCAACAGGCGGTCGGATAGACCAGTAGCAATCCAACCCGTTGGAATATGTTGCTGTGCTGCTTGTATGGTCGGCAAATGTGGCAGAATCGGCGGTGAACCGCGTAACGCCTTTGCAAGAGAACACGAGACTGGTGTACTGGGCTGTCCAGCCGGAATCCACGACTGATGCGTTGGTTGTGAATCGTATCAAAAACGCTTTTTTCGTGGTAATAAGACGTGACGGCAGTTTCGAGCCGCTAAACTCACCAACGATATTTTCCACTTTCTCCTCCGCGCCTTCATAAACCCTCACCAAATCGTTTGTTTCAGTACGGAATTTTGTGAAGCTCAGGATGACGACATCAGCATCGATTTGAGGTCGGATAAGCCACGAGCAGTCGAGGTTGTTCGCGTATGTTTTTGTGGTGGTCGTGCGGTCGCTAAAGGTGGCTGAATCCGCCGTCAGAGTGGTTTTACAAGAGGTGGTTTGTGCTTGAATATTTGTCGTTGTCCATGCTAACAAGCAAGCAAGGATATACCAGCGAAAAGATGGAAATAGTGCAGACATAATGGTAGAACATAATGGTAAAGAAAGCGGAGATTATGGTGACTGTTGCTATCAGAGATGTAAATCTGCACAAATGTGTGAATATATGCAAGAGTAGATGTAGCAATAGTTTGGGCATTCTCAATTTTCAATCTATTGTCGTATATTTGACAATCACAGAGCAATTACCACAGTTTCAGCATAACAAGTCTGCTACGATGTTATATAATGACACAATGAGTGACAACAGCATCCGAATTTTTATTACCGATGACCATGAGATGGCGCGTTTTGCCCTCACAACGTGGATTGAAGCCGATACAAACACGCCTTCTGTTGTCGTTGTGGGAACAGCCTCGTGTGGCAACGACACGTTGAAAATAATTGCAGGCATAGCGGTTGATATACTTTTGATTGATATTGACCTACCGGATACATCGGGTTTGGAAGTGACCAAACAACTCCGCGCAATGGGCTTCACAACAAATATTTTGTGTATGTCCGGCTCACATTTAGCAAGCTCACAAGATGTTATCAATGCCGGAGCAAATGGTTTTGTATCGAAAGAAGAATCTCACGCTGTGTTTTTAGAAGGTATTCGTTGGATTGCCGTCAATGCTGATAGTGTTTGGCTTAGTCCGTATTGGCATCGCCAAGCAATGAAATCTGATAACCTCCTCTCGCAATCTCACCTCACACCTGCCGAACGTAATGTTTTACGCCACATCAGATTATCCAATAAAGAAATCGCTACCGAACTCAATCTGAGCGAAAGTACCGTCAAAAATCACCTTTGGAGCATTTACCAAAAACTTGGTATTTCCTCACGCCGCGAGGCATCCGATTTTGCCCTCCGCACTGGCATTATACCATCACGATAACAACTTTCCCGCTGTACAAAAATCTCTGCCAAAATCATACGTATCCAACGCAATAGGGTTCACCGTATAGGACTTTTTTTCCTATGCGCTTAGGACGTTACGCCTCTGTTCCTGCCCTTGTTTTTCTTGTAATTTTGTTTTGAAATTGAAAGGATTACACGCTATCTTAAGCTAAATAAAACGAACAAAATACGATGAACACCTCCTCATTATTTATTTTTTTGTAGAAAGGTACATTCTATGCCACGATATAGTGTATGGCTCGTGCTTATTATAGCATTGTCTTCCGCTTCCGCGCAGGCTCAATGGACCAAAACTGCCGGACCAACGGGCGGCACAGTGACAACATTGCTACAAAACGGCGCTATAACTTTTGCAGGTGTGTACGGGAACGGCGTGTACCGCACCGCCAGTGTTTTTGACAAATGGACACAAGTAAGCGCCGGATTAAAAGGAAATAGCCTGCATCCCTTGTCATTACTTGTTTCCGGTGCAATGTTGTGGCTCGGCACACAAGACGGCTTGTATCGCTCCGCCGATAGCGGCACGACGTGGATGGCAGCCGACTCTGCCACGTTTTCGGGCGTAAAAATCACGAAGGTTATTGCCGACGGCTTCGGTGGAGTTATTGCTGCAACGGAAGTTCGCAACATCTCGAAGGTAGATACCGTCGAAACGCCGTCGGAGTGCGTCTATCGCTCGACAAATAACGGCGCGACGTGGACGGCAATAAGCGGTAAGCTGACAAAACACGTGGGCGAATCGTTTTCGCTTGCAGCCGTCAAAACATCCTTCGACACCAGAATTTATGCACTATCCAACCGTGCCGGCGTGTATAGTTCTTCCGATACGGGAAAAACATGGAAGGCTTTTAACGAAGGGCTTTCAGGCAATTCGTTTCGCCTTGAAACACTTGATATGTTGGTGGATGGCGGAACGCTTTATCTCGGCAACCGCGACGGCGTGTATTCCCGAACAATTGCGCTCACCTCTACGCAACCGGAAGGCGTGGCATGGCAAGCCGCAAACGCAGGTTTGAAGGGGCAAGCTGTGCGAGCGATTACCAAAACGGGTGATGCAATCTTTGTGGGAACCGAAACAAACGGTGTTTACAGGACAACGGATATTAGCACTACGTGGGCTACCGTCAATACGGGGCTGAAAAATCTAACGGTGTTATCCCTTGCCAATGTTGGCACAAATGTTCTTCTGGGAAGCGAAGGCTCCGGCATGTTTACCTCGCCACGGACGACCGTAACGTGGGAGCAAGCCAATACGGGCGTTATCGCAAGCCAATCATTATCACTTACAGCATTAAATAATACATTATTTGCCGCAACCTACGGCGGCGGCATTCAATTTTCGCGGGACGCGGGCGCAACGTGGTCAACAACAAAAGGCATAAACGATCCTCCACAAGGTCCACAGGGTTTGAGTGCTTACGTCAGTAAGGTAGCGGCAGCCGGAAATCGCCTGTTTGCTGCTACGTTCGGTGGGCTATTTGCTTCAAACGATAGCGGCGCAACGTGGTCGGCTGCCAACGGCACAGGTACTGGTACGCTGAAAAACTTTGGACTGGAACTCTACGATATTGCACTCAACCCGGCAAACAATAAACTTACTGCCGCAACAGCCGATGGAATCTACGTTTCAGCCGATGATGCCAAAACGTGGGAGCGTCGAACGAGTGGCTTGGATGATAGCGTTGCAATACGAACTCTTGCCTTCAAAGGTACGACGGTGTTCGGTGGGACGATAGAATCGGGTATTTTTCGCTCGACTGACGGCGGTGACACATGGCTCGAAGCCAGTAAGGGGTTGAGCATAGCTGCGCTCACCGTCAATGACTTGCTCGTAAGTGGGACAACCGTATTTGCCGCCACGGAGGATGGCATCTATACATCAAGCGATGATGGCAAAAAATGGACACTCAACAGTACAGGTTTAGACAAAAATAATGGGGCGATGTATCGTATTCTATTGCAAAACGGTGTCCTTTTGGCAACGGGCGCTGCGGGCGTGTACCGTTCGACTAATGGCGGTTCGACTTGGCAAAACATCAGCCAAGGCTTGACGAATACCTCGAATCGGGCGCTTGCTGCCGACAATGCTAATGTTTATATCGGGGATGTAATCTTCGGCAATGGGGTCTGGAAACGACCACTTTCGCAAGTCACAAGTGTTGGTGACGTACAGGCAGTACGCTGAATTTGGTGCGTGATGAAGGCTTGAATAAAGTTTAGATAACCTTGACTACCCTCAAGCGCATCACCCCTCTGCAAGCCGCCACGAAGACTTTTATAAGGGGAGATTGAGTGGGGTTCTTGCGCGTAAGGTTTGATGCGGTTTTCAGGAATTTATCTAAACTTCATCCGATAGTCAGCAACGTTTATGTGATATAGAGCTTGACAGCCGGAAAATATCAATCACTCCTTAAGGGGAATAAGATTCTAAATTAGCAGGAAGAGTGAGAATATTCAAAGCAAATACTCCCACCGACACCAGAAGTGATGAAGAATATATCCAGCAAATACAGCCATATAGCGTAGAGATTTTTTAGGACATATCATATTCGGCAGGAAAATGAAGGCACATCCAATGCACAATCTCGAAAATTTTATGATATATTGAGAAAATAAAAACGGCTTCAAATTACGAGCATTTGCTCAAGATTTGAAGCCGTTTTTAGGTTTTTTTTCTGTGCGGAGAGCGGGACTTGAACCCGCATGCCCGTTAAGGCGCCACCTCCTTAGAGTGGTGCGTCTGCCATTTCGCCACCTCCGCAGACACTTCGTGCTATATCAAAACAGCGCTAAGATTTCAAATATACTATGGTTCGTTTTTTTATGCAAGGAAATTTTTATGATGCGTTGTTACCACTGCAATTTACCGTTGCAAGACCATTGCCTTCGCAACAGCCGTAGAGCTTGTGGCGGCGGAATATGCGGATACAAGATAGACACCGCTTTGCACAAGATCGCCACGCTCGTCGCGTCCGTCCCATATCACCGTTCGTGAATTGTTGGGATTCAGTGTGCGAATAAGAATTCCGTCTAAGGATGAAATTTTCACCTGCGCGTTGCCTGCCAAACCGTCAATCACAAGCTCCGTGTCTTGTTGCGGCACAAACGGCTGCGGATAACAACGTAGTGCAAATGTTTCCGAAGGCGGCACCGAAAGCGTCTGAGCGCTGGAAAGCCCGTTATCCGTGCCGAAATAGGCACGCCCTGTTATTGCGTCAATCGCTACAGAAAAGACGGAATTACTCACAAGTGGCGAATTTTCGGTATTGATTTGCGACAAAATCTTGCTGCCGTCTTCGCTCACAACCCACACGCCTGAATTGGTCGCAATCCACTTGTTATTTTGGGCATCCACAAAAACATCGTTGATGGTGGTTTCAAGCGGCGTTTCTTTTTGTACGACTTGCGTAATAAGTTGTGGCTTCGGCGTAGCAGACGATAAAACTGCATATGGGTTGACAATGCGGTACAAACCTTTTTTCGTACCAAGCCAAATCTCGCCATTGCGGTCGGTCACAATCGCGGTGTGTACCTGATTGCCCAATTCCGAAACGGATTGCCATTCGTCATCGGCGGTGTTATCTAAGGTATTTTTATCGTTAAATACCCATAGCTGTCCGCCGCTAAACAAGCCTGTTGCAAGCCATTTTGCGCCCGAAGCGTCAATCGTTACGAATTGGTAATTATTCAAATCACCAAACTGCGAGGACGGCTTACTAAACGCATAGAATGTACCTTTGCGGTCACGGGCAACGATGGAATCGTTCGTGATGTTCGTCATCCACGTTGTGCCTGTGCGTGCGTCCAATCGTACCCCACCACCCACGACAAAATCACTTTTGGCAACGCCAATAAGCCGCGAGTTTTTGTTCGTGAACCGTGTAAGCGTAAATGAGGCTGCACCTTTGGGTTGAAGAAGCATGATACCACTTCCCCAGCTACTTGCCCAAACGGTGCTATCCGAAGCGGCATAAACTTGATAATAGCTATTTCTATCGAATTCTGGATAAGTCGTCGTATTAAAACTTGCCCAGTTTTCATTGTTGAGCCGGTATAACCCCACGCCTGCACCATTGTTATTGACTTGGGCGCTCCCTTCGCCTGTGCCATTGGCACACCACACCGTACCTTGCTTGTCAATCGAAATCTGCCGAAAACGATTCGCCGTTGGTCCGTTAAACGGTAACACTGCAATCACATTGCCATTAACGGTGCTGTTAAGCAATCCAAAACCCGTTGTCATGCTCACGCCAAGCCGTGCAGTACCTGCGCTGTCAATTCTCGACAAGGCATTGATGGAGCCGGAATAAATCGTAATCACATTGCCCCGCGACAGGCTTTGCACCTCGTTTGCAGAAGCAATATACAACTCCGTGCCGACAGCGGCTATGCTTGTGAGCGTATTTGGTGTGGTTTTAACGCTTTGAAACATCGAATCGCTCAGTTTCCAAAGCGCATTTCCACTCACAGTATAGATTGTGCCTTGATATTCCGCAACACCGCTTGCATCCTGCTGTATGGGCATCGTACCGCTATTAAAAAGATAGGTTGTCCACGACGCAGGATTGATAAAAGAACGGAGATTTAAGGGTGCAGAAGCCACTCCTGATGCGGTTGCAACCCAAATCCGTCCTTGCGCGATGAGCAATTGCCGTACTGCTGCGCCCGGTTGGAACGCCCCAAGCCGTGCGACGGTTTCTGCAAACACGCCTTGATTCGCATTGTAAATCGTGAGTCCAAAATTACCACCTACAAACACCAACGAATCCCGAAATGCCATATCGGTAATCGCTTTGTTCGTAAGTGTAGCACTAAAAATATCGGTTATCGGTTTCCAGCGCTGACCATTGTAAATGTTGATAATACCGCTTACGCCGCCCGCATACACGTCGCCGTTGGAAGGATTGATGCGGAGTGTGGAAATATCAAGCCCGTAAAGCGCATCAATATTGCGGAATTCCTGCACCTGACGTGTGCTGAGGTTGAAGGAAAAAACGCCGCCCGACGTTGCGCCCCACACAGCACCATTGCGGTCTTGAGCAACTGTGCGCGTGTTTGCAAACGAAGAATAGGTTTTCCATTCGGTGAGGCGAATTTGCGACCATGCAGATACCCCACTCGCAAGAGTGATACTAATGCAAAGTAAAAATGGCATGAATGGAATAAGGCGTTGGCGGCGATTGCCAGAGAGCATCATGGGTAGCCCTAAAACGTGAAACAAAAGGGATTGATGGAAACAAGTGGCTATGAAGATTCTCCGTAGTGTGGGTGGTGTTTAGCTGGAAGTAGATTGGCGCTCTCATTGGTTGCTAGAGATTCTTTCTATTGCGCCGTCAAAAATACAAACTTTACCAACGTTCACAAAACCTTCTTTCGTTAAAAAATCAAAAAAGTCTTCGTGCGAATCAAGCGACTGCACGAAGACTTTATATCTATGACTTTATATCTATCATTTTCTTCAAAACTTGCTCTATCGCTTCACCGACGCTGGAATTCCGGTGAACCCAATATAATCCCGATTGCTTGTGCGTTCAAGGTTTTGTCGTTTTTTGTGGCGGACGCTTGTTGTACGGCTGGCAATTGTTCGATGGGAACATAGCGAATACGCTCCAAAGGCTGTTGTGCAAGTTCATACAGCGCACGCATTACCTTCGGATCGCGTTCGGGCAGCAGCAGTGCCGCATAGCGCATAATCACATCCTCAGCAGATTGCAACGTTGCACCCTCAGCAAGCGACCTATCAGCAAGCGAAGGAAGGGCAATACTTGTACCTTTGATTTTACCAAACGCTAATGCCAACCCAAAATTCATACGATTCAGCAGCGCACCAGTGTTTATCCATGATTCGGGGCGGTCTGGAAAGCCCGTCGGTGCTTGATAGTTGTAGATAGGTTGTCCTAAGCGGCGTACCCAATCCACAAGCGGTTTTGGTTGTTGTACTTCGGCATCTAGCGCCCGCAGAGCACTCGTCACCAGCTCAAAGGGCGATTTTATTTTTTCGCGGACGGTAGGTACATTCAAGCCTTTGCCCCAAAATTCTGGCGATTCCACCACAGCACGGGCAAGCAACCGCAAATCGCCATTCGTCTCGGTGAACACACGGGCAAGCCGCTCCACAAGAGCCGTTGGTGGCGCATCGGACACAAAACGTTTTGCAAATTTTGTGGCGACAAACCGCGCTGTTGAGGGATGCCGCGCAAGCATATCCAACAGTTGTTCGCCTTCTTGCTGCCCGCCACCTGCGGCGAATTTTACACCTAAGACCATTTTTTCGGTTGCATCGTGCGCGTTCGCGCGGAAGAAAAATAACCCCTCACGGTCAAACCCAAGTGTTTGCTGGTCTTCGGACTGATTTTCACGCTGCTTTTCAAAGTGTTCTCCAAGATATGCCCCAAGTCTTTTGCCGTTATCGCCCGCCGGAAAAACCGTCCAGCCTGTCAGTACCCGTGCGGCTTCGGTAACGTCCTGCTGCGTGTAGCCGCCATCCACACCCAGCGTGTGAAGTTCCATAATTTCACGAGCATAATTTTCGTTGATTCCTTTGCGCTGCTTCAGATAGCCGGGAGCGTCCTTGCTGGCTTCGTCATAGAGTTTTTTTGCGCGGTTCGCGCTGTCTGCTCCGCAATCCACGCGCAACATTTCTAATGCCATTGATGTGGTTGTTGCACCCTTCTCTGGCGCGGTGGATTGAGCATTGTCCAAGTATTCAAGCATTGCGGGATGTTTTGCCGTTGCGCCCAACATTTGGCGGAACGTGCCAAGCACGAACGGGCGAATCGCATCGCGCTCGTACGACATAATGTGCATCCGTGCGTTGTCGTCGGTTACGGACACATTAAAATGATTGAACCAAAAATCCGTGAGTACCTCGACGACTTGGCTACGAGCATAGACCGCACGCAGAAGTTTCTGCCCGTACAGTTCATCCAAGGCTTCTTGTGGCTGATGAATACCTTTGTCCCGCGCAAAATCGGACAAGCGACATTGATACTCTTTATACATCACGGAATCACGCTGCGGCGGTGCTATCAAGCCCTCCCGCTTTGCTTGAGCAGCAAGCTGATTCTGGTCGAGATATGTCGTCGCCACCTCTTCCTCCGAAAGCCACAAACTGCTGTACGGCATCAAACGGCATTCCAATTCAGGCTCGGCTTTCCCGACCTTCAAAGGCGTGTCCTGTAACGTTGTATAATTTAATTGCTCTTCCAACCAGCGCTCCACGCCTTGCTCTGCAACACGCTCCACGCTGTTTACGCCGTACGGACGCGCTCCGAAGGCAAATCTATCTAACAGATACGCCGCCGCTTGGCGTTCGGTAAAACCAAATTTCTTGTAGGGCAGATGGATAGACGTTGATGGGCTTTCGTGTTTTTTAATTTCCGCCGAACGCTTGCGTTGCTGTGCGGAGGCATGAGAAAGGGCAATGCAAAGCATCAATGCCGTTAAAACGGCGGTCAAAATTTTAGTGCGAGGAGCATTCACGACAATCTCCGAGATTTTGTTGATGGAAACAGAATTAGCGGCGCTGAAATTCTGGCGAACCCAAGATGATGCCGACCACTTGAGCGACCGTGCTGGTATTCATAGTGCTTGTATTCATGCTATTTGCAGGCATGTTCGTCGCTTTGCCAGCAACAACTGCTCTATCGTCAAGCTCCGGTGGTGCTTCAAAACGGTCAGATTTGTTTTTCATGGATTGACGCTCAGGCGGCATCATTTCTTGCTTCTGTTGATTTTGAGTCGGCTCGGCATCAGAAGCAGCTTTATTGACTTTATCCGCAAATGCCGGGTCGCTCGTGGCATTAGCAACCATCGGCTTCAAAAGGCGTATAGTTTCAGTGAGGTTTCGTTCTGGCATAAGCAATGCTGCATAGATGGTAAGCGCATCTTCCGCCGATTCTGGCTCGTGGTTGTTGTTCAGCGCAGCAAGGTTAAAACTCACGCCCTTAATTTTTCCCAATGCCAACGCCAACCCAAAATTCATGCGGTTCAGCAGCGACCCAGTGTTAATCCAGTTTTCCGCACGGTCTGGAAAGCCCGTCGGTGCTTGATAGGCGTAAAGCGGCTGACCGATTTTCGTCACCCACTCCAACACTGCTCTGGGGCGCTCAACGTCGGCATTGACGGCACGCAGAGCGCTCACTGTTAGCTCGAACGGGGATTTGATTTTTACACGAGCAAAAGCAATATCCTTGCTCCAAAATTCCGGCGACTCCACAATAGTACGAATCAACGCTTTCATATCGCCACCAGTTTTTGTAAATGCCTCTGCAAGCCTTGCCACAAGAGCTTGTGGAGGGTTATCGCTGACAAAACGCCGTGCAATCTTGGTTGCGAGAAACTTCGCCGTTGAAGGATGTTTTACAAGCATGTCCAAAAGTCGTTCCCCCTCTTCCATGCCGCCACCTTTGGGGAACGCCGTACCAAGCACGTTCTTTTCAGTTGCATCGTGAGCATCGGCACGGAACAAAAAAACGCCTTCGCGCACGAATCCAACAGCTTTACCCTTTTCAAGCCGTTCGGCAAGTTTATCACCACGTTGCCCCATCGGAAAAATTGTCCAACCCGTCAGTACCCGTGCGGCTTCGGTAACATCCTTCTGCGCGTAGCCACCATCCACGCCAAGTGTATGCAACTCCATCAGTTCGCGGGCATAGTTTTCGTTGATGCCTTTGCGCGGCTTAAAATCATCAGGAATATCTTTCATCATGCTATCTTTTACTTGTTCGGCGCGGGTTTGCATCTTTTCGATGGCGGCGCGTTTCACGGGACCCGCATTACTTTTCATATCGTCAAATTTAGCAGAACTTGTCGTTTGTGTACCTTCTGGAGCAGTAGATTGAGCATTGTCGAGGTATTGCAACATTGCAGGATGTTTCGCAGTCGCGCCAAGCATCTGACGAAACGTTCCGAGTACAAACGGACGGATGGCATCACGCTCGTAGGTCATAACAAACGGGCGAGCCTGATTATCCGTAATCGCCACGTTAAAATGATTGAACCAAAAATCGGTGAGTACTTCACTGAGCTGATTTTGTGCATAGACCGCACGGAGGAGTTTTTGTGCGTACATCTCGCCCAACATCTCACGTTGCGGGCGAATCCCCTTCGATTCGGCGTATTCACGGAGTTTGCCCCGATACTCATCTTTCGAGATAGAATCGCCCTTGCGAATATCCATTCCGTCACGTTTTGCTTGCGCCAAAATCATTCCCGGATTCGGATACGTGGTGGCAATATCCTTTGTTGTCATCTTCAAACTTTTGAAATCTGCCAGACGGCGCTCTAATTCTGCTTCCGGTAAAGCGGATTGCAATTGCTCCTCGAACCATTGTGCCACGCCTTGTTTTGCAACGCTTTCCACGCTATTTTTCTCGTCTCCGGCTTTTGCACCGAATGAAAAACGGTCAAGAATATAGGCGGCAGCTTGCTTTTCGGTAAATCCAGCTTGTTTATAGGGCAAATTTAGTGGTTGGGCGTGAATGGTATTTGCAATAAAGATGATGGCAAATACGTACAAAAGCATACCGACAATCGCTTGTTGTCCACAAAACGAGTATTGGCGAAAAAAGTGCTGCGGAGTAGGATTGATGGGTTGCATTGCGGATTCCTCCAAGAAAAGAAATTGGTATAAAAACGAATGTTGTGGAATGGCGGTTTGAGCCTTAGAACGACACAAAAGTTTAAAGATTTGTCCGAAAGCCGCGCTGGTGCTATCTTGCAGGAAAACGCATGTAACGTTCTGTTTTATTGTTTATTTGATTGATGTATGAATATTCTCGTAACAAACGACGATGGCATTGATTCACCCGGGATTATGGCATTAGTACAAGCATTACGTACGGTTGGCACGGTCACTGTGGTTGCGCCCGATCGTCAACAAAGTGCTGTTGGTCATGCGCTAACCGTGAGCCGACCGCTCCGCGCAACAAAAGTTCGGCGCGATGGCGTATTATTCGGTTATGCGGTGGACGGCACTCCCGCCGATTGCGTCAAACTTGGCATCAGCACATTATTAAGCGAACGCCCCGATATTCTGGTTTCTGGCATCAATCATGGCGCAAATACCTCCATCAATATTATGTACTCCGGCACGGTGTCGGCTGCGACGGAAGGAATGATGCTGGGTGTGCCGTCTATGGCTGTTTCGATAGATTCATTAGATTATCGAACCGATTGCGAGGTTGCCGCGCGGTATGCAGCCGAAATTGCCTCAAAACTGCTTTCGTTAGGAATGCCCGATGATACCCTGCTCAACGTGAATGTTCCCGCGCTTGCTCAAGAACAAATACACGGCATCAAAGTTACACGACAAGGAGTTTCAGGTTGGGAAGACAATTACGAACGCCGCAAAGACCCGATGGGTCGGGAGTATTTCTGGCTTTCCGGCAACTATCTTGTGCGCGACACAAACACCGATAGCGACGAAGGGGCGATGAAAGCAGGCTATGTGTCCGTCACGCCTGTGCGCTATCGGCTCACGAACGAAGAATTTCTCACGCAGCTAACCACGCTGTGAGAATTGTTGAAAAACGTTAGAAACAGTCTTGATTCCTTTTGCCTCCCATTAATTCTGCGTGTATGGTTTCCCTTAGCGCTGCTATGCGTGCATCTCTTGTAGGTGTAGTTATCAATGCTCTCTTAGCCACCATCAAAATCTTTGTTGGTGTGGTTGGAAATTGTTACGCTCTTATTGCCGATGGCATCGAATCTACGACGGATATTGTGAGTTCGATTGCTGTTTTGAGCGGTCTCTACATTGCTAAATTACCGCCAGACGACAATCATCCATATGGACACACGAAGGCGGAATCTATTGCCGCGATGGTAGTGTCGTTTCTTTTATTCGGTGCCGCGCTGCTAATTGCTGTAGAAAGTATCAAAGAGATTATGACACCCCATCATGCTCCGGCGTGGTACGCACTCCCGGTGTTGGTGGTGGTTATTATCGTCAAAGAATCTCTCTTTCGTTTTGTCATCAAGGTAAATGATACCCTTGATAGCACGGCGTTAAAAGGCGATGCTTGGCATCATCGAGCCGATGCTATCACTTCTGCGGCTGCATTTGTGGGCATTACTATCGCATTGATTGGGGGCAAGGGCTACGAAGCGGCGGATGATTACGCGGCATTGGCTGCTTGTTGTGTGATTGTGGTAAACAGCGTTTCGATTTTCCGCGCGGCGTTGCATGAACTGATGGACGGTTCTGTACCAACCGATACACAGCGCCATATCCGGAGGCTTGCCCAAGATGTCGCTGGCGTAGTAGCGATTGAGAAATGCCGCATTAGAAAAAGTGGAGTCGTATTGCTCATGGACATTCATGTTCAGGTTGACGGCGGCATTTCCGTGACGGAAGGACACAGCATCGGACATAATGTCAAAAACATCCTCATCGCATCAACCTTAAATATTGCCGATGTTGTCGTCCATATCGAACCAGTCTCAATTGAGCCAGCCTCAGAAACACCCTAAATTTCTTGCTGAATAAAAAATCTTGACTACCAACAATAATCACTGTATTTTTGCGTCCATGATTTTGTTAGCACTCTCAATCGCAGAGTGCTAACAACACAAAAGTCCATTCGTTCTCTTTTATTCATTCCAAATTGGAGGTTTAGACCATGCCATTAACACCCTTGCATGACCGCGTGATTGTGCGTGCTGCACAACCGGAAGAAGTAAGCAAAGGCGGAATCATTCTGCCTGACACCGCAAAAGAAAAACCGCAACAAGGCGAAATCATCGCTGTTGGACCGGGCAAAGTGACCGAAGACGGAAAAACGGTCGCATTGCAAGTCAAAGTTGGCGATAAAGTTCTTTATGGCAAATACTCTGGCACCGAAGTCAGCATTGACGGCGAAGACCTGCTTATCATGCGCGAAAGTGATGTCTTTGCAGTCGTGAAGTAAGCGTGAAGTCATCACCTAATTCAACAATTTTACACTCAACATAAAAAATCAAACTAAAGCTATGGCTTCAAAAGATGTAACATTTAATGTAGATGCCCGTTCCGCTCTCAAACGCGGTGTGGATCAACTTGCTGACGCAGTAAAAGTAACGCTCGGTCCTAAAGGTCGTAATGTCGTTATTGACAAAAAATTTGGTGCTCCGACCATCACTAAAGACGGCGTAACCGTTGCAAAAGAAATTGAGCTTTCCGATCCGCTTGAAAACTTGGGTGCTCAGATGGTCAAAGAAGTTGCGTCTAAAACCAGCGATATTGCTGGCGATGGCACAACGACTGCTACGGTGCTTGCTCAAGCAATCGTCCGCGAAGGCTTGAAAAACGTGACCGCTGGTGCAAACCCAATGGACTTAAAACGCGGTATTGACCTTGCGGTAACGGCTATCACGGCGGGTTTGAAGAAAATCAGCCGTCCGGTTGGTGGTCAACAAGACATCGCGCAAGTTGGCACGATTTCCGCAAATAGCGATCCCGAAATCGGCAATTTGATTGCAGAAGCAATGGAAAAAGTCGGTAAAGATGGCGTTATTACTGTAGAAGAAGCTCGTGGTACGGAAACCGTTTTGGACGTTGTTGAAGGTATGCAGTTCGACAGAGGGTATTTGTCACCGTATTTCGTGACCGACCCAGAAGCAATGGAAGCGGCTCTCGAAAATCCGTACATCCTCATCCACGACAAAAAAATCGCTTCGATGAAAGACTTGCTTCCAACATTGGAGAAAGTTGCTCAATCGGGTCGGGCATTGCTCATCATCTCGGAAGACGTTGAAGGCGAAGCACTTGCAACACTCGTTGTGAACAAATTGCGCGGTACACTCAAAATCGCTGCTGTAAAAGCTCCGGGTTTCGGCGACCGCCGCAAAGCTATGCTTGAAGACATTGCAGTGTTGACAGGCGGCACGGTTATCAGCGAAGAAAAAGGCTTCAAACTTGAAAGCGCAACGCTTGCGTACCTTGGTACAGCAAAGCGCGTAGCGATTGACAAAGACAACACAACCATCATCGAAGGTGCTGGCAAGTCGGAAGACATCAAACGCCGTATCAACGAAATCAAATCGCAAGTAGAAAAAACAACGAGCGATTATGACCGCGAAAAACTCCAAGAGCGTCTTGCAAAGCTCTCTGGTGGCGTTGCTGTTATCAAAATCGGCGCTGCGACGGAAGTTGAGATGAAGGAGAAAAAAGCTCGCGTTGAGGACGCATTGCACGCAACCCGCGCTGCTGTTGAAGAAGGCATCGTTCCGGGTGGCGGCGTGGCATATCTTCGCGCCGTAACAGAGTTGGAGAACCTCAAACCAGCAAACGCTGACCAAAAAACGGGCATCCAAATCATCCGCCGCGCTGTGGAAGAGCCAATTCGCCAAATCGTGGCAAATTCTGGCTTGGAAGGCTCTGTTGTTGTGAACAAAATCAAAGAAGGCAAAGACGCATATGGCTTCAATGCTGCTACAGAAGAGTACGGCGATATGTTCAAAATGGGCGTTATTGACCCAACGAAGGTATCCCGCGTAGCACTTGAAAATGCCGCATCGGTAGCAGGCCTCCTTATCACAACCGAAGCAACCATCGTTGAAAAACCGGAAGACAAAGCTGCTCCGGCAATGCCGCATCAGCACGGTGGCATGGATTACTAAATGATAAGCAGTGGCTCAACTTGGGAGCCACCGGCAAACAAAAAACTCCCGCACTGCTTGCAATCAAGCTCGTGCGGGAGTTTTTTATAAGTATATCAGGATATGTCAATCCAATGACGCAATTTCTTCCTCCAGCAACTGTCGGCTGTACATATCAGCATACATGCCGCCTTTGGCAAATAATTCTTCGTGTGTACCGACTTCCACCACCAGACCTTTATCCAACACCACGATTCTGTCGGCGTTTTTGACGGTGGAAAGCCTGTGAGCAATCAAAATGCTCGTTCTGCCCGCCATCACACGCTTCAAGCCGTTCAAAATCTTTTCTTCCGTCTCCGTGTCCACCGCTGAAAGTGCGTCGTCAAAAATGATAATCGAAGGTTGACGAATTCCTGCGCGAGCAATGGCGGTGCGCTGTTTCTGCCCGCCAGAAAGCGTCACGCCTCGCTCGCCCACAATCGTACTGTAGCCATCCGGAAACGACTTAATGTTTTCGTGCAACTGCGCTGTGATGCTGGCTTCCACGACTTCGTCCATCGAAGCATTCGGTTTGCCAAAACGAATATTATCCGCAATGGTATCTGAAAACAAAAATGATTCCTGCGGTACGATGGCAATGGAATGTCGTACTACGTCAAGCGGAATCGTCCGAATATCGTGTCCGTCAATCAGCAGCGTTCCATCCGTTACGTTAAACAGGCGTGGAATCAGGTTCACAAGCGACGACTTGCCGCTGCCCGTTTCGCCCACCACGCCAATCGTTTCGCCAGCATTGATAATAAACGAAATACCTTCTGCATCTGAACCCAAGGAATACGGGGCATCGGGGCTATATTTTAAGCGAACACCGCGGTATTCAATGCTTCCGCGAATCGTTGTGATGGACGTATCTGTTTGTTCGGTATCGGCAATTTCCGATTTCTCATCAAAAATTCTGCCCAATCGTGCTACCGAAGCCGCCGCGCGTTGCGTGAGGTTCGTCACCCAACCAACAGCCACAACGGGCCAAATCAGTTGATTCAGATAGATAAAAAACTGCGTCACGTCGCCGATTGTTGCTTTTCCACGGATTACATAATAGCCACCTGCGCCCAACACCATCAGTTGCGAAATGCCAATCAGGAAAATCATAAGCGGCATGGTTACTGCCTCGAAACGCACAAGTTTCATCATTTGTGCTTTGTAACCTTCGCTTGCGGTTTTGAAACGCTTAATTTCGTTGTCAGCGCGGCTGTACGCACGAATCACGCGAACACCGGAGATGTTTTCTTGCGCTTGCGCGGTCAGTTTTGCGTAATAATCTTGCGCGTCTTTGAACATCAGGTGAACCTTGCCGCCAAGTTTGTACACTGCGTAGGAAACAAGCGGCAACGGCAACAACGCGAAGAATGTAATCATCGGATTGAGTGCAATCATCATCGAAAGCGCAAACAGAAACGTGGTGACAGTGTTCGTGGTGTACATGATGCCCGGACCAATAAACTCGCGGGCTGCAGAGATGTCGTTCGTGGAATATGCCATAAGTTCGCCCGTCGGTGTTTGCTGAAAATAGCGCAACGGCAGGCGTTCCAATGCTCCCAGAACGTCGGAGCGAAGCTCAAACTCAATCAACCTTGACCCAACAATAATAGTACGGCGCGTCAAGTACATAAAAAAACCGCTTCCGGCGGTGAGCAGCAACATATACCCGATATGAATTGCAATATCGGTGCTGGAAAAGCGCTCCGTGCCTGCTGTATGGGCGATAGAGTCAATCGTTTTGCCGACCACACGTGGCAGCGCCGTTGAGCAGAGGTTGGAAATCGTCACAAAGACCATCCCAAGCAAAAATTTGTTTTTATGCCGTTTGAAATACGGCATGAGGCGAAAGAGTTCTTTCATAGTAGGTTTTTCGGTAAAAAAGTCGCTGAAGGATAAACAAACCGACAAGATGGATTATTTCCTCACGCCCGGCACGGCATCGGGCGTTTTGAAGTAGTGACGAATGATGTCGCGTTTGAGTTTGACGGACGTGTATTCGTGACGCATATCAAATATTTTGTCAAGCTCTTCGCCGTCAACCACGCATAGATACTCGCTCCCAACGGGCAGCGCTACGGCGTATTTACCGTTTGTGGTTCGCACGGTGCTGACGGTTGCACCCGTGGAAGCGTCTATCCACCGAAGCTCGCCGTTGTGGAAATACTGAATGCCGCTTTTTTCCAATAAAACAGAACCAAACACAAGCGCAAGCGGCTCCGGGCGTACTTCCGGTGGAATATTCGTTGTGAAAATGTCGCCTCGATGCGAAAAATACCCATACGAACCCGTCGTAGCAACGATAAAATCAAGGTTAGCCGCTGGAGAATTGAGTTCTTTACCGCAATTCACTGGTTCGCTCCACTCCGTCCACGACGAATCATTCAGCCGTTTTGCCATGAACACATCCGCCCGCCCCAGCCCATAATGCCCTTCGGAACTGAAATAGAGTGTTTTCCCGTCGGGATGTAAAAAGGGAGTGTGTTCAGCAAACGCTGTATTAATACGACTTCCAAGCGAAATTGGTTCACTCCATTCCGAGCCGCGTTTTATGCACACATACAAATCCGTATTGTCCAACGATGGATTCCCTGTATCTAAGGTGTGGTACGCTGTGTGAGACTTTTTACTTTCAGCTCGTTCTGCTGCGAACAGCAATACTGTTCCATCCACATTTAACCGTGCGTCTTGCACGTGGCGAATATTCTTAAAAACAAGGCTCTGAGACGCGACCAGAGCATTCCCTACCATTCGTGCTAATTCTATATTTTCATTATTCACCGATACTGCTTTTTGCCCAGAAACCTTGACAGCACTGCGTTCGTCAGCAGCAATGCTATAAACGCCATGCTTTGTGCGTTGGAGTAGAGATACCTTTTTGTGTTCAGTAATCAGCCGCGTCGCCAGAAGCAATGCGCTGTCTGCCAACCGCTCTACGCGGTTGAAGTATAGGGTTTCTTCGTCCAGCGAAAGCGATGGAGCGGTTTCGGCAGCATCAGTATTGATGACTGATTCCATGCGCTCGGCAATGATGCCATGTTCCGGCACAGCAAGCAGGGCAAGAATTTTTCCGAACCGCATATCAAGCGCCGGAAACTGCGAACGATGACGTTCAAAAACGCTTGCAGCTGCGCCCCAATCCCGTTTGTACAGCGGTAGCTCTGCCAAACGTTGCACTGCCACGAACGCAGATTCCATGCGGTTTACGTCGGTGGTAAATTCGTTCGCAGATTCTTTCACATATTCGCTTACATAGCGCTCGTAGATTGGTGTGTACGCTGCAACGACAGGGCGTTCAACGATTGCCGCAACGAGACGATCCAAAAACTGCCGTCCGCACCGATTATCGAGTTTCAGGAGTGCCGCACAATGTGGAAAAACCTTCAATTCTTGCTTGCGGGCAAAAAAGATAGCGGCAAGACGCTTGTGCGCCTCTGTCATACCGGAATCCAAACGCACGGCTTGGTTATACGCCGTTATCGCTTCGTTTGTACGTCCCAAACCCTCAAACGCCTTTCCAAGCCCTTTTTGGGTAGAAGCATTGTCCGGGCAGCGCTCTGCAAGCTGGCTGTAAACGTATCGTGCTTGCTCGAAATCTTTGAGTTCAAGGTACGACCAGCCCAGATTTCCCATTGCCGCCGTGTCCTGAGAGTTAAGCGCCAATGCTTGATAATAGGCGGAAACTGCCTCGCGGTGATTGCCCGTCCGATTTAACGACCAGCCAAGATTGTAGTGCGCTGAAGCATTGTTGGGGTCAAATCCCAACGCCTTGCGGTGATGCGCGATTGCTGTTTCGTAACGCCCAAGTTTGCCATAACAATACCCAAGGTTGTTGGTGATTTCCGATGAGTACGGAGCCAATTGCAATGCGCTTTGGTAGG
>JANYIG010000281.1 GCA_025358765.1 Candidatus Kapaibacterium sp.
CACCAATTGTGAGTGTACTACCGTTGTTTCCAACAAGTGATCCATTCATAATAAAGACAGCAAAGACACCATTCGCTGCGGAATTAGTGATATATGTAGCACCAAATTGCGTACCATCAAATAACAAACGACCAGCAGGAAGATTGTTAAATTCACCACCGAAAACGCGCGTACCGGTTGTAACGGCAGCTGCTTGACCCAAAAGGATGGTAGGGAAGACACCAGCATTAAACAGACCCAAAGGCGGCAATGTAGGAACCGCAACTGGTACGTTATTGCTGACACTTGTACCAATAGCAACCGTTGCCGTAGCATCATATGCATCAATACCGGTTGCTGTGTTCGACGAAGGATTAGCAACAAGCGCACCCGCGCCTCTGCCTTCCAAAGCGAATGTTTTCGTTCCACCAACAATCACAATACCGCCGTTGCGGAATGTGCCTGTTGTGCCAATGGTTAAGTTTGGAACACCCGGTGTTACAGCCGGAATACTCATCGTACCAGTACCTGTTTCCAACGTACCACCAAAGATGTTGTTAGCAGCAGATCCGAAGATGCTTGCCGTTGTTGACAACGTACCATTGACACCAGCACCAGTACCAGCGCCGCCGTTAAAACCAGGACCAAAAACAACGCGTGAGCTGTTTTGACGGTTCGGGAAGTTGGCAAAGTTGAATACCGGAGCCGCTTCAATCGTACCAGCATTGGTTGCGCCCGGTCCACTATTCGATGCAACATCTGTTTGGGTGTTCAACACCAACGAAGCACCCGTACTAACGATATAGCGTGAGGTTGATGCCCCAGCACTAATATCACCAATACGAAGGGTCGGAGCGGTTTTGGCTGTTGTACCAGCGATCGTCAAGGTATCAAGCTGAAGAGCATTTGTAGGCGTTCCAGGAGTACCGTGTTCCGATGTTATAATACCACCAAACGGATTCGTAAACAAACGACCCGGAATGACCGAGATGTTCAAACCAGCAGGCGACATATAATGCGACGTTTGGAACAATGTTGTACCATTAACGTTACCACCGTTTGCGCCTTGGAAGAATTGAACGAAAGCGTTGCCGTTTGCACCACTTGCATTCAAACGACCAAGCGCCAAGCTGCCTTGTGGGGTAGCTGCGTTCAAGTTACGTGATTGCGATGGATACAACGTACGACCCAATCCCGTGTTTGGAAGTGCTGCACCCGTACCACCAAGCAAAGCCAATGGTGCTCTGTTGGTGATTTGAATAGCAAATCCGTCAGGGATATTCAGAGTATTGATTCCGTCAGCAGGATTACTATCGCCAAGCACCAAACGACCACCAATACCGGAACCTACTGCAGTTTCCGTGATAGTAAGCGTCGTTGTTGCTCCAGCAAGCGTTACGTTTGCCGTCGAGGTAATAAGTGTACCTTCAACCACACCAGCAACAGCAGCACTATTTTCCAAGAAAGCTACGTTCAAGTTACCTTGAGCGGTGCTACCAAAGTTTGCGTTTGGTCCAATGGTCAACGTACCGTTGTTATCAGCTTGATCGTAGAACGATTGAACTGTTGAAGCTAACGGACGAATTCTTGCATTACCCGTACGGATAACGGAAGCCGTCGAGCCAACGTTAAACTCAAAGTGCGATTTTACAAGTGCGGAAGTACCGTTACCACCAGGGATATTGATACCAAATGTGCTGGTAGCGAAGTTAAGAACGCCTACCGATGTAGCATCATTTTTACCAAACTGAAGGTACGAACCTTGAGCAATTTGTGATTGTGCAATAAAGTTCAGTGCTGTAATACTACCCCGGTATGGAAGAGCAAACGTATTGCCCGGAATATTCGCGCCGTTTGCACTTGCTGGCGAAGCAGCTGGAGTAACAAAAGCAACAATACCCGAAGCATCTACAGCATTGATACGACCAACGCCACTACCTAATGCAGGCGGAGCGCCAGCAGCAGGGTTATTAATAACAGCAGTACTCATGATAACAAGCTGAATTGTGCCTGTGCTGGAAGGGATAGTCAAATCGCCACCCAAAACAAGAGCACCGTCAGCTACAGCTGTAGCCGTGTTTTTACCAATCGTGAGGTTATCGTTCATCGTCATTGGCGAGGTTGTCACCATACGAGCATCGAACGGCTGACCAACTGTTAATGGATCGCCAAATTTCGCGCCCGGAAGGACACCACCATTGGCACCACTACCAAACACTACTGCCGCTTGACGGAAGTTACCCACAACACCATCAATCGTAGCAGAACCCGGAAGTGAGTTTGCAACGGTTGAAGTATTGTTCAAACGTAACGTACCACCAGCAGCGATTTGCATGTTGTTGCCTGACGAGTTACCGAGGTTCAGAATACCAAAACCCGGAATTTCACCGTCAAGACCAAGCGTCAACGTGCCACCGGAAAGTATCCGTGTAGCGACAGCAAGCGTTAAAGGCAATGCAGCAGATGCACCACCAAGTTGAGCAACGATTTGCCCTTTGAACGGCGTATCGAATACTGTAGCAGTCCATGTATTTGCAACAGCACTACCCACACCAGCACCTGCCGGAATGCTTACGGTTGCGTTGTTACCCGTACCACCGATTTTACCACCAGTTGTGATAACAGAACTTACAATATCTGCAAGACGAAGTGTCGTACCATCTTGAATGGTCAAGATACCAGATGCACCAAGGTTCAATTGACCATCCGAAGCAGCTGCAGCATTAAGAGCTGAAACTCTTGGATTATCGAAGGTCAAATCACCGGAAAGCAAAAGCGGAAGCGATGTAGAAAGCGTACTTGTAAACACATTGCCCGTTGTTGAAACAACGTTCGCTGGGTCAACATATGCACCCGGCATACCAAAGGCTTTACCATTGATGATACCGCCGTTAAAGCCAGCACTAAGCACAATGGTTGAACCCGTAGCGTTTACGCTACCAAGACCAATAGCATTAAACGAGTTTGCACCAGTATTGTTGAAGGTCATAGACGTAGCACCCGCCAACAAGCCTGTAGGCGCAGTAAACACGCTACGCAAGTCAACTTTACCACTCGCACCAATACTAATTGCTGCGAGAGCCAAGTTCAACGATGCCGATGACGTATAAACGTTCAACTGACCTTGGAAGTTAGCTGCAAGACGACCGCCATCAAAACGACCAATGTTATTGAGCGTAGCAAGGCTGTTATCGTTACCAGAACCAAGGAATCCACCAGTAGTAGAAGGATTGGACATACCACCAATGGTCAATTGACCCGGCGTACCACTTACGTCGGCACTAATCGTTCCCGTACCACCGATATTTGGAATAACAGCCGTTGAACCACCCGTAGCATTCACGGTAAGGAATGAGTTAGCAGTCATGTTCAACGTGCCGCCCAAATTCAACTGAGGGACAATCGCATGAGGACCAGCTGGGAACGTAATCAAACTCTGCGTTGCAGAAGTATAGTTCAGTACACCAGTAAGTTGAAGTGTTGAAGCAGGCGTTTGAAGAACACCATTGAATAAATTCAAGTCTGATGTATTAAAACGCGAATCAACGGCTGCACCAAAACCCGGAACGGTAAAGCCTGCTACCGCACCAAAACGGTTACCCGGTAAAACGCCGCCGTTAAAACCGGAACCAAGTGCGAACACTGTTGATTGAACAACGCGAGGTGCCGAAGCGGCACCACCGTTAGCACCGTTTGTGAAATCAATCGTACCAGTGCTACCGTTAATAAAGCCTAAACCTGAGAAGGAGTTTGCAGCTGTGTTATTAAAGGCAAGCGTTACGTTCCCTTGTGTGACCTGCACTGCAGCATCGAAGGTGAACGAACCAAGTGGTCCGATAGTAAAACCAGCACCAATTGCTGTGTTACCGTCCAATTGCAAACGACCTTGAAATGGAGATTTCATGAGCGTAAACGTTTGCGCAGGATTTGTCGGGAAACTGGTCGTAGCGCTCGTCGGCAAATAACCACCGTAAAAACCGATGGAGAGATTCAGACGCGAGGTTGAGTTCACACCTTGGATACCACCAGTGAATGGGGAACCTAAAGGAGAAATGGAACCGCTCGTTGTACCTTGAAGCCTGAGCGATGAGTTCGCATCAATCGTTACCGTTGCGTTACTCACGTCGAATGAGCTAAACGAAGCTATATTGTTGAACACACCGATCGTCATATCACCCTTAAGCAAGGTTGACGAAGCGTTCGTTGCAAAGGCAAACCAACCCGTCAACGGATTCGCAAAGGCTGAAGCATTCAAAATACCGTTGTTAAAGCCGTTACCAATGGTAATTTTACCCGGATAAATTGCAGCGGAACCAGCAGCAGCCTGAATAACACCAACACCAGTGAGCGAGTTCGGACCCTGATTATTTAATATCAGAGCGCCAGCAATAGGTGCCGTATTTGTATTAGCAGAAGCAGCTACGGTAAAGATACCGCCAAGGTCAAGGATAGAACCTGTACCCATTGGCAAATCACGCCATCCAGTCGGGAAAGCCACAGTAGCACCTGGAAGCGAACTTGCACCAAGCGTCCGCAAACGACCATTGAAGGTAGCCGGATTGAGGGTCAACGTACCGGACGTTGGCGTAAATGCTGTATTTGCACCAGGGAAAGCATTAGCATTAAAGCTGGCAGCCAATTCCAAGACTGATGTATTATTCTGCCCTTGGATATAGCTCCACACGTTTGTTGCGAATGGGAACGACGAACGACCAGTAACAGCACCTGCTGTAGTACGATTCAAACGCAATGTGGAATTCACATCAATCAACAATACCGTCGGACCGTCAAACGCATTTCCTGGATACGCGCCAACGCCGCCGCCGCCGCTCATATTGAGGATACCTGACGCAGCAACAGCGCTACCGTCACCAAGCGACAAACGACCAACCAATTTGAAGGTAGTTGTTGGGATAGCCGCACCACCAACCGTACCTTGTGAAGATTGTAAGGTAAGCG
>JANYIG010000293.1 GCA_025358765.1 Candidatus Kapaibacterium sp.
GATACGGCAAGCATTGATGCAGCAAAGATACGGTTTTCTTCAAGAATCGAAACGCAATTTTTGGTAGAATTACCAGATGCCACGCCTTCAGCATTACTGTAAGTCAGCATTACTGTAAGATGGCGTGAGAAGTACCAATAAAAAAATTATACGACAACTTCGATGCGCCTTACAACTGCTCCACAATGATGTTCCTATTCGTGTAGATGCAAATATCCGCAGCGATTTCCATAGATTTCTGCACGATATCGGCGGCAGATAGCTCGGTATTAATCATCAACGCCCGCGCCGCAGAAAGCGCGTACATGCTGCCCGAACCGATAGCAACGATATTATCGTCCGGCTCAATTACGTCGCCCGTGCCGCTAATGATGAACGCCTGTGTGCTGTTCATAACAATCAACATTGCCTCCAAACGCCGCAAAAAGCGATCGGTGCGCCAATCTTTAGCAAGCTCAATAGCGGAACGTTGGAGTGCACCGCGATGCTGTTCGAGTTTTTCCTCAAATCGTTGGAGCAGCGTGAAGGCATCCGCCGTAGCACCAGCAAAACCCGTCATTATCTGGTCTTGATACACTTTACGAACTTTGCGGGCGGAGTTTTTCATCACAGTTTGCCCGAGCGACACTTGCCCGTCGCCACCGAGCGCGGCTTTGCCGTCGCGGAGAACACCAAGAACAGTAGTGGAGCGAATTTCAGGGTAGAACGATGATTGGTTTTTCATAACGTTTGTAGCTTTGCATACTGTTGAACCTGCCTACCATGTTTATAATTTTGGGATTTTGAGCGCAGAGAGCAAGAGACCGCAGAGAAGAAGGAAAATTTTGAACCCTTGTGCAAGGTTTCCTACATTTACTACGTTGTACAATCCAAGAAACTCAGATTCTCTGCGCCCTCTGCGCTCAAAATCTTTAGACAAGTTCATTGTGGAACAAAATGGTTTCGTGCAAGCTACAAAAAAATCGGCAGAATTGCAGGTCAGAACGCGGATTCTGGCACGTGTGCGGATGGAAGAGTTAGACTGCGGCAAAACAGATACGCCACAATCTCCAGAAATGTGCTATTTTTGTACGTTTACTTCCATTCGACGACTCTTAAATTCTTGTCATATTCTCGCATTCTCAATTTTTATGAACGTCAAAACACCATCACCCCGCAAACAAACAACTAAGGGTGCAGCAGTTCCAGACCGCGACATTAGTACTGTTTCGGTTATCACGCTTGGATGCAGCAAAAACACGACCGATTCCGAAATCCTGATGGGCATGATTCAGGCACACGACATGAAGTTCGTGGACGCAAAAGACGCAGATGCCGTGATTATCAACACGTGCGGCTTTATTGATCGCGCAAAAGAGGAAAGCATTCAAACCATCTTCGCCGCTATCCAGCAGAAAAAGCAGCTTGCGGGCGACGGCAAACAACAAAAACTCATCGTTGCGGGGTGCTTGTCCCAGCGGTATGGCGATGATTTGCGGAAGGAAATGCCTGAAGTTGACCACTTTTTCGGCGAATCGGATTTTGAAAATGTCGTAAAATCCCTTACGCCAAATTTTAAATATAGCTTACTCGGAGAGCGTGTGCTGACAACGCCGCCACACTTTGCATATCTGAAAATCTCCGAAGGCTGCGACAACCCGTGTTCATTTTGTGCGATTCCTATTATTCGCGGCGGACATCGTTCGCGTACGCCCGAAAAGATTTTGGAAGAGGCATCATTCCTTGTACGGAAGGGCGTGAAAGAAATCATCCTTATCGGGCAAGACTTGACGAATTACGGCTACGACTTAGGCGGACAGCGGTCGCTGGCAGATTTGCTTCAGCGTTTGAGCGACGTTCAGGGTGTTGAATGGCTCCGGTTGATGTATGCGTTTCCTGCGAAGTTCCCGAAAGACATTCTGCCCGTTATGGCAGAACGCACAAACATTGCAAAATACTTGGACATGCCGCTCCAACACGCTTCTACGAACGTTCTAAAATCCATGCGGCGCGGTATTACGCGGAACACAACGGAAACATTGCTTGGCGAAATCCGCGATGCCGTACCGGGCATAGCGCTTCGCACCACATTTATAGCTGGTTATCCAAGCGAGACGGAAGCGGACTTTGAGGAATTATGTGCGTTTGTTGAGCAACAACGTTTTGACCGCGTAGGCGTGTTTGAGTATTCGCAGGAGGACGACACCTACGCTCATATTTTGGGCGACCCGATTCCGGCAGACGTGAAACAACAACGTTCACAGCGCATTATGGATATTCAGCGCGAAATCTCGCTCGAAAAGAACGAAGCAAAAATCGGTACACGCATAAAAGTGTTAATAGACGAGGCATTCACAAGCGACGATGGTACGGTTGAGTATCAAGGGCGTTCCGAGGCGGATGCGCCAGAAGTGGATAATGAAATTTTTGTTCACTCCTCAGATTCATTGACCAAACCGCTTGCTACGGGCGATTTTGTCATTGCCGAAATTTACGACGCTGCCGAATACGATTTGTTTGGCGAAGTCGTAGAAGTATTGTAACCTTGAATACCTATATTCCATAATAATAGGATTTCAGAGGGATGGCACAAGAGGGAGCAGTGCCAAGTGTTTTCAGGCTTCTCATCTACACAAGTATTCAATAGAACATCATTTATGACCATAGAAAAATCACGGATTTTATACATTGACGACGACGTTGACAATCTGACTGTTTTTACGATAACGTTTCGTCAATATTACAAGGTTTTTACTGCTCTCAGTGGTGAAGCGGCTCTTGATATTCTCCGCACGAACGAGGTGCAGGTCATCATTACCGACCAGCGAATGCCCGGTATGACCGGAGCTGAGTTTTTGCATTCCATCATCCCCATCTATCCCGAACCGATTCGCATGATAGCGACGGGCTTTAGCGATATTGGAGCCGTGATTGCCGCTATCAACGAAGCAGATGTATATCGCTATATTACCAAACCTTGGAACGCACAAGACCTAAAAGTGACGATTGATGGTGCGATAGAGATGTACACGCTTCGCCGCCAGAACCAAGCTCTTTTGGTACATCTGGAACAATACAACAAACAACTTGAGGAAACGGTTACTGAACGTACAAAAGCATTGCAAGTTGCCAACGAGGAATTACGGCAATTTAATGAGCAACTTCAGCAACTTGATCAAGAAAAAAATGAGATTTTGAATATTGTTTCCCATGATTTACGGAACCCACTAAGTTCCATTTTGCTCGTTGCTGAAACATTTAATGATGAACCATTTGGCAAACTTCCAGAGGGCTATCAACGATTTACCGATGAAGTTTTTTCGGCTGCTCGGCGCATGGCACGCCTGATTGCGAATCTTCTCGACGCAGATGCCATCGAAAACGGCAGAGTGCCGCTTCATTTGGTCACCTTTGATGCAGAATTTGTAGGCACAACTGTTGTAGATGACTATATAACACGGGCGGCGGTCAAAAATATTACGCTCCATTTTCAACACGTGGGGGCAACAGTTATTCACGCGGACGAAAACATGACGTATCAAATATTTGAGAACCTGCTTTCCAACGCCATCAAGTATTCACCGCACGGACGGTCTGTGTGGCTGACCATTACTGACAACGATGAATTTCAATGTAATATTCAGAATACCCCTATTGCTCAACCTTCTGCCTTTGTCTATATCAGCGTCCGCGACGAGGGACCGGGCATCAATGCTGAGGATAAAAAGCGGCTATTTGGCAAGTTTGCGCGGCTCACGGCACAGCCTACAGGCAACGAAGAATCCGTAGGTTTGGGGCTTTCGATTACAAAACGTCTTGCGGAGAGCATGGGCGGGCATATATGGTGCGAAAGTGAGCCGGAAAGCGGTGTTGTGGGGTCAACGTTTATCGTTGCACTGCCAGCTGCGGAGCAGGAGTGAAATTGGAAATTAAGAATTATGAATTGAGAATGAAGAATTCATATCGCTTTGCTGATTAACAGAATACATTGAGGGTCAAATTCTTAATTCTCCATTCCTATAAGCCACAAAAAATCACGCCAATAGCCCGGATACGACTTTGCCACACACGACGGGTCTTCAATCTCCACACCATCAATCCGCAAACCTGCAAGTGCAAAACACATTGCCATGCGGTGGTCATCAAAGGTACGTATTTTTGCGCCATGGAGCTTCGATGGTTCCACAGGTTCAATCACCAGCGCGTTACCGTCGTGTTCGTCCACAAACGCCCGCCCGCCAAGCCGCTCTATGCCTTCTATGACCGCACTGATGCGGTCAGATTCTTTGTAGCGCAAATGCTCCACGTTGCGAAGTCGCGTTGGTGAGTCGGCAAACATGGCAAGCACCGCCACCGTTGGCACAATATCCGGACAAGTGTTCATGTCACGGTCAACGCCATGCAAAACACCTGTTCCCCGCACTGTCGCACCCTTGCCGTCGGCATTCCACCGCACCTCGGCTCCGAAGACGCTCAAAATATCCAGTATCGCCCGGTCGCCTTGCAGTGAGTCCTGCACGACATTCGACACGGTCACTTCCCCACCTGAAATTGCCGCGCCCGCAAACGGATAGGAAACGGCCGAATAATCGCCCTCCACGAACCACTCCGCAAGCACGTACGGCTGACCACCACGAACAGTATAACCGCTTGATGTTTCCTCCACAACCACGCCCGCTTGCCGCATCAGTGTTATGGTCATATCGGAATAAGATTTTGAGGAAATCTCGCTGCTCAGGTCAATGGTCATCATCCCGTCCAGCAATGGTGCTATTTGCAAGAGGGCAGATAAAAATTGTGAAGATTTCGAGGCATCCACCGCTACGCGAGTCCCGTGCGTGACGGGTTTCGTAATCGTTATCGGCAAGAAACCGCTTGCGGACTGGATTTCAGCGCCAAGTTGTTCCAACGGTTCGATAAGCTCTTGCATTGGACGCTGACGCATCCGCTCGGAACCATCGATCATCACCGCCACAGGCTGAACAGCCGCGACAGCCGTTAGCAGCCGTGCGCTTGTGCCAGAATGGTGGACATAAATTTTCACAGGGTTTTCTGGCGAAGCATCAGGAATGAGGCGCTTTCCAGAGAACCGAACAGCTTCGCCATCTGGAGAATGACTCCGTTCTGCCTCGTACCCCATCGCCTGCAACGCAACAAGTGTGATATCGGTGTCGTCGCTGCGGAGCGGATGACGCACAACCGTTGGTTTGCCCGATGCCGCAGCCGCAAATGCTGCCATTATCAAACAACGATGTGTCAGGCTTTTGGAACCCGGTACGGCGAGTGTTCCGTGAAATATACCTTTTGTAATTCTTTGATAATCTTGTTTATGATTCATAACGTGTTGTAAAATGGAGCCATTGGAAAAGTAAATTGCCCTTGAAAGAATGCCGTCGTTGCGCTATATTTCGGAGGGCAACGTAGTAATATTCAGGAAAAAAAGTCGGGAGGTTGTATGAATCATCTTTGGGAAGAGCGTAAACTCTACATCACGCTTGGCGTACTGATGATGCTGTGGGGCTTTTCCTTATCTTCCGTACCAAAACCCTCGCTAATGGATTACAATGATGCCCTCATCTGCCTGAGTGCGGGAGCATTCATAACGTGGAACGGTTTTCAATCACTCATAAAAGAACGAGCAACGCCCAGCAGCCCGTTTCGGAAAATATTGCTGAGCATTTCGATTGCACTCGTAACAATGTTTCTGGCGTTGCGGTTTTTGCAGTAAGCATTTTATAGAGAATGATTGTCAATCATTGGTCATATCATTGTTCCTTTGCCAAACAACCCCTGCGGGTCAAGCACATCCTTGAGCGCACGGAATCCGGCTATCCCACTGTCTCCGTACATTTGCCTCAGATACTCACGTTTGATTTTGCCCACACCATGCTCTCCCGAAACCGTCCCGCCAAGGGCAATTGCTTTTTGCACACAACGATTATACACGGCTTTAGCGCGAGCAAATTCTTCCGGCGACGACGTAAAAATATTTGCGTGAACATGGCTGTTGCCAATGTGTCCGTAGATAATATAGTTCAGTGATTCTGACGCAAATTCATTCAGATAAAAGCCGTAGAGTTCGCGGAAATTCTGGCTTGGAACTGCCATATCTGTACCAATTTTCTGCTGCCCGAGTTCGCGGATGCGTTCGTACGTTTTTGCCGGAATTGCATGGCGAAACGCACGTAATTCCTCTTGATCTTTTTCCGTAATAGCAAACCACGATTCATCCATCAACGATGTATATCTACCGATAAGCTCGTACCAAGCGTTGAGCAACGCTTCTTCGTTATCATCCGTGACTTCCTGCTCGAACCAGACTCCGCCCGCTACTCCTTTGGGAATGTTCGGATATTCCTCGCGCACAAAATCAAGTGCCTTCGCATCAAAAAACTCCAGAGCTCGTGAGCTAATACTGATTTCGGCGTTACCATTGGCATGAGAAATGGAGGCTGTCCGTGCTTCATCAACAAAAGACATAAGTTTATTGAGGTCGTCGAAAAAAATCACACCGGAAAAAATCCGCTCCGGCTCTGTGATAAGGCGCGTTTCAATTTCCGCCACCGCACCGAGCGTACCTTCAGAGCCAATGAATAGGTCAATAGCATCCATGTTTGGCTTCACAAAGTAACCCGCCGCATGTTTGATGTCGGGCATGGTTATAGCCGGAAGCGTGATGCTGTAACGCCTTCCCGACGTTGCGGTCAACGTAAGCTGATGACCATTCGCCACCATGTCTCCACGACGAATCTTCAGATCTTCGCCGTCAGCAAGAATAATTCGCAGGCGTTCGACAAATGCTCGTGTTGCGCCATATTTGAACGTACGTGCTCCGGAAGAATTTGCCGCTACCGTACCACCCATCGTACAACCACCCTCGGTCGGATCCGGCGGATAGAGCAACCCTGTGCGCTGCACGGCTTCTTGATATTCCCGCAAAATCACGCCCGGTTCCACGATCCCACGTTTAGTAACTGTGTCAATTAAAACGATACGATTCAGGCGTTCCGTAGAAATAATCGCCCCACCAAACGGTACACGCCCACCTGCCAGTCCGGTGCCAGTGCCAGCAAGCGTCATCAACTTGCCTTCAGCGGCGCATCGTTGCACGGCTTCGCGGAGTTCGTCTTGGGTTTCGGGGATAATCACCTCGTCCGCGCTGCCGCCAGCAAAATTCGAGGCATCAGTGAGATATGATTCAATCAGGTCGGGGTCAGTTTTAATCAGCATAAAATATCAACGGTGCGGTTCAAAAAATTCTCTAGGCATGATTCTACAACCATCATTCAGCATCCATGGCTTCACAAAAATACGGAAAATTGCGGTTCTGAAAACGTCATTCTCTCAAGTGTAGTTCCTCAGACGGCAATTCTACGATGAACGTTGCGCCTTTGCCTAATTCCGATTCGCACCACACACGCCCGCTCATTGCTTCCACGAGTTTTTTCACGATTGAAAGCCCCAAACCCGTTGAATGCTCGCCACCCGTTGGCTGGGCGGTCAACCGAACGAATTTGCCAAAAAGTTTCTCTTTGTCCTCGGCAGACAACCCCGGACCTTCGTCTTTGACAAGTATCGAGCAGCAAGGGACAGGTTTCAGATTCGAGCCGTGTTTTTTGGCGCTCATTGCTTGCCCTTTGACCTCAATCCACACTCGTTTGCCTGGCGGCGAATATTTGATAGCGTTGGAGACCAGATTGTCAATGACAGCAATAGTTCGGTTGCAATCCCCATAAATTCTCGTCTCTGGGTCAAGTTCACAGATGAGCGTTATCTGTTTTGATTCGGCTCGCAATTTATGATGGTCAACAATATGCTCAACAACAGGAGCAGCCGCATAACTCGTCCATTCCAAATGGAGCATACCGGTTTCGATGGCATTCACGTCCAAAAGATTTGTGATAATTTCGCTCATACGCCTCGCCGTCATCTCGACCTTGCTCAATTGTTCAGCCACTTCTTCCTCACTCAAGTGGGTTCGGTAGCGTTGTACCATTGAGACAACCATCATGATACTGGAAAGTGGGTTTTTCAAGTCGTGTGCAGCAATGCCTAAAAATTCGTTCTTCTCTTGATCAATCTCATGGAGTCGAATGTTTGTTTCATGAAGTTCCGTATTAGCGACTTCAATTTCAGCAGCTTGGTCTTCGAGGATACGTTGTTGACGAAGAATTTCAGCATTGGCGCGGTGTAGCTCCTCATTTTGCCCTCGTAATAACCTCGCAGTCCTTTGTTTGAGACGAAAACGATTCACAAAA
Source organism: Candidatus Kapaibacterium sp. (assembly GCA_025358765.1). Taxonomy (GTDB): domain Bacteria; phylum Bacteroidota; class Ignavibacteria; order Kapaibacteriales; family UBA4661; genus JANYIG01. The sequence continues at coordinate 8,238 of JANYIG010000293.1, forward strand.
ACCGCCAGTAATGTGACCAACAGCACCACACTCGCCACAAGTAAATTCCTGACAGCGACATGACGACTTAACTCTAAACGCTGTATCTCCGAATCGCGCTGCAAAAGACTGATTTCTTTATTTTTTTGCTCCGCCTCGTATCGCACCTGCATTTCGGCCATCAGTATGTTGTTTTGCGAATCGTATAATGAATCTTTTATCGTGTCGTAACGGCGACGAAATTCAAGAGCATTTGTAAGATGTCCGTTCGTTTGGTATGCTTCTGCTAATAACAACAAAATATCGCGCTGTTCATCTCGCGCCTTTAAACTATCCGCCAGAACTAATGCTTGGTGAGCGTATCGCACCACATCAGAGGTATTGTGCATTGCATCATACACTTTTGCGATGCCTAATAACGCAATCATTATGCTACGAGAATTGTTTAATGTTCGATGGATTGTGAGCGCATTAAAAAGCGAAGCAAGAGATTGTTCATACCGCCCCAATCCCCGCAACGCCTCACCAATGTTTGTATATGCCCTACCAATGCCCTCTGTATTACCTAATTGCTGATAAATAGCAAGTGCTTGCTGATGACCCGCTAAGGCACTGTCGAACCGTTGTTGAGCCTGATATGTAACGCCAAGATTGGTGTGAATGGCTGCCAAACCATCTTTGTTGGCAAGGCGGGTATGCAGGATAAACGCACGTTGAAAACACTGAAGCGACTGGGAGTAACTCCCAAGATTACGATAAATCAACCCCAAATTATTGAGCGAACTTGCAATCCCGACCGTGTCGCCGATGCGTTCGCGCATAGCAAGTGCCCGCAACACATTGTCAAGGGCAATTGAATAAAAACCTTTATTCAGATAAATCAACCCCGTCACATTGAGCGCCGTAGCCAGCTTGAGAGAATCCTTGCTTTCGACAGCCAATTTCTCTGCCTTCATAATAAGCTGCAAAGCGTGGTCGGGGTAGTTGTTGTGTTCTTCAAAAGCTGCGTCTATCAATCCATTGAGAACACTGCTATCTCGTCGTCCTTGTGCGTCGGCAGAAGCAATGACGGCAGTTATGCTATCTAATGCACGATTGTGTGCGGTGCAAATAATCGTGCAAAAGATCATGCCCACAAAGACAAGCACCATGCGCCGTGCGCTATCGAACAGGGTATTACGAAAAAACATCATAAAGAGTCGAAGAAGAAAAAACCACTCAGAGTTAGAATATTGCTTGAAATATCAGTGCGTCGCAGGCAACTCCACAATGAACGTTGCACCCGACGGAAGCCCTTCGCCAAATTCGCTTTCGCACCAGACGCGCCCGCTCATTGCCTCCACGAGTTTTTTTACAATCGAAAGACCCAAACCTGTTGAATGCTCGCCTGCTGTTGGCTGTGCCGAAAGCCGTGCGAATTTACCAAACAATTTTTTCATATCTGCCCCTGAAATGCCCGGACCTTCATCTTTAACAAGTATCAAGCAACAAGGCGCAGGTTTTAAGGTTGAACCATGTTCGCTGCTCCTTGTTTCTTGTTCCTTAACTATAATCCAGATGTTTTTGCCATTGGGAGAATATTTAATGGCATTCGAGATGAGGTTTTCTACAACCTCCTGTAACGCCGTTGTATCAGCTAATGCAAAGCACGATTGTGTATCGTAATTATACTGAAGTCGAATAGATTTCGCCGCCGCTCGTTCTCCATATTCACCGACGATATGCTCTACCAACCGTGAAACATTAACCGACTCCAAAATGATATTCATCATGCCGGTTTCAATGGCGTTAATCCCCAGAAGATTCGTAACAATATTGTTCATGCGAGCAACAAGCACACGAACCGCATCCAATCGTTGTTCAACATCCTCCGCCGTCATTTTGATTTTATATTTCTGGAGCAACTCAATGGACATACCGATGGAAGCAAGTGGATTTTTTAAATCGTGCGCCACTATCCCCAAAAATTCATTCTTCTCGATGTTTAATTGCTCTAATTGAAGATTCTTTTCTTGCAACGTTGCATTAGCAATTTCAACATTCCGCGCTTCTTCCTCCAACAATTGTTCGGAGCGCTCAAGCATCATATTTCGCTCGGAAAGTTCGGTGTTTATCAATTCGATCTCAGCCGCTTGATCCTCCAAAATATTCTGTTGTCGTCTGATTTCTCGGTATGCCTCAGCGTTCGCAAGAGCGCTGACCGCATTCGACGCAATCGAACGAAGCATGTCAAGATGATATTGTGTATAGGCGTTTTTTCGCATTGACATCACCGCTATCACGCCAATAATTTTATCTTGGGTAATGAGTGGAACGCAAAGAAGCGAGCGAGGCGTGTCACTACTCTTGTTCTCCCTCGACATCATATCACGCCCCAATAACGCAACAGAATCGTCACCAAATTCACCCTCAATATCGTTAATGATTATTGTAGAACGTTGCTCGATGCACCGTACCGCAAAATGGTTGTGTTCTGCTATAGAACATTGAAACGATTCCACTTGTTTTCCGTGATGCACGACAAGTTCAAAACGAATAAGATTATGATGCGATAAATATAAACCGACCTCAAAAATGGAGGCATCCATTAACCGATTAATATGTCCATACAGTGTATTCAACACCGCCTCCAAATCCAGCGTTGCCGTAATATCTCGCCCAATATCGCTGAGAATGCCAAGATAATTATAGGATTCTTGAAGCTGTCGCCGTTGCTGTTGCAAACGTTTTGTCGCTAAAGCTTTTGCAAACGCAGAATTGATATGTTCACGCAAAGCGGAAACCCTGACCACATCGTCATCGTTGAAGGCATCGTGGCGGCTAAAATTATCCAAAAATAACAAGCCCGCTAACTCTCTGTCAACTTCTAACGTCATTGCCAAGGCGCACAATGGTGGCGCTTGAACGCTTTCAAAATTGGTGCGTAAAAACGAACGCACAATAAAAATACCATCCCCTACTTTTTGCTCGTGTGTCATCCAGCGATGCAACGTATCCTGACGACTGAGCGCCACACTCCGAAATTCCTCGAATGGATAACCGGCAACCTGCACAAATCGAAAATCATTCGTTTCAGGTTGATACACCATCACGGAGGCTTTTTCGGCAGTAGGAACCACGTACCCAATTTGGTACAAAATCACGTGCAATAGCGGCTCAAACTCCTTTTCGCGGTTGATAATTCGGACAAATAATTCCACCATCTCGGTTTCTAATGCCGTCTTCTCAACAAGATTTTTTTGTGCTTCCAACGCAGTGACTTGAAGCTGTATCTGTTGTTGAGCATCCAACAATTGGCGAAACTGTCGAGCATTGATAAATGCGGCGGTAAACTGTTGCACGTGACGCTCAATAGTCGCTAAACGTTCTTCATTCAGGTCAAATGCTTGTTTGCCCGTAAACACAACACAACCGATAACACGCCCCATCACTTCCATAGGCATCATTAGCAATGATGTCCACGGCGTAAGGGCAAAATGCGCTTGTTGGTACGGTAGTAAATCTTCCACCTTTGTTTCGCGCAAAAACACGACTCTTTTTTCTTTGAAGACGATACTTATAAGGCTGTCCGGCGGGTCGGCGCTAAGGCGA
>JANYIG010000318.1 GCA_025358765.1 Candidatus Kapaibacterium sp.
CGCTCAATGAATGGTGGCGCGGAGCCACTTGCAACAAACACGGTTTTGGCGTGTGCGCTGGGATATGTGGTATTGCTTTCGGCAGCATCCTATCTTCTTGTCAAACGGACTGATTTATAGCGATTTGTAAGCCTCAATGTCTTTAAGTTAAGCCCCTCACCCAAACCCTCTCCCAGAGGGAGAGGGCTTCAAATCTTCCTCCTTCTCCCTCTGGGAGAAGGTCGGGATGAGGGAAACTCCTTAACTTAATGCCATTGTTTGTAAGCCTTCATTCCAACAATTCTCCAACTCAATTTTTTAACCTAACCACGCACGAAATTATGTCTTCTATTATCGAAGTTTCAAACCTTAGTAAAACGTATCTCTCGCCGATTGGACGCTTAACAAAACGAGGCGCAAAACGAGCTGTGGATGGTATCTCCTTTGACGTACAGGCAGGGCAAGTGTTTGGCTTTTTGGGACCAAACGGAAGCGGTAAAACCACAACGATTGGGATGCTGCTCAACATCATTAACCGCACTGGCGGCGACATTAGCCTTTTTGGGACGACAAACTTGGACGATGCCCGCAAGCGCATCGGTGCTACGCTCGAAACACCGAATTTTTATCCGTATTTGAGTGGTTACGATAATCTGAAAATTGTGGCAAGCATCAAGCGCTGCACAGAAGCTCGTGTTCAGGAGATGCTCGAAACCGTCAAACTTGCTGACCGCCAAAAAGATTCGTTCAAATCATATTCACTCGGCATGAAACAGCGTTTGTCGCTTGCTTCTGCGATGTTGGCTGACCCCGAACTCGTCATTCTCGACGAACCTGCAAACGGCTTAGACCCAGAGGGCATCCGCGAAATTCGTGAAATCATCCGTGACTTGGCACGGCAGGGCAAAACAGTTTTTCTTTCAAGCCATCTACTTGATGAAGTGGAACACGTTTGTACGCACGTCGCGGTAATTAAAAAAGGCAAGGTTGTTGCACATGGTAGTGTGGCGGAATTAACCAGCCGAAATGCGTCTGTTTGCCTGCGCTCAGAGCATTTGGACACGTTGAAAGAAACGATTGCCCGCTATCCAAAAACAGAATCGGTCGAGATTCGCAAGGACGGTCATGGCGTAAGTGTATATGCGGCTCTCGCGGATACAGATTTTGCTATGTTGAACAAATTCCTTGCTGAAAGCGGTGTGTACGTCTCGCATCTGGCAGAGCAGCGTCAAAGCCTTGAAGAAGTATTTTTGGAACTTACGCAATAAGCTGTGTAGCGAGAGGTATGAAGTGAAAAAAATGCAGATACTCTGTCTGATTTGTCTGATGCTGTGTACCTTGCAGGGTGTTTGTTTGTCGCTCCATGCTCAAAACAATGTACGCGTGGCACCAGACAGCCTTGTGAAAACAACGGGCACGTGGATGCGGCTCTACGAGCAACGCTGGAGCTACCACGCGGGTGATAGTGGCGCGTATGCTCACCCAATGAAGGACGACAGTTCTTGGGAACAAGTGTTGACAACGCTTGAGTCCGATGATTCTTCGCCTAAAACGGAGTGGACAGGGATTGGCTGGTTTCGTTTGCGTTTGGACGTTGATTCCGCGCTTGTGAGCAAACCCATTGGATTCTTTATGATCCAACAGGGTGCTTCGGAGGTGTATTTGGATGGAACGTTGCTCTATCGTTTTGGTGCGGTTGCTGCCGATGCCGCTCACGAAACCTTGTTTGTCTCACGAATGCCACACATTGTAATATTTCGATCTGCTGGCATCCACACGCTTGCCGTTCGCTATTCCAACCATTCCACCAAGTTTTTTCGGGATGCGAATCATTTTGCCGGTTTCAAAGCCTTTCTTTATGACGCAGAGCTGATGACGGCAGAGCGTATGGAAGACTTTAGGTGGTTTAAGTTCCAAGAAACTCTGTTTCTGACGGTTAACGCCACGTTTGCATTTCTGCATTTATGTATTTTCGCTTTTTATCCGAGGTTGCGGATAAACTTGTTCTATGCCCTTGCAGTGCTGTGTTTCGGTGTGAGCATCATGTGTGGCTTTGAGCGAACATTTGTCAGTAATCCGATGCTCTTTGTACGCCTACATTGGTATTCGGTATGGCTGCAAATTGCAACGTTTCTGCTGCTTGCCTTGTTTAGTTACTCCCTTGTTCACCGTCGAATACCTCGCCGATACTGGCTTCTGGTGGTGTTCGGTAGCGTTGTCGGTATGTATCAAACCTTGCCACATGGCGTAGAATCTGAAAACCTATTTATCCTGTGGATAGCGTTAATAACGGCGGAAATGGTTGGTGTTTCTTTATTCGCTTTTCGGCAGAAAGTATCGTTACAAAACCAAGAAGGCAAGTGGATTATTGCGGTAGGCGCGTGTTTTCCGTTGTTCACGTTTCTTTTTTTCGTCGTACCCCCGTATTTTCACATGCTTGAAAGGCAGCAAGCGCAGTTGGAGCAATTTCTTGGAATTGAGCCAATTTTATTTGCATTTTTGTGTTTTATCGCCTCTGTTTCGATTTACCTTGCCTACACCTTTGCCTCGACGAACAAAAGCCTTGAGCGTCGTTTGGCAGAAGTAGAAGAGCTTTCCGCCAGAACAGTAGAGCAAGAGCGCCTTGCAGCCGAGCGCGACGTGGAGCGGAAACTCCTTGAAGCCGATAACAATCGCAAAACCGCTGAACTTGAGGAAGCACGAACGCTTCAGCTTTCCATGTTGCCACGAACGCTGCCCGTACTTCCGGAACTTGATATTGCTGCCTATATGGAAACCGCAACGGAAGTTGGGGGCGATTATTACGATTTTTCAAGAGCAAGTGATGGCTCGCTCGTCGTAGCGGTGGGTGATGCAACAGGACACGGCACAAAAGCAGGCTACTTCGTTTCGACCACAAAAAGTTATTTCCAATCGAATGCAAAAGAGTGCGAAATGCCGGAGCTTGCAAGCCGCATATCGTCTGGGCTGGCGAATATGAATCTCCGTGGGATGTTCATGGCGCTCACACTCATCAAAATTACGGGCAATACAGCATTGATTACTGCTGCTGGAATGCCGCCCGTGTTGATTCTCCGCGCCGATGGTAGCGTGGAAGAAATTTTGCTAAAATCCATGCCGCTCGGAGTGTTCCCGAACATCCGCCACGAACAGCGCAGTATCACGCTTGCAAGTGGCGATGCGATTATCGTGATGAGCGATGGCTTTCCAGAACGATTTAACGAACAAAGCGAAATTTTGGGATATGAGACGGCAAAAGCCTTGTGTAACATTTCCGTAGCCAAATTGCCGGAACGGTCTGCTCAGGCAATTATTAATGAACTCGTTCTTCAAAGCCGTCTTTGGGCTGGTATGGCTTCCCTTAACGATGATATGACGTTTGTTGTGCTTGCCATTCGGTAAACTCCCATCGAATACCTAATCTTCTTGGCGTTCAAACTTCCATTGTGTATCTTTCCTGAAGTATTTTCCTCTAACAACGTGCATGGCAATGACAGCGTCGCAAGATTTTTTTAGTAGCATACCGAAGGCATTACGCCTGATAGTGACCGCGTTAGAACAAAGCGCCATTGCTACCGTGATTGCGGATGGCAGCAAAGGCGTTCAAGCGGACATCCAGCCAATTGTGTTCGTCAACCAAGCATTTTGTACCCTTGCCAATGTGAGGAGCGAGGACGTGATTGGCAAGAGGCTTGGCGACGTACAAATCTCCGATGCAACCATTGTTTCAGAACCACTGTTCGGCGGACTTGACGAAAGCGGCAAAACAAGATGGTTTGTTTCTATGATTACTCCGATTACATCCTCATCATCACCCGAAGCTGCAACAGTCTTAGCAAACCCTTCTTTCGCAAGTCCTTCTTTTTATGATACTCTTCTTTCGGGATGCTCAAGGGATTTATTAGCGCTTGTGGATCGCAATGAGACCGTATTGGCGTTCAACAACCAAATGGCAGACGCGGTATTAGTCGTTCGTGGGGTGCATTTGAAGCGTGGTGCGTTGCTTTCAGATTTTATCGCTCCGGTGTTATTGTTGAATGCCCGCAAATATTTTCAGCGAGCGCTTAGTGGTGAAGTTGTGCGGATTGAACAAGATTTTGTTGTAACTGGCGGCTCAGACCGTTGGTACACGGTGCAATACAGCCCTTCATTTGACGGAATGGGTGAGGTTTTTGGTGTGTGTATTGGTGCACACGACATCACCGAACAAAAACGTGCAGAGCAAGAACTTTTAGAGACCTATCGTATCTTTGAAGATTTTTACGAATATGCTCCTGTTGGCTATCACAGCCTGAACGCGGAGGGGTTTGTTATTCAGGTTAATGCTACGGAGTGCGAGATGTTTGGGCGTGAAAAACAAGCAATGGTCGGGCAGAATTTCCGAGAATTTGTTGCACCGACATCATTAGAAGAATTCGAGCGGCATTTGGCGTTTTTGGCGGAATACGGAGCGGGGCGTTGCGAGATAGCTTGTTTTCACGCTGATGGCACCCAATTTTGGGTGGAAACAATTGCTACTATTCGCCGAAAGGACGGCGAACAATCTTCAACGTTCGAGACGCGCTCTGTGCTTCGTAATGTTACCGAACGCAAGCAATCGGAGGAAACGCTCCGAGCATCGGAAGCAAACCTGAGAACTCTTGTTGATAGTAGCTTGCTTTCAACGATTTTGCTCAACCGTGAAGGGCGTATTCTGATTGCCGACAAGAAGACCCATGATGAGGCATTGCAGCATTTTGGGCGCGAAATGAAACCCGGCAGCCGGATGATAGATTTTGTGTTACCATCAGGTTTGGAGGACTTTCAAACGTACTTTGGGCAAGCCTTGAGAGGCGAAACCGTTCGTTTTGAGCAACAGGTAGGCATTTCTCCTTACAAAGAGGTATGGCTTGATATATCGTATTTGCCTGTTATAGGTGAGGATGACGGCATTCGTGGCGTTATATTCCGCACAAACGATATTACTGAACGTAAAACCGCTGAACAAGCGCTCCGCGAAAGTGAAGCTCGCTTTCGTGATTTGATAGAAGGTTCAATCCAAGGTATTGTGATACACCGCGAGTTCCGCCCACTTTTTGCCAATGAAAAATTTGCGGAAATTTACGGTTTTGATTCTGTGGCAGAAGTCTTGGAGCTGCCAGATTTGCTGGCAATGATGCCACCACAATTGCTCTACGAAGCTCGCGACGTTTGGCATTTTTTAATGGGCGGTGCTGCCGATGGCGTTATTTCTCGTGTGGGGAATTATCACAAAAACGGCTCGAAGATTTGGGTGGACATCATCCAGCACAAAGTGATGTGGGATGGTAAAATTGCAATGCAAGTAAGCGTTATTGATGTTACCAAACGCCACAAAGCAGAGCAGCTCGTTCTTAAAACACAGGCTGACCTCTACGAAGCACAGCGCATTGCTAAAATAGGCAGTTTTGAAACCGATCTCAAAACCCTTACATCCAAGTTTTCACCGATGCTGTATCAGATTGTAGGGTTGAACGACATGGCGGAAATCCCTCTCGAACAATTCACCGTCCTTGTTCACCCTGAAGATAGACTAATGCTCATGGAAGCCGTGAAAAACGGTATGATGTCACGGGAGAGCTTTCAATGCGATTTTCGTGTTGTGCGTCCTAATGACACCGTAATATGGGTTTCGGGCAGCGCACGGATGCTGACTGATAATCGCAACATGCCGATAACAATGATTGGCACGATTCAGAACATCACTGAGCGGAAAAAATCTGAGGAAGCATTGCGTGATACCAAAGAAGCCGCTGACAAGGCAAATCAGGCGAAATCAAGTTTTATTGCGAATGTTAGCCACGAAATCCGTACGCCGATGAATGCTATTCTTGGTTTTACGGAACTCTTGCGTGAATACGTCCACGAGCCGCTTGGACAGGATTATCTTCGCTCGATTGTAACCAGTGGTGCATTGTTGATAGATTTAATCAACGACGTACTCGATTTCTCGAAGATTGAAGCTGGTCGCATGAAACTTGTCTATCGTCCAATGGATGTGCGCCATCTTTTTGACGAGATGCAACTCATCTTTTTTGCACCCATCCGTGAAAAAGACTTACAATTTAGAATTGAGGTAGAATCAGGATTTCCGGCAATTCTCATGCTCGACGAAGTACGATTACGACAAGTTCTTTTGAATCTTATCGGAAATGCTGTTAAATTTACGGAATTTGGCGTGGTAACATTGTCGGCGCGAACGCTTGTAATGGCTCCAATGGCGGAAGATTCCAACCAGCATTGTGTGGTGAGCATTGAAGTGAAGGATACTGGCATTGGTATTCCCCGTGAACAGCAAGAACTGATTTTCGAGGCGTTTCGGCAGCAAGACGGTCAAAGTACGCGCAAATACGGCGGTACGGGCTTAGGGCTAACCATTAGTCGGCGGTTGGCGGAAATGATGAACGGAACGCTTTCTGTGCAAAGTGAGATGGGCATAGGGTCTGTGTTCACGGTTGTGCTGCATGACGTTGCAATCATTGCTGAGACGACAGATTCACAATTGTTGTCGTCAACAGCAGAAATGACGGGTAATGCCTTGATGGGGTTTGAGTTGACAGAAAGAATTGCGTTTCCGAAAGAGCTTTCCGCACAGACAAAACAACAACAATCAGCATTGGCGCTCTTATTGCACGACGAAGCAATGCCACGCTGGACGGCAGTTGCAGAGGGCGGTTTTCAAACGAAAGAACTGATCCGCTTTGGCGAATATGTGACGCACATTGGGACGGAGTACGACATTGAGGCGTTTGTGCGTTATGGAGCGCTCATTACCGAACAGGCTCGAAATTTTGAGGTTCGCAAACTTGGGCTGTCACTCAAACGGTTTCCAAATCTCGTGAATGCGCTGACGGCATTGATGCCGGATGTCAATGTGATGGATTAAATCGGCAGAATACACTCTATTGAATCAGAACAGGTTTCATTTTTTGTAAAAACTTCTATGGATGCACAAATAGGCAATCAGATTTTGATTGTGGATGATGTCCCAGAGAACTTGCAGGTGCTGGGGAGCATGTTGCAACGCAAGGGGTACGATGTCAATGTCGCTTCCAGTGGCATGGATGCCCTGACGCTTGTGGGCAAGCAGCCACCGGATTTGATATTGCTGGATGTGGCAATGCCGCAGATGGACGGTTTTCAGGTATGCGAAACATTGAAAAATGGGGAGCTAACAAAAGATATTCCTGTGGTGTTTTTGACAGCACATTCCGACAAAGAGCGCATCGTACGAGGTTTTCAAGTAGGTGGTGTGGATTATATTACCAAACCATTTCACGCAGCGGAGCTTCTGGCGCGTGTGCGGACACATTTGGAACTCAAATTCTCCCGTGAGCAGCTGTTGCATCGTAGCGAGCAGATGAAAGCGCTTAACGATGAGAAAAACGAACTGCTCGGTATTGTTGCCCACGACCTCAAAAATCCGCTCAATGGTATTCGTGGTATTGCAGAAGTGTTGATGAAAGATATGACGCTTACGCCGGAACAGACGCAAGAATTTTACGGCAGTATTTATGATTCCTCCGAGAAGATGTTCACGCTTATCAAAAATTTGCTGAATGTGAATGCGATTGAGCGCGGGGGCATCAAGTTCGACATACAACCGATTGCTCTTGCGGGGATTTTGGAGCATATCGTGAATGATTATCGCCAACGAGCACAGGCAAAAGAAATTACGCTCCATCTTGATAATCAATCCGTGATGCCGATTGCTGACGAAACGGGGCTGGTACAAGTGTTGGACAACCTGATTTCCAATGCTATCAAATATTCGCCCAACGGAAAGAGTATTTTTATCAAAACAGAAGTGACAACGGTGGATGAAACGCCACGAGTGCGTGTGGCGGTGCGCGATGAGGGACCCGGGTTTTCCGACGATGACAAAACCAAACTCTTCGGCAAATTTGCCCGCCTCAGCGCCAAGCCAACGGGGGGCGAGCATTCAACAGGTTTGGGGCTTTCGATTGTAAAAAAAATGGTCGAAGCCATGAATGGTCAGGTCTGGTGTGAAAGTGAATTTGGCAAAGGTGCGACATTTATCGTCGAATTTCCAGAAGCGAACGAAGATGAATTTTGATGTTTTACCTCATTCGTCATTCCTAATTTTTCATTCTTAACTTTCTTGAGTTCAAGTTCCAAATGTTTCCAGAAATTGAATTTAATCGTATCAAGCGCCTGCCGCCGTATATTTTCGCGCAAATCAACGACCTGAAGATGAGTGAACGTCATGCAGGGCGCGATATTATTGATTTGAGCATGGGAAATCCTGACGGCGATACGCCACAAGCAATTATTGATAAAGCCGTCGAAGTGTTTCAGCGCCCCAGAACCCACCGATACTCGGCTTCCAAAGGCATTTTTAAGCTCCGCGAAGCAATTGCACGTTGGTATGAACGGCGGTACGGCGTGACGATAGACCCCGACACCGAAGCAATTGCGGCGATTGGTTCAAAAGACGGCTACGCGCATCTAACGCTTGCCATCACCGACCCAGGTGATTTGGCGGTGGTTCCTGACCCGAGCTACCCGATTCATGCGTACGGCGTGATTATTGCCGGCGGGAATGTTGTACGGGTGAAACTCTCTCCAAACGAAGATTTTTTTCAAAACCTTGTTCGCGCTATTCGTGAATCTACGCCGAAGCCGAAGTTTGTGGTTGTGAATTTTCCAAATAACCCCACAACGGCGACAGTTGATTTAGAGTTTTACAAAAAACTCGTTGCGCTCGCAAAGCAAGAACGGTTCTATGTTATCAGCGATATTGCGTACGCCGATATCTGTTTTGGCGACTTCAAAACGCCGTCCATCATGCAAGTGGAGGGAGCAAAGGACGTAGCGGTCGAGACGTTCACGCTCTCCAAAAGTTACAACATGGCGGGATGGAGAATGGGTTTTGTTGTGGGCAATCAACGACTGATTGGTGCGTTGGCAAAGATGAAAAGTTATTACGATTATGGCGTTCACACGGCGATTCAGGTTGCTGCCATCGAAGCGTTGAACAATCATGACGACGATGTAGAAAAAATCCGTCAAATGTACGAAAGCCGCATGATTACTCTCGTAGATAGCTTTAACCGTGCAGGTTGGGTGATGGAACGACCAAAGGCTTCAATGTTTGTTTGGGCTCCAATCCCAGAGCAGTACAAGGAGATAGGTAGTTTCGAGTTTACGAAGCTGCTTATGACGGAAGCGCAGATTGCGGTGAGTCCGGGCATCGGTTTTGGTCCATATGGTGACGACCACGTTCGGATTGCCTTTATCGAAAACGAAGAACGCATTCGTCAGGCTGCAAAGAACGTAAAAGAGTTTTTCAAACGCGAACAGCTCGTACCAAATAGCGCAAGCAACAGCTATAGAAAAATTATTGAAAGCGTGTAAGTATGATAGATGGTTGTTCTGCGAGCATCTTCTTGTAATAAAAGCGCTTTATTTTGGCGCTAAAAATACTGCTGATTGAAGAAAAAATTTGCCACGTTAATAAAAAAAACGTATCTTTGAGTTCTGTAAGTGAAAGCATACAGAATCGGGGCGTAGCTCAGCTCGGTAGAGTGCTTGCTTTGGGAGCAAGATGCCATCAGTTCGAATCTGGTCGCCCCGACCATCAAACATATAAAAAAAAGCCCGTAAAATTTTAGTTTGCGGGCTTTTTTTATTCGTACTCTCCACCGGACTACCTATTTCAGGGCGACATTAGGTTAAATTTATGTCGAACTATGACCTCACACCACTGCTTCTTACGCTCAAACTGTCTTCGCTGACAGCTTGTCTTCTCTTCGTATTTGGAATGCCGCTTGCATACTGGCTTGCATACACACGCTTCATCTTAAAGCCTGTTATAGAAGCATTTGTGGCAATGCCGATTATTCTACCACCAACAGTACTTGGTTTTTATCTTTTGGTGCTATTGGGCAATACAAGCCCGCTTGGGAGGTGGCTTCTTGCAACATTCGATGTGCAACTGGTGTTTAGCTTCGCGGGTTTAGTGATTGGCTCGATACTCTACAGCTTGCCGTTTATGATTCAGCCCCTGCAAGCAGGATTGGAAGCCATTCCGAGAGAGTTTATCGAATCGGCGCGGGTGATGGGAGCTTCGCGGTTGCAAACGGTGGGACGGGTGATTTTGCCAACGATGCGACGGTCGGTGTTGACGGGCTTAGTGCTAAGTTTCGCGCATACTGTGGGTGAGTTTGGCGTGATTATGATGATTGGCGGTAACATACCGGGTGAAACCCGCGTGGCATCTATCGCGGTGTACGACGAAGTGCAAGCGATGAATTATTCTGCGGCAAATTTTTATGCGATAGTGTTGCTTCTGGTAAGTTTTCTTATCTTACTGCTGGTTTATAGTACAAACCGCCGTTTTTTTCGATGAAATTTTATTCCGCTCAAGTATTTAAGTCTTCCGTAATGAATCTGCTGCAATCCTTCGTCGTTGTTGCCTGTTGCTTATTGTATGCTGCTCTCGTATCTGCTCAAGAGCGTGGCAGTGAAACGCCGTTTGGTACAATGGTGGTTGTAGGGATGAAAACAGCGCCGTTTCCGCATCCCGCGCGTTCGGGGGGATATACCTATAACGGAAAATTTTTTCCGGCTGCAAAACATTACAGCGATAGCAGTGTAGCAATAATGATTCCACGCGGTGTTGAGATTGCGGGAACGCTGGATGTTATCGTATATTTGCATGGCTGGAACAACACGATTGACAGTGCGAACGAGCAATTTCGCCTTTTTGAACAATGTGCCGCAAGCCAAAAAAATGCTGTCCTCGTATTTCCTGAAGGACCCGCAAACGCACCAGATTCCTTCGGTGGCAAGCTCGAAGACCCCGACGGGTTGAAGAATCTTCTTACGGAAGTTGTGGGGAATTTGGAACGGCAACGCGAGCATAAATCGTCGCTTAGCATCGGAAAAATTATTCTTGCCGGACACAGTGGCGCGTACAGAGCAATAGCGGCAATGCTGGATAGGGGTGGTATGGCGGGGCAGATTCACGAAGTATGGTTGTTTGATGCACTCTACGGGCAATCGGATGTATTTTTGCGGTGGATTGAAACGGATATGCCGCGCGTGAAGGGAAGATTTATCACGATTTATACCGATGGTGGTGGCACAAAAGAACAAACCGAAAAGCTTATTGCTGAATTGCGGAAGCGTGAGAATAGTGCTACGGCTATCGTTACCGCCGAAGAGCTTACGGTAGATGCTAACGCGATGAAGCAAATACTGAAACAACCAGGGACATACTTCATTCATACAGATTTGACGCATAACGGCGTTATTGCACAACGCCAACAATTTCAACGCTACGCAGAGACAAGCTGCTTACAGGCTTTGCAGACAATTCCTTCCAAGAACACAAATAAAAAGAAATGAGTACACCTGTTATTCCAAAATCGAATAATCGATCGGCGCTGTTAGGGGCTGCGTTTTTGATGGCAACCTCAGCAATCGGACCGGGGTTTTTGACGCAGACAGCCGTTTTTACGGAAAAACAAGGAGCAAATTTTGCTGCGGTCATTTTGCTTTCGATATTGATTGACATCGGCGCACAGGTGAATGTTTGGCGGATTATTGCCGTATCGGGGCGGCGTGCTCAAGACATTGCAACGATGATCGTACCGGGTTTGGGCTGGGTGCTGACGACCGCTATTGTCATTGGCGGTATAGCATTCAACGTCGGAAACGTTGCCGGTGCTGGGTTGGCGCTTAGTAGTGTCTTGCTTCTCACGCCGCTCGAAGCCGCTATAACCAGCGCGATGATTGGCATCGGGCTGTTCCTCGTAAAAGAGGCGGGGCAGGCAATGGACAAGTTCGCACAGTGGCTTGGATTCTTAATGATTGGCTTGATGTTTTACGTTGCGTGGGTATCCTCACCACCAATTTTGCTGGCAATGCAAAAAGCGGTGATGCCGGACAAGATTGATTTTTTCTCGCTTGTAACGATTGTCGGCGGTACTGTTGGCGGCTATATCACGTTTGCAGGCGGGCATCGGTTGCTGGATGCAGGAATTAAGGGGCAAGAGCAACTCCCACAAGTTACCAAAAGCGCGGTGACGGGGATTATTGTTACCTCCATCATGCGTATTCTGCTGTTTACAGCAGCATTAGGCGTGGTGAGCGCCGGCGCGATACTGCACGCATCGAATCCACCAGCGTCGGTGTTCTACAACGCTGCGGGTGTATTAGGCGTTAATTTTTTTGCGATTGTAATGTGGTCAGCGGCAATTACGTCGGTGGTTGGCTCTGCCTATACGTCGGTATCGTTTTTGCGGTCGTTGATTCCATTTGTAGAAGCAAATCAAAAAATTACGATCGTGGGATTTATCACACTTTCAACGACAATTTTTGCCATTGTAGGAAAACCTATCACACTATTGCTGCTTGCGGGAGCTATCAACGGTTTTATTTTACCACTTGCGCTCACGGTGATGCTCATCGCGGCATACAAATCTACAATAGTCGGCACATACAAACATCCGTGGTGGTTGACGGTGTTTGGCGTTATGGTAATTATTATGATGCTTGGCTCCAGTATTTACGCGCTCTTGAAGAAATAATGCTTTTTGGTACAATGATCGCAGAGGCGGGAGAGTACGAAGAGGTTAGAACCGAAATTTTAAACTGTTCTTTCTCTATATTCTTGATTCTCTGCGCCTCGGCGGTCAATCCGTTTGGTATCAAAACTTTCATTGTATGCTTCCCATTCATCGCCTCGAAACATCTCGCTACGTTGATAGCTATAGTGCTGACAGTAGCCAAACACGTAGCACAGGAACACCACTTGTGTTGTTGCATGGCTTTTGTGAAAATTTGTCCGTTTGGGAAGGCATGATACATTTGCTGCAAGAGCAGATGCCGTTGCAACGTTTGATAGCACTTGATTTGCTGGGGCATACGCCTGAGGAAGAGCCACCAAACGGCGTGAGTTGGACGATGCAGGACATTGCGGCGCACGTAATAAGGGTTTTGGAGCATTGCGGCGTGGCGAGTGCCGTCATTGTTGGGCATTCGCTCGGCGGCTACGTAGCAATGCAGCTTGCAAAGCACCATCCGGAGCGGCTTTCTGGCTTATGTTTATTCCAATCCATGCCGTTTGCCGACGCAGAAGAAACGAAGCAGAATCGGAATCGCCAGATTGCTATTTTGCACGAAGGCAAAAAATCTGCTGTTGTTGACGGGTTGTGCGACCGCATCTTTGCTACCTCCTCGAAATTTTCGATGCCTGAAGCGGTTGAATTTGCGCGGTCGTTGATGATGCAAACTCCCACCAACGGCATGATTGCAACACTCGCAGCCATGCGTGACCGCGAAGATACGAGTGCTGTTTTAGGTACGCTGGAATGCCCCGTGATGTTTTTGCTTGGTGCTGAAGATGTGATTGTACATATGCCGCGAATGTTTGAGCTTCTTACAAATCCAGTCGGAACGATACAACCAAGATTCGTGAGCATCCTGCCAAATACAGCCCATATGGGGATGATTGAATCGCCGTTAGCAAGCGTCGAGGCATTGAAATATCTTGCAGCGACGGTGACGGCAAGGTCATAATGTGCAGTGCAACGTACAGCGCCGTCGAGCCATACAGCCCGCATGACCACAGCGTTTGTAAGGAAGTTGAAGATGTGGTACATTGTTGTTTGAATGTAATCCATGAAATAACGCAGTACGTACTCAACAGGAGTCTCTATGAATGCCTACCGCACGGAACTTCGCATCCCCAATAATAACATTCTCCAGATTGTCGCCACTGGTTTTCAGGCGGGCGAGGAGGTGGAAGTTATCATCCTTTCTAAAGAATCGGCTGAACCTAAACCCAAAAGTAATACGCATTTGATGCGCCGTGCGGGTTTTGCTAAAGGAATATTCACAATGGCGAACGATTTTGACGCTCCATTAGAAGAGTGGAAGGAATACGTCGAATGAATGTTCTGCTTGACACTCACGCATTGATCTGGTTTGCAGAAGACGACCCGCGTATAAGTCCGGCAGCAACAATGGCGATTGAGCAAGCAGAAAACACTGTTTTTGTCAGCATGGCGAGCCTATGGGAAATTGCCATCAAAACCAGTATTGGCAAGCTCTCCATGAATATTCCTTTTCCGTTGCTTCAAGAAATGATCCAACAATATGGCTTCGACCTGCTACCAATCGTATTTGATGATATGATTGAATATACGCGACTTCCCCTCGTTCACCGCGACCCATTTGACAGACTGCTCGTGGCACAAAGTCGCCGATTGCAGTATGCTATTGTTAGCCGAGAGACAATTTTTGATGAGTTAGGGGCAACACGTATTTGGTGAATTGGTAAAAAAATCTTCTTCCACTTGGAAACATGAGCCGTTGTACCGTTTGTACGATAGGGGAAGATTGCGTACATTATTGCTTGAATTCAAGCGTATTGTTTTACAATTATTTGCGATGATGAAGACATACCAGGACATTCACGCCACACTTGCCAAACGAAAGCCGGAAATTCAAGCGCGATTTCATGTACGAGAAATTGGTATTTTCGGCTCGTTCGCACGGGGCGAGCAGACGCGGCGCAGCGATGTGGATATTCTGGTGGATTTCGAGCCGGAACACATCACGTTTGATAATCATGTTAATTTACAACTTTATCTCGAACGGCTTTTTCGCCGTAAGGTGGATGTAGTGCGATTGGGGGCAGTCCGAAAAGAATTGCAACCCTTTATTCTTCGAGAGGTTTTGTATGTCTAACCCTGCATCGAAACGGTCATCACATCGTGATTACAAGCTGTTTTTGCAGGATATTCTCGATAGCATTGACAAAATTCAGTCCTATATTGGCACTAACAATGAACAGGAGTTTTACGCTCATGGAATGCTTGTGGATGCGGTGGTACGAAATATTGAAATTATTGGCGAGGCAATCCGTAATATTCCACCAGACCTGAAAAAGCGTCATCCCAACATTGAATGGCGACGCATCAATGCCATGAGAAATATTTTGGTACACGATTATTTTGGTGTAGATGTTCTTGTGATTTGGCAGGTGACACACAATGAGCTGCCCGGCTTGCAACATCAAATAGCTGCCATCCTCGCCGCCGAAAACGCAAAATAATTTTTTGCCATCAATATCCCGCAAACCCCATGAATACTCGCATTCCCATCGTCATTGTCCGTGCGCTGCTGCTTGCCGCCAGTGCTGCGGCGCACGCACAACGCCACAGATGGTTCGATGCAAACAACAGCCCTTGTTTTGGTGTCCACCCGGCAAAAATTTTGTGTTAGGCGTAGTGAAATAAACCTACTTGAATTCAAGTATTGTTCTTTTATCAATCCTTACTCCAATGAAAACTCTCCGAACCGCATTCGTCCTGCTGTGTGGGCTGTTTATTGCCTCGACAGTATTCGCGCAACTGCAAAGCGCTGTGACCATCGAAAAACTCCTCAGTGTACCGTTCCCATCGGAGCTTGTGGCAGCGCCTGTGGGCGGTTCTGTAGCATGGGCGTTCGATGCTCAAGGAGCGCGAAATGTTTGGGTGGCGGAGCCAGACGGCAAAAACGGCTACAAATCGCGCCAAATAACACACTATACGGCAGATGACGGGCAAGAAATCACAAACATTGTGTGGTCGCCGGATGCTGCAACACTTGTGTTTGTGCGTGGTGGCGATGCGAATCGTCAGGGTGAAATCCCTAATCCAACAAATGCACCCGAACCCGCAGAGCAACGTGTTTGGGCGGTAAACGTAAGTGGCGGTGAGCCTATAAGCCTTGGAAAAGGAAGTGCACCGACGGTTTCGCCCAAAGGGGACATTGTGGTGTTTTTGCAGGGCGGGCAGATGTGGTCTGCTTCGTTGAGTGCTGTGAACACGCCGAATACCAAGGACGGCAAAGAGAGTAAAAGTGAAAAAGACGAAAAGGGGAAGGCTGCAAAATTCTTGACGATTCGCGGAACGGCTTCGGCACTGCGTTGGTCGCCCGATGGCGGGAGATTGGCATTTGTAAGCGCTCGCGGCGACCATAGTTTTGTTGGTTTCTACGACCTTGCGAAAAAAACGATAACATACCTTGACCCTACGGTTGACTTCGATTCTGAGCCAGTGTGGTCGCCCGATGGTAAACAACTTGCCTTTATTCGTGTTCCGGGTAGGCGTTCGGGGTTGCCATTTACGCCGCAGCGCGAACGTGAGCCGTGGTCTATTCGCGTGGCAGATGTTACAACTGGCGCTGTGCCAGCAAAGTCCCGTGAAATTTGGCGAGCTGAACGTGGTGTTGGTAGCGCGTTTCAGGGGATTGCTGCTGAAAAACAACTCTTTTGGACAGCGAATGAACGCATCGTGTTTCCGTGGGAGCGCGATGGGTGGCTGCATCTCTATTCCACCGGAGTAAAAGGCGGCGTTGCTGTTTTGCTCACACCCGGCAAGGGCGAAGTGGAGCATGTCGCGCTTTCGGCTGACCAGAATCAAATTCTGTATTCATCAAATATGGACGACATTAACCGTCGCCACATCTGGCGTGTAGATGCCGTCGGTGGCAAACCCGTACAATTAACGCTCGGAAGCGGCATTGAATGGTCACCCACGCCAATTTCTGACGGCAAGTCGCTTGCTGTATTGCGCTCGGATGCTCGGATGCCGGGACATCCAGCATTTTTATTATTCGAGAAGCCGTCCGCCATTCAGCCATTTGCGCCAGAAGCGATGCCAAAAACATTCCCCGCAACCGAGCTTGTAGAGCCGCAAGCGGTAATGCTTCTTGCGACGGATAGCATGAAAATTCCCGCACAATTATTTTTGCCAAAAAACCTCCGTGCTGGCGAAAAACGTCCGGCGATTATCTTTTTTCATGGCGGTTCGCGGCGGCAGATGCTGCTCGGATGGCATTACATGTATTATTATCATAATGCTTACGGCTTCAACCAATACCTTGCTAACCTTGGATACATCGTGCTTTCGGTAAATTATCGCAGTGGTATTGGGTACGGCATGGAGTTCCGCGAGGCGCTCAATTACGGTGCTGCGGGTGCAAGTGAGGTGCAAGATGTGATGGGCGCTGGCAAATACCTACAATCCCGCATGGATGTAGATGCAAAGCATATCGGTTTGTGGGGCGGTTCGTACGGCGGCTATTTGACAGCAATGGGTTTAGCACAGGCATCGGATATGTTTGCTTGTGGTGTGGATATCCACGGCGTGTTCGATTGGAACGTGGTCGTGGGCAATTTTGCGGGCGGCTACGACTCGAAATTGATGCAAGATTTTGCCCGAAAAGCCCGTGAATCCTCGCCTGTAGGAAATATGAGTGGATGGAAATCGCCTGTACTGTTGATTCATGGTGACGACGACCGTAATGTGCCATTCCGCGAAAGTGTAGATTTGGCGGAAGCACTACGAACGCGGCGTGTTCCGTTCGAGCAGTTGATATTCCCCGACGATATACATGATTTTTTGCTCCACCGCAACTGGCTTCGTGCCTACAATACTTCGGCGGATTTTTTCGATAAATATTTGAAAAAATGAGAATGGAGAAGAGAGTTGCCGCGCGGTTTTTGGGTGTAGCATTGGTGCTGGCTTACGGGGCAATTGTTCCGCTGTTCGCGCAACCGCCGAAAGAGGCTGGTACGTTTCGCACGTCAGAGTTAGTGGAGCTTATACGGATTGACTCCACCATAAAACTTGACGTTCGATACGCCACAGCAAATAATTTTGTTGGACAACCTGTCTATAAGCAAGCGCGGGCGTTTTTGCAACGTTCGGCGGCTGCGGCTTTGGTGCGGGTACACCAAAAACTCACGCCAGAAGGGTATGGGTTGTTGATTTTCGACGGCTACCGCCCGTGGAGCGTCACAAAGCGCTTTTGGGATGTGGTTAAACCCGAACAGCGAAAATTTGTTGCCAATCCAGCAAAAGGCTCCGTCCACAATCGTGGCTGTGCGGTGGACGTATCCCTTTACGACCTCAAAACAGGCAAAGAAATTCCGATGCCAAGCGAATACGATGCGCTCGACGAGCGTGCCGCGCTTGCGTACACGGGTGGAACGCCCGAACAGCGCCGTACACGAGAGTTATTGCAAGCCATTATGCGCTCTGAGGGTTTTCGCGGTGTGCGGCACGAGTGGTGGCACTTTGATTACAAGGATTGGAAGGAATACCCGATTTTGGATGAAGAATTTTCAGCAATTCGTTAAAAATGCAGTCTTTTATTTTGAAGTTTAGATAAAATTGTCTGTTTCGCCCCTCATCCCCCGCCTTCTCCCAAAGGGAGAAGGAGCGAAGACAAGGAAAATCAATGTCTTCTGAAGCCTTCTCCCTTTGGGAGAGGGTTGGGTGAGGGCAAACACAAGAGCGAGGTTTTATGCGAGTTCCGAGATTTTATCTAAACTTCAAAATGTGAGTTCTCAATTGATTTCTAAAAAACATCAACTATGGCTTCAAAAACTTTTTTTTGCGTGGACGCCCACACCTGTGGCAACCCTGTACGGGTAGTTGCTGGCGGCGGACCGTTGCTTGACGGTACGACGATGAGCGAAAAACGACAACATTTTTTGCGAGACTACGATTGGATTCGGCGGGGTCTCATGTTCGAACCGCGCGGTCACGACATGATGTCCGGCAGTATTTTGTATCCGCCCTCCGACCCACAAAACGACGCGGGAGTGCTTTTTATCGAAACAAGTGGGTGTCTGCCGATGTGCGGACATGGAACAATCGGCACGGTTACGGTGGCGATTGAACAAGGGCTGATCACGCCCAAAACTCACGGCATACTTCGGCTGGAAGTTCCGGCGGGTTTGGTGGTTGCCGAATACCGACAAGAAGGTAAAAAAGTAAAATCTGTCAAAATCACCAACATCGCATCGTATCTTGCTGCTGAATCCCTCGAAACAGAATGCTCGCTTGGTAAGCTCGTTGTGGATGTGAGTTATGGTGGAAATTTTTACGCTATTGTGGATCCACAAGAAAATTTCCCGGGATTGCAAGAATTTAGGGCAGAACAACTTATCATCTGGAGCCGCGAACTCCGCGCAGCGATGAACGAGCGCTATTCGTTCGTACATCCACAAAACCCTACAATACAAGGTTTGAGTCACATTTTATGGACAGGTACAACGCTTTCGGCGCAGGCGACCGCTCGTAATGCAGTTTTTTACGGCAATAAAGCCATAGACCGCTCTCCGTGCGGCACCGGGACATCCGCACGTATGGCACAATGGCACGCCAAAGGAAAACTCAAACGCGGCGAAGAATTTATCCACGAAAGTATTATTGGCTCTACGTTTATCGGCAAAGTTGAGGCAGAGACGGAGATTGCGGGCATAAAAGCAATTATCCCAAGCATCGAAGGTTGGGCGATGGTAACGGGATACAATACAATTATCATTGACGACGATGACCCTTACGCCTTTGGTTTTCAGGTGATGTAGTTTTTTTTCTATTTTCAGAAGATTATGAAACGAGTATGTATTATTGGCGGCGGCATCATCGGGCTTATGACGGCATATTTTGCACGTAAGGCGGGATGCGAAGTCACGGTGTTGGAGCAAACAGACCTGACGGATGGTTGTTCGTTCGGCAACGCGGGAATGATTGTACCGAGTCACATTATTCCGCTTGCCGCGCCGGGCATGATAGCAAAAGGCTTCAAAATGCTTCTTAATCCGACAAGCCCTTTTTACATCAAACCACGTTTGAGCGGTTCTTTGTTGCGATGGGGATATTATTTTTACAAATCGTCCACTGCCGACCATGTTCGCCGCTCTATCCCCGCTTTGCGCGACATCAGCCTCCTGAGCCACAATCTCTATACTGATTTGGCGCACGAACTTGATTGTTCCTTTGGTTTCGAGCAAAAAGGTTTGCTTATGCTCTACAAAACGGCAGCCGTCGAACACGAAGAACAAAAAACGGCAGAAATCGCCAATCAAGCGGGCATTGAAGCACGAGTGCTTTCGCACTCCGAATTGCGAGAGGTAGAACCGGAAGTAGAATTAGATGTACGCGGCGGTGTCTATTATCCGGGCGATGCACATCTTAACCCCAACGAGTTAATGAAAAATCTTGTGCGACACCTTACGAACAATGGCGTAACACTTGCCACACAAACGACAGCAAACGATTTTGAGCATTCGGGCAATCGCATTCGCGCGGTTATTACCGACAAAGGGCGGTACGAAGCCGATGAAATTGTGGTTGCTACGGGCGCATGGTCACCGTTTACGGCTGCAAAATTAGGCATAATGCTCCCGATGCAGTCAGGCAAAGGATATAGTTTTTCCGTGCCTAATGCTGCGCCCAAAATTCACATTCCCAGTATTTTAGCCGAAGGCAAAGTTGCCGTTACGCCGATGGGCAATATGGTGCGGTTTGGCGGAACGATGGAAATTACGAATATTGATTTTTCTGTAAATCTTCAGCGTGTTCGAGGCATCGCTCAAACAATTCCGCAATTTTATCGCGGAATGAATATCGAAACACCTACACCAGAGCGTTTGTGGAGCGGTTTGCGACCATGCTCACCCGACGGACTGCCGTTTATAGGTAAAAGCAAGCGTTGGCAAAACGTCATCATCGCCACCGGACACGCTATGATGGGGTTGAGTCTTGCACCAGCCACCGGATTGCTCGTGACGGAACTCATCACGAACACGCCTTTACATATGGATATGGTACCCTTTCAGCCGGAACGTTTTTAATACGAAGTCTGTAACGAGGTCTATAACGAGGTCTGCAACTTTTTACGCAACAAAATCACAAAACGAAGATGAGAACATTTGTTGGATGTATAGCCACTACCCTTTACGTCGTCCTGTACGTTTGCTCTGCGCCGTTTGTGAAGGCACAATCGCTGGAGGCGGACAAAAGCATTGAGACCTTGATTTATCGTTTTCAGGAAGACGCTGAAAGCCTGAATCGTAGATACACTCTCCGCGAATCCGACGAATACTATAATCGTATGGCGGGATTTTACGACGATTGGTTACGGGAATTGGATGGCGTGAACGTTGCAACACTTCGGCTTGCGGAAAAAGTTGACTTTGTAATGTTGCGGCAAACCATCGAAGAGCGTCGTTTTACAGACTCGCGGCGGCAGTCGGAATATCTTGCTATCAAGCCTTTGATTCCATTTACCGATAGCCTTGCAAGTTTTATCATACAGCGTAGGCGCGGCGTACAGCCAAATGCTCAAGAACTTGCCGCACGGTTTTTTCGTCTTACGGCGTTTGTTGTTTCGCTCGGCAAAGAGTTGCGGCAAAAGCCCAAAATGCCCGCCCGCCAAGCCTCGAAAGCCGCAAGTATCACACGCGAATGGCGACGAGCTTTGGAAGAAGCCTGTAAATTTTATGCAAGTTACGACCCGCTTGTAAGCTGGTGGGCAAAAAATCCATCGGAAAAATTATTGGCAGCGCTTGAAGAATACGCCTCGGCACTACAGGCGTGGAATGCCCCCGACAACACACAAGATGACGGAACAGGTATTGTTGGGATGCCAATCGGACGGGAGGAGTTTATCAAAAGCCTGCAATTTGCCATGATTCCCTATACACCGGACGACCTCATAGCCGTAGGCAATACCGAATTTGCATGGTGCGAACGCGAAATGCTCCGAGCTTCGCAAGAAATGGGTTTTGGAACAAACTGGAAAGCAGCACTTGAAAAAGTGAAAAACGATTATGTAGCACCCGGCGAACAACCAGCATTTATCACATTGTTGGCTGAAGAAGCGATACATTACGTAGAAAAAAACAATCTCCTGACCCTGCCGCCGCTTGCCAAAGAGACGTGGCGTATGTCCATGATGACTCCTGAACAACAGCGTATCAACCCATTTTTTCTGGGTGGCGAACTCATTCAAGTTTCGTTTCCCACCGACGAAATGCGCCACGACGAAAAAATGATGAGTTTGCGAGGCAACAACAAACATTTTGCCCGTGCGACGGTCTTTCACGAGTTGATACCGGGGCATCATTTGCAATGGTTTATGATGAATCGGTACAATCGGCAGCGTCAACTTTTTGAGTCGCCGTTTTGGACGGAAGGATGGGCGTTGTATTGGGAAATGCTGCTGTGGGATAGAAAATTTACGGCAACGCCCGAAGACCGCGTAGGTGCTTTATTCTGGCGGATGCACCGATGCGCCCGGATTATGTTTTCCATCAATTATCATCTTGGCAAGTGGACACCAAAACAATGTATTGATTTTTTAGTGGAAAAAGTCGGGCACGAACGAGCTAATGCCGAAGCTGAAGTACGCCGTTCAGTAATGGGTGGGTATGGTCCGTTGTATCAACTTGCCTATATGATTGGTGCAAAACAATTTATGGCGCTCCGCAAAGAACTTGTGGAAAGTGGAAAGATGGCGGAAAAAGACTTCCACGACGCAATTTTGCGTTCCGGCAATATCCCGATTGAAATGACACGCTCCTTGCTTACGGGGCAACAGCTTGCGAAAGATTTTAAAACATCATGGCGTTTTTTGGAGCGATAGTGTAAACAAAACACAACGATAGTTTTTCGTGGATGGTGGATGCTACCTGATAATGGATTAATTGGATACAACCCGAAGAGAGCTTACACCATCACCTCGTTTTTTCACCTGAATTTGTGTCGTGATGCGCTCTTTAAGCATTTCGACGTGAGAAATTATGCCAATAGTTTTGCCGCGCATTCTGAGGTTTTCAAGCGCGGTCATTACTTCTTCAAGGGTCTGCGCGTCGAGTGTTCCAAAACCTTCATCCACAAATAGCGAGTCAATAGACGCATTGCGCCCCGCTTTGTCGCTCGCTTTGTGGCTCGCCAAATCCGACAGACCTAATGCCAAAGCCAAACTCACCAAAAACGATTCTCCGCCGGACAAGCTCTCAATCGGACGTATCGCGCTTGCTTGCTCGTTATCCACAATTGCTAATTGCAAATCGGAATCTGGCATTTTGAGCAATTCATACCGTCCATGTAAGCGCGAAAGTTGAGCGTTAGCAAGCCGCACGAGGCGTGAAAGCGTGAGACCTTGCGCGAATTTCCGAAACACATCGCCTTTTGCCGAACCAATGAGGTTGTTCAGTTTTTGCCAACGATTGACTTCAATACGTTGTATCGCACATTCTTCTGCAAACGCGGCGTATTCTCGCTTGTGGGTCTCATCGTTTTCAAGAAGGTGTTGCATTGCACCGATATCTTTCAAAAGTTCATTTTGATTGGCAGAACTCTTTTCCAATCTCGATTTTGCCTCCTCTACGGACGAATCAGCAAGCAGATTTTTATTGCGTTCAGTTTCCAAGCGTATTTGTAAACTACTCAGGTCATTTTGTTTTTGCGAACGTGCGTCATCAAGCGTCTTTGCACGACTCTCAAGGCGTTCGGCTTCGGCGGCATCAAGCATAGAAGCGCGAATATCTTCAATGGAAACAAAATTTTGTTCTAATGCCAACTCCAGCATTGCATCGGTACGTTCTTTCATCTCACGTTCTAAATTTTCCCGCCCACGTTTGTTTTCGTCAAGAGTCGTTGTGAGATTACTCACAATTATCTCTGCTTCTTGAACAACGCCTTGCGCTTTATTGTACTGTTCTTCACTGCTTTCGACGAGGCTTTCCAAACGTTTGCGCTCGTCAGCGGGTTGTTTTGCACCGAAAATCTCACTGCGCTTTGACTGGATATCTTTCAGATGCTTTTCTTTTTTCGTAACATCCTCCAGAAGCTGCTTGTATGTTCGCTCTTTGTCCAAACACATTTTTTCAAGTTCATCCAAACCAGCCTTGAGCTGCTCGACTTCCCCTCTCAAACGCTCTTCGGAGCGTTGCTGTTCACCGTACGCTGTAGCGCGTTCGGCAAGGTGATCTACAAGTTTTTGTGCGGCATTGGGACTCTTTGGTATTTCTCCGCCAAATTCAGCAAGTTGTTCCGTAAGGGTCTTTGTGAGTCGTTGTACAAGCAGCAATGTAGTATTTACGTTAGCTTGAAGCGCCGGCGCACCTTCCAAAAGCGATGTACCTAGACTCTCTGCAACGGCAAAATCTGTTGCAATATTATTCAGCTCGTCTTTCACCGTATCAGTGTTGATACGCTCTTCAGCAATCTGTGTCTGAAGTTCAGTGAATATTGATTTGATGGCTTGAAGACGTGTATATTCATTGCGCTTGAGTTTGTATGCGGCTTCTAACGCAACTACGTCATCAAGTAAATATGCAGTATGAAACTGCCTATTCAGCGTATCAAACTGTTCGCGTCGCTCCTTCACTTCGGCTTGCAAACGCACAATGTCCTGTTCGCTGCTTGTGCGTTCGCTTTCTGCCTTGCTTTTTTTTGCGGCAATCTTGTTTGTTTGGTCATGGATTTGTTTAATAAGCGCTTCCACTTTCTTGAGAGCCGCTTCATCGCTTGTTATATCCGCTTTGGACAAATGTTCAGCAAACGGGTGATGCACCGACCCGCAAAGCGGACAATCTTCGCCATCTACAAGACGTTTACGGTCATCCTCGTACTTGGCAATAAGACGAGAATGATCGAGGACACGCTGTAGGAGATTACGTTTTTCTTCTGCCTCGCCAAGATTTTTGGCAAGTTCAAGGCTCTGAGTCTGAAGCATTTTTGCCGCCGTATCAGATGATTGTACTTTTTTCAGGGAGTCGCGTATTTCCTCGCTTTTAGCAAAAAAATCCTTTGCAAAAGGAATTTGCTCTTTCAGCGCTTGTCCTTCATTCGTACACAGCTTGATTTTTTCCTCAACCTCGTTTATGGGTATTCCCTCTAAGGTTTGTTCTGCTTTGTGTTCAAGGTTTTTAATAAGCGTATCTGCCTTGTCGAATGCGGTTTGCAGACTGGTATGTTTTTCGGAAAGTTTATTGATGCTTGTTGCAACGTTATCATGCTTTTCATTATTTTTTTGCAAGACAGAAAGTGCGTTTTTATGGGCATCTTGTGCCGCCGCTAATTGCTTGAGTTCGCTCCGAAGAAGTGGCAATACGTTTTCGAGAGATTTGTCAGCGGAGTGAGCGGAAAGCCATTGAGCGGCTTCAGCGGCTTGGATGCGCGTGGTTTCAAGCGATTGTGTACGTTTGCGAAACTCACCCCGTGCGTTTTCGGCATTTGTGTGGTCGGATTCCGTATTGATACGGTCTTTGGTGATTTGCTCTTGTTCGGCGGCAATAGCGCTATCTTTCTGTAAAACTTCGTCGAAAAGCGGTTGCGACTCGGCGAGTTCTTTTTTAGCAGCAATTCGCTCACCGTCTTTTTCCAAGACGAGTTTTTGTGCGTCTTTCAGTACAGTTGCAGCGGCAGGAATTCCCTCCGATTCAATTTGAATAATCGTTGCCGTAATCGTGCGAATATCGCTTGCCGTCTTGTCTATCACCGCTATGTTTGCGTGAAAAGGTACGGTCTGACGATGTCGCTCCAAACGCTCGCGCTCTGGTGTAAATTCGTCAACCTCGCGCTGCGCGGTTTTAACACCTACTTTACAATCATTCACCTCACGGTCAAGATTATTTACTTGCTCCATCCACTGAAGCGCAGTGCGAAGCCGCTCCATTTCTTTCCCCAAATCATTGCTGGTCGTATTTTTTTCGCGGATGGCGGTTTCGTGCGCCTCACGTTCTTCGCGCGATAGTAGCTGCACACCACCCAATTTCTCCTCAAGCCTCTCCAATACTTCTTTTGTTGATTTTGCTTTTAAAAACACCGCACTGGAAATTTTCGAGTATTCATCCGTACCCGTCATCTGCTCCAACAACGCAGCGCGATCGTTTTCGTTGGCTTTCAGAAATTCCGCAAATTTACCTTGCGCCAACATCACTGAGCGCAAAAATTGTTCACTCGTCAGACCGCTTATTTCCGCAACTTTCGCAGGAACTTCGGATTTTTTTTCGGCGAGCAACACCCCCTCTACCGCACCATTCGATAATTCAGAGAGTTCCATTTTATCAGGCTGCAAAGCACCGTCGGGCTTTTTTCGTGAACGAAAAAGCGACCATTTGGAGCGGTAACGTTTGCCACCGGATTCAAACTCAACTTCGGCGTAACACTCGCCGGTGTGCCGCGCCATCAGGCTTTCGGGTTTTTTATCGTCGTAGCGGGCAGCGCGTCCATAAAGTGCAACGGTGATAGCATCCAAAATTGTGGTTTTTCCCGCACCCGTTTCGCCCGTGATAAGGTACAAACCGCTTTCGGCGAGGGGTGTAGCATCGAATTCAATGTGATGTTCACCGCGCAAGGAATTCAGATTGGCAAAGCGTACTGAACAAATTTTCATGCGGTCATCCCCTCTTTTGTAAATTCCGCTTCATCCAAAAGTGTGAGTAATTCCTGAAACGTGCGTTGCAGTTCAATCATTTCTTCGCCCTCAATACCCGATTTTTTAAGCCTTTCAGCAAAAACATCCATGCGAGAAAGTTCTTCCAAACCCGTAGAGGAGTTCTTATCGAATGCAGGTACTCCGATAGTACGAGTTTGAACGACGCGTAAAATCTGCATTTTTTCGCCGTGGTGTTTTGCAGTAAGTGTACGAAAATAATCATTCACGTCCAGCGCTGCCGTTGTTGCATTAGGCGACAAATGGACTTCAGCAAAGACAGAACGTTCGTATTTATTTGTGTCAAAATCTTTTATGGCGTGTTCTACCTCGGCAAACATTCCCGAAAACCGCACCAAACGGCGAAACGTAGGAAGTGGGATTATCTCTATGCGGGCGGTCTGTTTGGGCAAACATTCCACAATCACCACCTGCTTTGCATCGTCGCGTTCGCTAAAATCCAACGCCACCGGAGAGCCTGAGTACCTCACCGTATCTCGCCCGCCGACTTTTTGCGGACGATGCAGATGCCCCAAAGCGACGTACGCAAGTCCTGCGGGAAACGCATCCGCGCCGATTTGCCCTAAATTACCAACGTGAATTTGCTCTTTGTTGTCCAAATCACCCGTTATGCCGCCTTGAGCGAAAAGGTGACCCGTTGCGATAATCGGCAAATCATCTGTGTTGAGTAGTTGCGCGGCGGCAACAACACGTTCGTAATGCTCCTGAATCCCAGCAACAATGCGCTTTGAGCGTTCTGCGTCCGTTTCGCCCGGCATGGAATAGCGCAAATCTTTATCCCGCAAAAATGGCACGGCACAGCAGTAGCCAATGGTCTTGCCTTCGGAGTTTTTTATAGGGAGAATTTCATCGGCAATATTTTCCGTCGCACCACCCACAACATAAATATTCAGTGCTTCCAAGAGGTCTTTAGGCGCATTCAACGCGGTGGGTGAATCGTGGTTGCCACCAGTGATGATGACCGTACCGCATCCAGCCTGTGCTACGCGGGCGAGAAAATTATAGTATTGCTTGAGGGCGTAATTTGGCGGGGTTCCAGTGTCAAACACATCTCCGGCGTGTATAAAAGCATCCACGCGGTGTTCGCGGATAAGTCGAATAATTTCATCCAAACAAGCATCATGTTCGGCGGCAAGTTCTTGTCCATGCAAGCGCCGCCCCAAGTGCCAATCCGCGGTGTGGAGAAATTTCATATAAGTATCACACCTTAAAGCGTTCTATTGAATCAAGTAATTCGCTGCTCGATGTCGTAAGGTCAATGGCGCTTTCCGCGATTGCGCCTGTGAGCGTAGCGGAATCTTGTGCAACGGTCTTGATAACTTCAATGGTTTGGCTAATCGCCCGCCCGCGTCCGGCAAGTAGCTCACTCATGGTTGCAAGCTGATTGATGCTGTTCGCAACCGCCGCCGTGCGTGTAATGATGCGCTCTAACGCATCGGCAGCTTTTGCTGCAGCATTTTTTCCTTGTTCTGCATTTTTTGCAGAAGCCTGCATTGATTTAACAACTTGCTGCGTTTCGTGTTGAATTTGGGTAATCATTGCCGATATTTCTTTGGTCGCTTGTTGTGTGCGTTCGGCAAGTTTGCGTACCTCGTCGGCAACCACAGCAAAACCTCGTCCTTGCTCGCCGGCACGAGCGGCTTCAATAGCGGCATTCAGCGCAAGCAGGTTCGTTTGGTCAGCAATTCCTTCAATCACTTCAATCACTTCGCCAATTTGTTCACTGCTCTTGCCAAGCGCCTTCACCGTACCCACGGATTGGTTCACCACTTCGGCAATCGCATTCATACCGGCAATGGCATCGGAGACGACACGTCCGCCCTGTTGTGCATCATTGCTCGCTTCAGTAGATTCACGAGCCGTGTTTGATGCTTGCAACGAACTTTCGCTAATGACCGCAATAATCTCATCCATTTCGCTCGTGACCGCATTAATTTGAAGCATTTGATTCTCTGCCCCTTTTGCCATAGCACCCGAACTGGACGTAATATTTACACTAACGAGCGCCGTTCCCTGTGCTGCTTGGATTACATTCTCAATCAATTGGCTGATATTATACACAGCCAGATTGAAGCCTAATGAAATATCTTGAATAACGTCGTTCGTATCATTGTGCTGCAATTGAACGGATAAATCGCCCTTTGCGAAATCCTGCATTGCCTCCAAAATACGTCGCGCCGATTCTTCCAAATAAATTTGTTGTGCTTGAAGTTCGCTGCGAGCACGTTCGGCTTCTTTTGCCATTTCTTCAGCTTTCGAGATGCGCTGCGCCTCCTCAAGCGCATGACGAATACTGACAACCATCCGATTAAAGGATTTGGCGAGTACATCCACTTCGTCGTTGGTGTTGATATCTACCGTCGCCTCAAGATTGCCTGCCGAGACTTGACCGGCAGCACGAGCTAATTTTTTTAGTGGCTGCACAAGGCGACCAGTCACAACCAGCATAATCACACCACCCACCACCACAATAGCCGCACTAATTCCTAATGCAATAAATAAACTTTGCGTAGCATCGCTCACCAACTCTTTTCGGCTGATGCCAACAATCACTTTGCCAATAGCATTGCCTTGATACAAAACAGGTTCAACGTACAACGACACATCACCAACATCAGTGATAATACGGTTTGCGGGTTTTGTTTCCGATTTGATAAGTGTTTTGATAGCAGCACTTAATGTTTGGTAGGTATTATCGGCTTTGTAACCAGCAATTTCTTCCCCCGCTGGATTAACAATGCTGACAAACTTTACACCCGAAAGTGATGGTAATACATCCAAAGTGGACTTTACCGCAGTAGCGTCTTCAAACATAACCCCCGTCGAGGCGTTAAAGGCTATCATTTGTGCTGTTACAAATACCTTTTCGTTCAAATATTTGTTCATTTGCGCTTTTTGGCGCTGCGGAAAGAAGGCAGCAATAAACGCAGCAATACCCATAAGCATTACCAACACAAGCGTTACAAACTTCTTCTGGATACCAAAACGATGTTTCATAGTGAGCAATAATTCAATAAAAATGGGTATTGACGCATTGCGTCAGCCAATCAGAGAGAGTAGTAATGCATTCAAGCGCTCAAAACGTCTCGCGGTACGCCTTGCAGTACGCCTTGTGGTACATCCATATTTTTCGGCAATTCGGCAATGAATGTCGTCCCCTCACCAACTTGACTTTCTGCCCAAATTTTACCACCGTGTAAATCTACAACACGTTTTGTAATTGCCAACCCCACACCGTGTGAGGATTCGCCGGCTGTCGGTCGCGCCGAAAGACGCTGAAAAAAACCGAACAATTTCTGTTTATCTTCATCGGTCAACCCCGGACCTTCATCTTGTACTTCAAAGCGAATGGCGTTCGTCGTTGCAATCACTCGCGTCGTAATAGTCGTTTTAGGGGGAGAATATTTAATGGCGTTGGAAGTAAAATTTTCTAAGACTTGATATATCAACATTTTATCTGCATCAAAATCAAAATTACTCCCTTCGCTCAAAAGCGTAAGCTTTTGCGATTTTTGCTCAAGATTGAGGCTGTTAGCTTCTGCAACCCGCTTCATAAGGTCTTTGGCATTGCACGTTGACTTCGAGATTTGTATTTCTCCCATTTCCATCGCCGAACTCGCCAATAAGTTTTCAATAAGCTCAATCATACGCTCGCATGTTCGGCGAAGCATACCACCAACCTCGGGAAATTCTTCGGTGGTAATATCACCATATTCAATAAGTTTTATCGCTGCTAAAACCGATGAAAGCGGACTTTTGAGGTCATGAGAAACAATACTCATCAGTTCTGTTTTACGGGCATTTGCCGACTGGGCTATGCTTAAGGAGGATTGCACTTCTTCAAGCGCACGACGAATATTGGCGACCATACGATTAAAGGAATTGGCAAGTATCTCTACTTCGTCGTTAGTGCTGATATGCACCGCCGCATCAAGGTTGCCCGCCGAAACTTGACCAGCAGCGCGAGCCAATGTTTTGAGCGGTTGCACAAGGCGGTTACTCAACACCAACATAATCACACCACCCACCACCACGATAGCCGCGCTTATTCCTAATGCGATAAATAAACTTTGGGTGGCATCACTCACAAGCTCTGTACGGCTAATACCGACAATCACTTTGCCGAGAGTATTCCCCTTAAATATTACTGGCTCAGCATATAATGAAACGTCGCCAATATCAGTAATCCTACGATTTGCGGGTTTTGTTTCCGATTTGATGAGAATTTCAATTGCACCATTTAATGTTTGATACGTATTATCGGCTTTGTACCCAGTAATTTCTTTTCCTACCGTATCAATAATGCTTACAAACTTGACACCAGAGAGTGATGGCAAGACATCCAATGTAGCTTTTACCGCATCAACGTCTCCAAACGCAACACCCGTAGAAGCATTGAAGGCTATCATTTGCGCCGTCACGAGTATTTTTTCGTTCAAATATTTATTCATTTGCGCTTTTTGGCGCTGAGGAAAGAAGGCAGCAATAAACGCAGCAATAGCAATCAGCAACACCAGTACAAGTGTTACAAATTTCTTTTGGATACCAATGCGTCGTTTCATCAGAATGGGCGGTAATTCAATAAAAAGTAGTCATATTGATGCATCCAGCTAACTTCGGCAAGAGCTGCCGGCATCACTGATATATTTTAGCAACCTTCAACAAGCCAGCAGAAAACTCCTGTTTTTCTATTTTAGCCCGTCGAGTATTCACAAGTACCTTTGGCTTGCCAGCTACAATACCAATAGAGACCGACGTTCTGCCGCTTTCCGTCAGTGAGGGCATTCCTGTAATGGAAAGAATGCCATTTTCTTCGCAGAATTTTTGTGCGGCGTTAGCACCGGGAGCTATGTAGATAACATCGGCATCGCCAGCTTCCTGTTCCATCTGCGACACTAAACATGCCGTTGCCTGAATACCGATAGCCTTAAAACCGCTCAACACCTCATCTTTAACTCGTGATGAAGCATCGGTATAGACAATCACGACCGTTATCTTCTTTCCTTGGAGTGTTTTACTCAAGGAGAAAACTTTTTTTAATAATACTACGTGAAGTTTGACTGGCACAAGAATTTCTTGTGCCATGCTCGGTGGGACTCCGATGATAGCCATCATGATCACAGTGAAGGCTATGACGATAGAATTAGGACGAGGCATTGAAATTCGACGCAATATGTTAGGTGACGTTTTCATAATTTTAACGAAAAAATGTCGTTGCAAAAATCTCCGAACCCTGACCCAGCCGGTCTTGCCGATTTTGGCAGGGACTGGTTGCGTCAACTGCAATTGAAAAACAAGACAGAAGAAATACAAAGAGACGCAAGAGTGTCTGTCACAGGTTTTTGGCAAAAAGCTGTGTGGAATCAACACGAATTTGTTAAAATTTTATCTCGCATTTGGGTAGGAGTTTTTTAATTTTTTCTTGCTCCTCCGCCGTGAGTTTGTTACCGCTCAATACCAACGTTTGGATACTGGCAAGATTGCCAATCTCCATTGGCAGCGTTATCAATTGATTCCCACCCAGATTCAAGGTTTGAAGCTTTTTGAGTGTTGCCACCGTATTAAACATGGCTGCAAAATTTAGCTCTGGATTGCTGCTCAACGCCAGTGTATGGAGATTCGTGAGCTTGCCTATTTCCGAAGGCAGCGCTGTTAGGTGGTTACCACCTAAATACATCATCTTGAGGTTTGCGAGTTTACCAATTTCCGTAGGAAGTGTCGTTAGTTGGTTGCTGCTCAAATTCAACGTTTGAAGGTTTGTGAGTTTGCCAATCTCCGTAGGCAGTGCCGTCAGTTTGTTATTGCTTAAATCTATAAGTTGAAGATTTGTAAGTCCACCAATTTGCGTCGGCAATGTCGTCAGCTGATTATTCCAAAAATACAACGTTCTGAGGTTCGTGAGTTTGTCAATCTCCGCAGGCAGCACCTTCAATTGATTACTGCTTAGATACAACGTTTGAAGATTTGTGAGTTTGCTAATCTCTGGCGGTAACGCCGTTAGCAGATTACTACTTAAATACAGCGTTTGAAGACTGGTGATTGCCCCAATCTCAGCGGGTAAAGTCGTTAGTTGATTATTCCACAAATTCAGCGTCTGAAGATTTTTAAGTGCGGAAACCGTCGTAAAAACTGAAGCGAAATTTAACAGCGGGTTACTACTCAAGTCTAATGTTTGAAGGTTCGTAAGCTTGGCAATCTCTGCTGGCAGCGCTGTTAGTTGATTGTTCCACAAATTCAGCGTTTGCAGGTTCGTAAACATCCCAATTTCCGCAGGAAGCACTTTCAATTGACTGCTTTTTAGAGTAAGCCGATACACCTTGGTAGGCTCTTTGAGCGCTTCATCAAGCGATACATATTCCTTCTGCGCTTCAAGAGCAATACTATCCAAAAGTTTCCCTCCCTGACGTAATGCGTCAGGCTTCTGGACAGGCTGAGTATAAGCAAAGGGCGCAAAGAACTGTAGCATGACGCATTGCGTCATGATGCCAAACACAGCGAGAGGGCGCAATGTACCTATGAGTAATTTTTTTTTGTTCATCATTATTGTTACTTGAATCGTGAAGATGATGATGAAAATTATTTCTGGGTAAGGACGCAATTCGTCCAGTACAAATCCACGACAACGGCAGCCAAGTGAGTGGCAGAGCTTCATATCGTCATTATGAGTGACGAAGGTTGTTCAAAAAACAAAGTGTCAAATGTGGGACGCGGGCAAAAGTTTGTCGTTAATTAAAGCCTTTGACACAGACGAAATCTACTGGTTGCGGCGGCGAATTTCTCTTTGCACTCCAAAAGGTTATTGTTTTTCAACCTTAAAATATTTTTGCAACCTTGAATAAATCCGATGAAAATTCCTGCTTTTCTAATTTAGAACGGGGGAGGCTAATAAATACCTTTGGTTTGCCGGCTTCGATACCAACAGAAACTGATACTTTGCCACTTTCTGTCAACGACGGCATCCCTGTGATGGAAAGAATTCCTTTGTCCTCACAAAATTTTTGGGCGGCATTCGCACCGGGAGCTATATAGATAACATCGGCATCACTCGCTTCTTGCGCTATTTGTGGTACTTTACATGCTGTTGCCTGAATACCGATAGCAATAAAACCGTTCAACGCTTCATCTTTAACGAACGATGAAGCATCCGTATAGACAATCACAACCTTCACTTGTTTACCTTGAAGTGTTTTGCTCAAGGATAAGACTTTTTTTAATAATACTACATGGAGCTTCACCTGCACAGGAATTTCCTGCGCCATACTTGGTGGAGCAACAGTAAAAATCAGCGTCATCACAACGAACAGTAATGATATGATGTATGAACCAGACATCGACGCAATGCGTCTGATTATTATATTCATAATTCCCTGAAAAAAGTGTTCTTGAGAAAATCTTCCAACCCGTGACGCAATGCGTCAAGGCAATACGTCAACGAAATACTTAGAAACGCAAACGATACGAAGCTTTGAGTACAATTTCGCGTGATGATCCGGGCAAAACTGCGTTCCCAGTGTTGTAAGGCTGCACAAAATCGTAGTTTGAGCCAAGTGCGTCGTACACACCTACGCCCATATCTAATCCCTGAACCTTAAAAGCATTTTTATAGTGAATAAACACATTCAAAAGCGCCACAGATTTTGTTTCTTGAACAGTTTGAGCACCCTCAACAAACAGTTTGAGCGTAGAAACGGCATAGCGACTGCCCAAAAAAACAAACGATGGATTGATACTCAAACCAACGGCTACGTCGGAAAGATTAAATGATGAATTGAGTGTGATTTTATGAGGGGCAAAACCCAAGACCACGTTATCATTCGTAAAAAGTGTTTCCTGTTTACCGTTTGTGTTCGTTCGGTAGCTCCAAACGCGATAGGGATTCTGCATACGAACACTGTCGGAAAGTCCGTCGTTGCTTGCTAGATAGAATGAGTAATTTACATTTACACTTCCCCACGTATCTTTGAAAAAATACTCCAACTCCACCCCGCGTGTTTGCGTACGGGCGTAGTTTATGTATCCCCCGCCGCCAAAAATAATGGCATCACTTATCGAAACGTTAAAAATATTAGCAGAGACAAACATATTATATTGCAATTGATACCCAAGCTCTATTTCTAATGCCGTGGTTAATTCTGGTTTGATGTTCGGGTTTAGACGGATGTTTTCTATAGAAGGTGCGCGGAAATTCTGCCCGAACAATGCCTTCACATTAAAATTACCGATAGTTTTTGTCAAACCTAACCACGGCACAAGCGCTAATGGCACAGCGCTATATTTGTCCAACCGCAAACCGGCATTGATATTCACAAGATTCGTCGTGAGGAGTGTTTGCAAAAACACCCCGAAATTATTGTATTGCACCGAACGGCTGCTATTTCCGCGCCCATCATTCCAAAGCGATGATGGTGGATCAACTGATGAAGCGTTCCCATTATCAATATAATATTCGGTGCCAAGGGTAAAAAAGAGATTTTTGGAGACATCTGCTGAGATTGCAAGACTGCCCAAAAGCCGCTCAACGGTTTTATCAATAACCAAAAAATTGAAATCAGAGGCAGGATTTATCGCTGAACTGTCCGCAAGGTTCCACGGTTGTTGGCGCGTATAATTCAGGCGTGGAGAGAGTGTTACTTTGTCCGAAATTTTCCATTCATACCGAGCATCAGCGACAAGTGAGGTAAAGTTGGTGCTGAAGGTTCGTGGCAATGACGTTGTTCCAATACCATTTCGCATCGTGGTATTATAGCGGTCGTAAAGGACACGCGCTTGAAAATCACCCGCTTTTACGGTCGCATTCACACTGAGCGGTGAAATTGTTTGGTTGTCTGCCATTGGAAACGAAACCGTGTCCTCCAAACCTTTGTAGGCACGGTCACTGGTGTTTGCTTTCCCTACGAATGCGGACACGCCAACGGCGACCTCACCAAATTTCTTTCCAAAGCTGATATTTCCATTCAAGCGCCCAAAAGCATCTTGCATTTGGCCAAAATTGCCCGAAACAACTACTCCATCTATATCCTGCGGCGCACGAGTTATGATATTGATAACGGTAAGCTCGGCAAAACCACCATAAAACGAAGACCCGGGTCCGCGGATAATCTCTATCCGCTCAATTTGGTCGAGCGCAAAACGATTGCCTATCGGAACAGTAGCAAACAGAAAATCATTGATTTGCAAACCGTCTATCATGACAAGCGATTTCCCTTCGTGCGCCCAGTTACCGCGGACTCCAATTCCTATCACGCCTTGAATATCACCACCAAACTCAAAACCCGGTACCATACGGAGTACGTCTGTAAGG
Source organism: Candidatus Kapaibacterium sp. (assembly GCA_025358765.1). GTDB lineage: Bacteria > Bacteroidota > Ignavibacteria > Kapaibacteriales > UBA4661 > JANYIG01. The sequence continues at coordinate 35,576 of JANYIG010000318.1, forward strand.
TCGCGGGCACCAGAGTTCTGAATTTCATCCCGCTTAATAAGCGTAACCACACCCGGAACATCTTTTTTAGAAAGAGGCTTTTTTGATGCCACTTGCAATAAATCAATATCGAGTAATAAGTCAAACGAGATATTATCGAGGTCTCGAATATCAATTTTATCAAGGTCTTGCGCCTGAATATTGTTTACACCCATCAAAATGAGTAAAACAATGGTCAAAAATATGCAGCTGGAGTACGCTCCGGCTGTGTGGCGAGCCGTCTCCGGCTGGGTTTGCCAACGCGACAGAAAAAGAATGCAACGTGTCATATTTTTGAGTAAAAAAATGTGCATTCCGTTTAACGACTAATCATAAACATTGCAGATATGCGCTTTTCACGTGTTTCTACGACTACGGTGTATGCGCCTTGTGCAAGGCTATTTAATGCTGAAGTTATTATATGTTCCCCAACCTCTTGTGCATCTTGCTGAAGTGTTTTTATTAAGCTGCCCTTCATATCCAAAATACGAATTGTGACGGTTTCGGCTTTTTCTTCTAACGAATAGGCAATTGTGATGTTATCGGATGCTGGGTTCGGGTAACATTTCACTGTGCCTGGGGCAATAGGAGGAGTTGTCGGTGGAACAACCCCGTTCGGAGTAAAGAGAAACCGTCCGGTAGATACTGCCACGCCAAGTGGTGAAACAACCACAATATTACCGCTTGTTGCACCCGATGGCGGTATAGTAACCAAAAGTTCTGTCGAGCTTTTTACGCTGAAAAGAACAGGTACGCCACCAACAAAGACAGCATTTGCACCACTAAAATTCGCACCCGTTACGATCACCATCGTACCGACATCACCTTGTGTTGGCGAAAAAGAAGCTATGGATGGCGACGACGTAATAAACGTAAAGGTCGAAGTTGTGGTTACCACGCCAAGCGCGGTGGTCAAACCAATAATGCCAAACGCACCCGTTTGTGGAATAGTAATGACAACTTGCGTGGAACTCAATGCTTCAAAACTTACAGGGACACCGCCGACACTGGCTTGCGTCGTACTACTCAGATTCTGTCCGCTGATTATCAGCCGTGTGCCGGGTCCGCCTCGTGAGGGTGCAATTGCTGTAATTGCTGGCATCAATGGCATACCAGTTGACAACGCCACCCCGCCGGGGGTGGTTAGCCGTATAATGTCTGTTTGTGATGCGCCTGGCGGGATGGACGCGGTGACTTGTGTTTGGTTCACCACATTAAATTGAACTGTTATCTGCCCTATATTTACACTCATCGTGTTGGCAAAGTTTATGCCCGTGATTCTCAATATCACTCCTTGTCGGCTTTGAACAAAGCCCGCCGATTCAATATTTGGTGGCGGGACAAACTGGAATGATTGCGTGGATATTCCTACTCCCCCACTGCTCGCAATAGTAATGTTCCCATTTGCCACGCCACTTACAGGAATAACAACAGTAATTTGACCGTCGGAATTAACGGCAAACGGTATGCTAACACCGCCTATAACAACGCTACTGCTCCCGCTAAAGTTTTTCCCTGTTATTATTATTGACGTTCCAACCGCTCCGTTTGCCGGCGTAAATGACGTTATCGTCGGCGCAGGAATAAAGGTAAAGCCGGGCAATGTTGCTGTTCCATCTGGCGTTGTCACCACAACACTACCGCTTGCACCTCCGCCAATAATTGCCGTTATCTGCGTATCGGAACCGACGACAAAACTCGCTGCTGGTGTTCCACCGAAACTCACGGCAGTTGCACCGGTAAAGTTTGTTCCGATAATCGTTACCGTCAACCCTGCTCCAGCACTTGTAGGTGTGAACCCCGAAATAATTGGAGCAGAAACACTAGTAAATCCTGGGCTTATCGCTGTCCCGCCGGGCGTAATTACCGATATGCTCCCAGTCGTTCCCAATGCCGATAGCACCGCCGTTACGACTGAGTCAGAAACTACTGTAAAACTTGCGGCTGCCACGGTTCCTGTTGTACCACCAAATCCAACAAACGTTGCACCTGTGAAATTTTTTCCAGTGATTGTTATCACTACCCCAGCCAGTGCTCTTTTGGGAGTAAACAACGTTATCAACGGTGGTGGAATCAATCGAAAGCCTGCTCGTGTTCCCGTTCCACCCGATGTCGTAACGGAAACATCACCACTCGTTCCGCCAGCAGCTACTACCGCAGTGATTTGGGTCGGGGAAATCACCGTGAAACTTGCTGCCGTAACAGCACCAAAACTAACTGCCGTTACATTTGTAAAGTTTGTTCCCGTCAATGTTACCGTCATTCCAACTCCAGCGCTCGTTGGCGTGAAGTTGGTAATTGTTGGTGGCGCGAGGAACGTAAAACCGCCTCGCGTCGCCGTACCAGCAGGAGTCGTAACCAACACATCACCACTTATCGTACCGGCAGCGACAACCGCTGTTATCTGTGTTGAGGAAACAACAACAAAACTTGCCGCTGGCGTACCACCAAAACTCACCACCGTCGCCCCCGTAAAGTTTGAGCCATTGATTGTTATTGTCGTTGTCGGTCCAGCATTCGTTGGTGTGAAACTGCTAATCGTAGGAGATGGAAGAAACGTAAAACCAATTGCATTTGCAGTTCCACCCAATGTTGTTACTGCTACACTACCCGTCGCTCCGGTAGATACTACCGCCGTTATTTGTGTTGGAGAAAGCACCGTAAACGACGTTGCGGCTACTCCACCAAAACTGACACCTGTTCCGGTTGTGAAGCTTGTTCCCGTGATAGTAATTGTCTTCCCTGTACCCGCGCTTGTCGGCGCAAAACTTGTGATACTCGGAACAGGAATAAATGTAAAGCCTGCTAATGTAGCTCTTCCGTTCACCGTGGTAACGGACACTGAACCACTTACGCCGACTGGAACTACCGCTGTTATTCGTGTTGGGGAAATCACGGCAAATCGTATTGCAGCAACAGTTCCCGTAGCACCGCCAAACCCCACAGCGGTCACATCAATAAAATCCGTTCCATTGATTGTCACCGTGGTTCCGGCTCCCGCACTTGTTGGCATGAACGACAATATTATCGGCTGCGATGGAATATAGGTAAAACCCGCTAAGGTAGCCGTTCCGCCGGCGGCTGTAACAGTAACACTTCCACTCGAAGTGCCAGAAGCTACTGTTGCTGTTATCTGCGTCGGAGAAATCACGGAGAAATTTGCTACGGCTGTGCCGCCAAACTTTACTGCCGTTACGCCGATAAAGTTTGTTCCGGTAATCGTTATCACATCTTCAGCGAGAGCACTTGTGGGGCTAAAACTCGTAATGGTTGGTGCTGAAAGAAATGTAAAGCCTTCTTTCGTCGCCGTACCACCCGGTGTCGTAACGAGTACACTGCCACTGGCTCCTGTTGCCAAAACTGCTCGTATTTGTGTAGGGGAAACAACGGTAAAACTTGTTACTGCTACGATTCCTATTGTGCCTGTCGTGCTGCCAAAACCTACGGTTGTTGTTCCCGTGAAGTTTGTTCCAGTAATCGTCACCGTTGAATTCAATCCGGCACTGGTTGGCGTAAAACTTATAATCGTTGGTACCGGAATGAAGGTAAATCCGCCAAGCATTGCCATCCCACCTGTTGCAGTAATAGAAACCCCACCCGTTGCGCCCGTTGCAACAATGGCATTTATTTCTGTTGGAGAAACTACCGTGAAACTTGCCGCCGCTACACCGCCGAAGCTCACGGTTGTCACGCCAATAAAGTTTATTCCTCGAATTGTTACGGTTGTTCCTGACCCTGCCCCTAATGGAGTAAAGCCTGTAATGATTGGCGTTGGAATAGACGTAAAGCCACCGAGTGTTGCTGTACCACCGGAAGTTGTTACGGCAATATTACCGCTTGCCGCAATTACCGCTGAAATCTGTGTTGGAGAAAGCACAATAAAACTGGTCGCTGGTACACCACCAGAACTCACCGCCGTCGCACCCGTAAAATTCGTTCCCGTGATAATGACCGTCGAACCGGCTGTTACCGTCATCGGGCTAAAATCCGTTATTGTTGGCGCAGGAACAAAGATAAATCCTGCCAAACTTGCTGCACCGCCCGGTGTTATTACGGATACATTACCCGTAGCCCCCGTGCCGAGTACAGCCGTTATTTGCGTCGGAGAAATTACCGTGAAACTTACAACGTTCATACCACCAAATGTAGCGGCGGTTGCACCAGTAAAACCTGTTCCTGTGATTGATACGGTCATTCCAGGACCACCGCTCGTTGGCGTAAAACCCGTGATTGTCGGAATAGGTGGAATAAATACAAACCCCGCTAAACCACCCGTACCATTCGGCGTTGTCACCTCAACACGTCCGCTTGCACCGCCAATAGCCACGACCGCTGTTATTTTTGTTGGTGAAAGCACCATAAAACTTTCCGCCGCTACGCCACCAAAACCTACGGATGTCACATCTGTGTAATTCGTACCCGTGATAGTTATCGTCTCACCAGGACCGGCACTTGTGGGCGTAAAACTCGTGACCGTTGGGGCAGGAATAAATGTAAAGCCCCCTTGTAACGCCTTGCCGCCAGGGTTAACAACAACAACTAATCCGCTCGACCCAGCCAAAATCGGTACGACGGCATTTATTTGTGTTGGCGAAACCACCGTGAAGTTCTTCACCGTTGAATCCCCAAAACTCACCAAAGTTGTTCCCGTAAAGTTCGTACCCGTAATGGTTATTATCTGCCCAGGTTCAGCACTCATCGGCGTAAAACTCGTAATTGTCGGCGCTGGGAAATACGTATAACCTGCCAAACTCGCCGTTCCGCCCGGAGTCGTCACCACAACACTACCGCTTGCCCCCGCACCCACAACTGCTGTTATTTGTGTGGAAGAGCTAACCGTAAAAAATGTTGCCGCAATACCGCCAAACGTTACTGCCGTTGTACCAGTAAGGTTTGTCCCTCTAATTGTAATAAACTGACCTGTTCCACTTGTTGTTGGTGTAAAACTCGTAATTGTCGGTGCCAAAAAGTACGTAAAACCTGCCAATGACCCTACTCCATTGGGCGAATTTACTCGCACACTTCCACTCGTTCCCGCACCCACAACTGCCGTTATTTGCGTAGGAGAAACTACCGTAAAACTCGCTGCTGCCACACCACCAAAGCTCGCTGATGTAACACCGATGAAGTTTACTCCCGTAATCGTTACGGTTGTTCCTGCTCCCGCGTTTATCGGCGCAAAGGTAGAGATGGTCGGTGGAGGGGCAAACATAAAACCTCCAAGTGTCGCCGTGCCACCAGAAGTCGTTACTGCCACAACCCCATTCAAACTCCCCGCACCGACAACTGCCGTTATTTGCGTAGGAGAAATTATCGTAAAGCTGGTTGCTGCCACGGTTCCTGTGGTGCCGCCAAACCTTACCGATGTTGCGCCAGTGAAATTTGTTCCGTTAATCGTTACCGTTGCACCTAATGCGGCAAGTGTTGGTGAAAAGATCGTTATCGTTGGCGCTGGATAGTAAATAAATCCTGCTATCGTTGCCGTTCCAGCCGGATTGGTTACAGCAACATTACCCGTTGCTCCTGCACCGACAACTGCCGTTATTTGCGTCGGGGAAACTATCGTAAAACTCGCTGCCGCCGTCCCGCCAAAACTAACGGCGGTCGCAAAAGTAAAGTTTGTTCCTGTGATGGTCACCGTTTGCGACGGTCCGGCATTTGAGGTTGTAAAACCCGTTATTGTTGGCGGAGCAATAAACGTAAACCCTGGTTTTGTCGCCGTGCCGCCAAATGTTGTCACAACAACACTACCAGTTGCACCCGTTGTTCCCACAACTACTGTTAGCAAATTCGAGGAAATCACGTTGACACTTGCTGCTGGTATGCCGCCAAAACTGACTGCCGTCGCACCTGCAACAAAATTTGTTCCGTTAATCGTTACTGTTGCTCCGGATGCTGCCAACGCGGGTGAAAAATTCACGATTGTTGGGGTTTGGTAAAATGTAAACCCAGCAAGGGTAGCCGTCCCGCCCTGATTTGTGAGCGAGACACTCCCAGTTGCGCCCGTTGTCCCTACGACTGCTGTTATCTGTGTCGGGGAATTAATGGTAAAACTCGCTGTAGCCGTCCCGCCAAAACTGACTGCCGTCGTTGCTGTAAAATATGTACCAGTAAGAGTTACGGTCAACCCCGGTCCAGCATTGACGGGCGTGAAACTCGTAAGCGTTGGCGGATCAAAGAACGTGAAGCCTGCAAGTGAACCTGTGCCGCCCAATGTTGTCACGGAAACACTACCCGTCGCTCCCACTCCTACATCTGCGGTCATCAACGTAGAGGAAATCACAGTGAATGTCGCTGCGGCGGTGCCGCCAAAATTGACTGCCGTTGCTCCGGTAAAATTTGTTCCGGTAATCAGTATCGTTGACCCCATTGCTGCACTTGTGGGTGTAAAACTGGTAACCGTGGGCGGAGGAACAAAAGTAAACCCTGCTAAGGTTCCTGTACCAGAAGGATTTGTTACAGAAACACTACCGCTTGCACCTGCCGCAACGACTGCTGTTATCTGCGTGGAGGACACCACCGTAAAGCTCGTTGCCGCTGTGCCACCAAAACTCACCGCCGACGTGCCAGCAAAGTTCGTACCTGTAATGGTTACAATTAGTCCCGTTCCGGCACTTGTCGGCGTAAAGCTCGTGATGGTTGGTAGTGCAAAGATAAAC